>NZ_KE992816.1:5942-10067 GCF_000466485.1 [Clostridium] symbiosum ATCC 14940 | reverse complement strand
AATGGGGAGTGGAATTTACTTTTTCATTTCAGTAATTATACAAAATTTCCAAAATAAACTTGACATTTTTTATCTACATTGCTATAGTAGTGTTATAGACAACAGGGAGGGTGGAAACGTGCTGATAACCAGAGAAACCGATTATGCACTGCGCATTTTACGTACCCTGTCAGATGGTAAAAGCTATACGGCAGGAGAGCTGGCAGAGAGAGAAAGCCTTCCTCAGAAGTTCGCATATAAGATTCTTAAGAAACTGGAAAAAGCAGGGATCGTACAGATAACGAGGGGAGCCAGCGGAGGCTGCCGCCTGGGCTGTGATTTAAGAACCGCAACTCTTTATCAGTTGATAGAAGCAGTGGAGACAAACGCACGCCTGACGTCCTGTATGACGCCCGGATACCAGTGTGAGTGGCGGGGGAGGTACGGCTCGCCCTGCACCATCCATACACAACTGGCAAAAGTACAGAATGCAATTGATCAGGAATTCCGCTCCAGGAGCCTGTACTGGCTCCTGAACGGAGAAGAGAACAGTTAGAGTAAAGAGGAATTCCCGTAACAGTTCAGACTGATTGAACTGTTACGATTCCCCGCCGCTGAGAACGGAATCAGCAGGCGGCATTCTTTATAATTTAAAGTGGATAAAAATTATCAAGTATAAATTACAGTTTTGTTCATACAATATTAAAGCGGTAATTGAAAGAGCTGGTTTGATATTACCTGCCTGATTCACGGCGGTAACGATAGATGCATGATTAAAACCAAAAAGGAGAAGGAGGAAAGCATATGCTGTTTACAACGACACAGGAACATGAGGAGCTGCGCAGGAAAATCCGCGAGTTTGCGGAGGGTGAGATTAAGCCACAGGCGTTTCTTCTCGATCAGAACAATGAATTTCCGGCAGAGGCCGTGGAAAAGCTCGGGAAAATGGGGTTAATGGGTATACCTTATCCGAAGGAGTACGGCGGAGCCGGTATGGATATACTCAGCTATGCGATCGCAGTGGAGGAACTGTCCAGGGTGGACGGCGGAGCCGGTGTAATTCTTTCCGCCCATGTATCGCTTGGATCCTGGCCGATATTTGCGTTCGGAACAGAAGAGCAGAAACAGAAATACCTGGTTCCGCTGGCGAGAGGTGAAAAAATCGGAGCGTTTGGACTGACGGAGCCGAATGCAGGTTCCGATGCCGGCGGCACAGAGACAACGGCCGTATTAAAAGGGGATTATTACCTGCTGAACGGCGGTAAGATTTTTATTACTAACGCGCCGAAAGCAGATACATACGTGGTATTCGCGGTGACGACACCGGATATCGGAACAAGAGGAATTTCCGCTTTCATTGTGGAAAAGGGCTGGGAAGGTTTTGAGTTTGGCGATCACTATGACAAGATGGGAATCCGTTCTTCCTCAACGGCAGAATTGATTTTCAACGATGTGAAGGTTCCGAAGGAGAATCTCCTTGGAAAAGAGGGAGAAGGTTTCAAAATTGCGATGGCGACGCTGGATGGCGGCCGTATCGGAATTGCATCCCAGGCGCTTGGAATTGCCCAGGGAGCTTATGAAAATGCTCTGGAATATTCAAAGGAGCGAATCCAGTTCGGCAAGCCAATCTGCCAGCAGCAGATTGTTTCCTTTAAGCTGGCCGACATGGCGACAAAACTGCGCTGCGCCCGTTTCCTGATATACAGCGCGGCAGAGCTGAAGGAACAGCATGTACCGTACGGAATGGAATCCGCAATGGCTAAACAGTATGCTTCCGATATCGCTCTCGAGGTTACCAATGATGCTCTCCAGATTTTCGGCGGCAGCGGCTATCTGAAAGGAATGGAAGTGGAGCGGGCATACCGTGATGCAAAAATTACGACGATTTATGAAGGAACCAACGAGATTCAGAGAGTTGTTATCGCTTCCCATATCATTGGCAAGATGCCGAAGGAATCAGGAGGCGGCGGGGCAAAGCATATGAAGAAACCAGCCCCCATCACCGGCCTTCGCAAGAAACAGATTCTGAAAGAGGGAAAGGCGCAGGAGAAGGTTGATACTCTTGTGGCTGCCCTGAAAAAAGACGGCTTTGATTTTTCCGTCGGCATACCGTTAGACACACCGATTCCGCAGGCGGAGCGCGTCGTGTCGGCCGGCAAAGGAATCGGGGATAAAAAGAACATGAAACTGATCGAAGCCCTGGCCGTACAGGCAGGAGCGGCTATCGGCTCTTCCCGTCCGGTAGCTGAGACACTTAAATATGTGCCGTTGAACCGCTATGTGGGAATGTCGGGCCAGAAATTCACCGGGAACCTATATATTGCATGCGGAATCTCCGGTGCGACACAGCACTTAAAGGGAATCAAAGATGCGTCCATCATCGTGGCAATTAACAAAAATGCCAATGCGCCAATCTTCAAGAACTGCGACTATGGAATTGTCGGAGACGTAATGGAGATACTTCCGCTTCTGACGGCAGCGCTTGACAATGGAGAAGCCAAACAGCCGGCGCCTCCAATGATTAAGATGAAACGTCCACAGCTGCCGAAGGAAAAGCCAATCGGCAAGACTTATGTCTGTGGGGGCTGCGGATATGAATATAATCCGGCGGAAGGTGATCCTGACAATGACATCGCTCCCGGAACTCTGTTTGAAAAACTTCCGGAAGACTGGGTATGCCCGGAATGTGCTGAAGGAAAAGATATGTTTATCGAGGCGTAAGCTGAAAGGAGGCTCACTTTATGTATTGTGTAAGAAATGTAACGGAAGATTTATATTGGGTTGGAGCCAACGACCACCGTCTGGCCCTGTTTGAAAATATACATCCGATTCCCAGGGGCGTTTCCTATAACGCATACCTGCTGCTGGATGAGAAGAGTGTTTTATTTGACACTGTTGACTGGTCGGCCTGCCGCCAGCTGCTTGAAAATATGGACTATCTGCTGGAGGGAAAACCTCTTGATTACCTGGTAATCAACCATATGGAGCCAGATCACGGCGCCTCTATCGAGGAAATCCTTCTGCGTTATCCGAAGGTGAAGATTGTCAGCACGGAAAAGGCGTTCATGCTGATGCGCCAGTTCGGCTTCGGCGTTGACAGCCATGAGCTGATTGAGGTACACGAAGGTGATACAATGTCATTCGGAAAGCATACGGTTACCTTTGTCTATGCCCCGATGGTACACTGGCCGGAGGCTATGGTTACCTTTGACGTGACAAACGGCGTTCTGTTTGCAGCCGATGCCTTTGGTTCCTTCGGTGCATTGGACGGTAAACTTTTTAATGACGAAGTGAATTTCGACAGAGACTGGATCGACGATGCCCGCCGCTATTTCACAAATATTGTCGGCAAATACGGCCCTCATGTGCAGGCGCTCTTAAAGAAAGCCGCAACAATTGATATTAAAGTTATTTGTCCGCTTCACGGGCCGGTATGGCGCTCCGACCTGGGCTATTTCATCGACAAATACGATCACTGGAGCCGGTATGAGCCGGAAGAAAAGGGGGTTATGATTGCTTACGCTTCCATGTACGGCAACACCGAGGCCGCTGCGCAGGCGCTTGCATCAAAGCTGTGTGAAAAAGGGATGACGAATGTGCATGTATATGATGTATCCAATACACACGTTTCACAGCTCATCTCCGAGACCTTCCGTTTAAGTCATGTGGTTCTGGCATCCGTGACCTACAATCTGGGAATTTACCCGGTAATGCACAATTACCTGATGGATATGAAGGCGCTCAATCTTCAGAACAGGACAATCGCCATCATAGAGAACGGCTCATGGGCATGTAAATCAGGCGACTTAATGCAGAAATTCGTGGATGATGAGCTTAAAAATATGACAGTATTAAATGAGAGGCTTTCCCTGGCATCCGCCCTTCATCCTGACAAGGTAACGGAGCTGGATGCACTGGCTGACAGTATTATTGAGTCAATGAAATAGGGATTTAGTTAAGCAGGTGAGGACGCCGCCGGTACGGCCAGCGGACGCTGATTTTCTCACGCGTTAAGTGCGGGGGCGGATCTTATCGCGGCCACTCAGTGCATCCATATGTGTTTGATATATTTGATGTTTCAATACGATTGAGCGGAATTGAGTCCGGAAGAGTATCACCGGATTTAATTCCGCTCAATTTGCTGTG
>NZ_KE992816.1:0-5842 GCF_000466485.1 [Clostridium] symbiosum ATCC 14940 | reverse complement strand
TTTAATTCCGCTCAATTTGCTGTGATTGATGGCGATGACCTGTGCTCGGAGACTGGAGACAATCAGCGCCCGCAACGGACCATGTCCGGTATCGCGGAAATTTCCGCCTGGGTCTTCCGTCCCTGCGAAAACCTGAACCGGGGAAGCAGGCGGAATCAATTGCGGAGGGGACATCACCTGCTTAAATAATATTTATTTTAATTTTTTTCAGACACCCTCTTTTATTTTTCTCCGTTTTGCATTAATATAGTAATCAGGGAAAATATAAAATCAAAGGAGAGAAGGATATGATATCAAATCAGATACTCCAGACAAATATTGAAGGCTTGAAGGGGATTACCAGGGTGGACTTAAGTATCTGTGATACAGAAGGCAAAGTTCTTGCGTCCACATTTACCGGTGCTGAGGAGTATGAAAGTGCGATTCTGACTTTCGTGGACTCTCCGGCGGACAGTCAGGTTATTCAGGGCTATCAATTTTTTAAGGTGTTTGATGAACACCAGCTGGAATATATTCTGCTTGCCAAGGGCGGCAGTGACGATGTTTATATGGTGGGCAAGATGGCGGCGTTCCAGATTCAGAACCTGCTTGTTGCCTATAAGGAGAGATTTGATAAGGATAACTTTATCAAGAACCTTCTGCTTGACAATCTGCTGTTAGTAGACATCTACAACAGGGCGAAGAAGCTCCATATTGAGACCAATGTTAAGAGAATTGTCTTTATCATTGAGACACAGCATGAGAAAGATGTCAATGCGCTTGAGACGGTGAGAAGTTTGTTCTCCACAAAGACGAAGGATTTTATTACGGCGGTGGATGAGAAGGATATTATTCTGGTTAAGGAAGTGAAACCGGGAGAAACCTATGATGATTTGGAGAAGACGGCCAGCATGATTGTTGATATGCTGAATACAGAGGCGCTGACGAGAGTGAACGTCGCTTTTGGTACGATTGTCAATGAGATTAAGGATGTATCGCGTTCTTATAAAGAGGCAAAGATGGCTCTCGACGTGGGGAAAATTTTCTACAGCACAAAGAATGTTGTGGCCTACAGCAAACTGGGAATCGGCCGGTTGATTTACCAGCTTCCGCTCCCTCTTTGCCGGATGTTTATCAAGGAAATTTTTGACGGAAAATCACCGGATGATTTCGATGAAGAGACTCTGACCACGATCAACAAATTCTTTGAGAACAGCCTCAACGTATCAGAGACGTCCAGACAGCTCTATATCCACAGGAACACGCTGGTGTACCGTCTTGACAAGCTTCAGAAGAGTACCGGTCTGGATTTGAGGGTATTTGAAGATGCCATAACCTTTAAAATTGCGCTTATGGTAGTTAAATACATGAAGTATATGGAGAACCTTGATTATTGATGATGAGATGTTACGTGAACGGTAACGGTGAGATCTTGAAGCAAATCTAAACAGAGGGAAACGGGGAATGCTGTGGTATGGATCGCGTATCTGTGCCGCAGCAATTCTATAGTTGAGGGATACACAGAAGATGATAGAGATAATGAGTCTCAATAAGACATATAAAGCGGGAAACAGGGCGCTTAAAAATATTAATATCACGATAGAGGACGGTGAGTTTGTCTTTATTATGGGGCGCAGCGGTTCCGGTAAATCCACGCTTATGAAGCTGCTTTTAAAGGAAGTGGAGCCGTCATCAGGGAAAATCATCGTGAACGATATGGAGCTGGGGAAGATGCCCAGAAGATATGTGCCGAAATACAGGAGGCGTTTGGGGGTAGTGTTTCAGGACTTCCGCCTTTTAAAGGATAAGACAGTGTATGAAAATGTAGCCTTTGCCCAGCGTGTAATCGGTGTGCCGACCAGAACGATTAAAGAGTCGGTTCCGGAGATGCTCAGGCTGGTGGGGCTTTCATCAAAATATAAATCATTCCCGAACCAGCTTTCCGGCGGGGAGCAGCAAAGGGTGGCGATTGCCAGGGCTCTCATTAATTCGCCCGAGGTTCTGCTGGCGGATGAGCCGACCGGTAATCTGGATGCGCAGAATTCAATGGAGATAATGAGGCTGTTGGAAGAAATCAACAACAGGGGTACCACTGTAGTCGTTGTTACCCACAGTCAGGAGATTGTAAACAGGATGGGAAAACGGGTAATCACCCTGGACCGCGGAGTTGTGGCGGAGGATGAGATAAAAGGCGGTATCGCATATGAGGCTTAGTACATTTACATATTGCCTGAAAGAAGGTATGAAAAATATAGGCAGGAATATCTGGTTTTCCCTGGCTTCGACGGCTATCATTTCAGCGTGCATTTTTTTATTCTGTATGTTTTTTGCCCTGGTGGCCAATGTACAGTATATGGTGAAAAATGCAGAAACCACGGTGGGAATCACTGTATTTTTCGATGAAAATATGGCGGAAGCAGATATTCTGGCAATCGGAAAAGAGATAGCCGCCAGGAAAGAGATAAAAGAAACAAAGTATATTTCAGCCGAGGAGGCATGGGAGACATTCCAGAAGGAATATTTTAAAGATGCGGAGGAACTGGCGGAAGGCTTTGCGGATGATAACCCGCTGGCCGGATCGGCATCTTACGAAATTTATCTGAAGGATATCGCGGATCAGGATGTCATTGTGTCCTATCTGAATACGATTGCAGGTATCAGGAAGATTAACTATTCCAATGACACGGCATCAGGGCTTTCCACCTTTAATAAGATGCTGGGGCTGATTTCGGCAGTGATTATTGCAATACTGCTGGCGGTGGCGGTGTTCCTGATCAGCAATACGATTTCCACGGCAGCGGCCTTCCGGAAGGACGAGAACAAAATCATGCGTCTGATTGGGGCCACCAATTTTATGATCCGTGCCCCCTTTGTTGTGGAGGGTATTATTATCGGATTTGCCGGGGCGGCTATTCCGCTTGTCAGCGTTTATTTCCTTTACAGGAGTGCGGTGGAATACATGATTGAAAAATTCCATATCATATCTAACATTATTGAGTTTATACCAATCGACACCATTTTCCCGTATATGATCGCAGTGGCGGTGGCTCTCGGTGTGGGAATCGGTTTTGTCGGAAGCTTCTTTACCATTCGGAAACATCTGAAGGTATAGGAGTCTGTGCATAAGGAGCAAAAGATGAGGCATAATGCAGCAGTAAAAAGAACAGTTCTGGCTATTCTTCTGGCATCCCTGGCCGCAGCGCCCGCATATGGGGCCTCTAAAAAAGACGTGGACAGCGCCAAGGGAAAGATTTCTTCCATCGAGGAGGAGAAAAAGAAGACAGAGCAGGCTATCAAAGAGCTGGAAACACTGAAAGCGGATACGGAAACCTATGTAAGGAAGCTGGACTCCCAGCTTGAGACGCTGAATGTGGAAGTGAACAGGCTGGAAGGAAATATCCGTGATAAAGAGAAGACTATTGAAGAGACCGCGGTAAAGCTTGATGAGGCCGGAAAAGTGGAAAAGAAGCAGTATGAGGCCATGAAAAAGCGTATCAAATACATGTACGAGAAGGGTGACAGCAGTTACCTGGATATTCTTCTGCAGTCGAAGTCCATGTCGGAGCTTTTAAACAGAGCGGAATATATTTCAAAAATATCTGAATATGATAGAAATATGCTGGATCAATATGCTGCAGTCAAAGACGGGATAGCAGATGACAAGGCGCAGCTTGAGAAAGAGAAGGCGGAGCTGGTTGTGCTGCAGGAGCAGACGACAAGCAAGAAAAATTCTGTGGAGACGCTGGTCAATGAAAAATCGGCGGAGCTTAAGAAGGTAAATTCCCAGATTGGGACCAAGACGGCTCAGGTGGAAGCTTATGAAAAGGATATTAAAGCTCAGGAAGATAAGATTAAACAGATAGAGGCGGAGATCAAAAGACAGGAAGAGGAAGCCAGGAAAAAGGCTGAGGCGGCAGGGCAGAAGTATAATACGGTAAGTATTGGGAATATTAAATTTATATGGCCGTGTCCTTCCAGCAGCAGGATTACATCCGGCTTCGGAGGAAGGGAGTCACCGACCGAAGGCGCTTCTTCAAACCATCAGGGAATAGATATCGGCGCGCCTACGGGAAGCAATATTGTTGCGGCGGCCGACGGAACTGTGACAATTTCTACATACAGCTATTCTGCCGGGAACTATATCATGTTAAACCACGGCGGAGGAGTATCCACCGTGTATATGCATTGTTCCCAGCTGCTGGTATCAGCCGGTGACACGGTAAAGCAGGGACAGGTCATTGCAAAAGTAGGTTCTACCGGCTATTCTACCGGACCGCACCTGCATTTCGGCGTCCGGCTGAATGGAAGTTATGTAAATCCGGCAAAATATGTAAGCCCATAGGGAAACGGTTCGGTACTCTTACTGAACAGAGGCCCTAAGTTCAAAAACAAACTTAACGGCAGTGGTGAGCGGAGAGTAATCGGTTTTCCCCCACTGCTATGAGATCAACCACGCTTCTACGTAGGATGCAGTCGCACTCTGACAATATATCGAGCGTGGAGTGAAACAATATCAACCCATAAATTAGGAGGCATTAGAGATGGACAATAGAAGTAAATTCTGGAGAGGCGTCATGGTCGGCGTCCTTGTTACGGCATTCGCCTGCCTGGTGACAGTGGGGACATCGGCCGGAATTTATATGTTTGGACGGCGCGTCATTGACAATCAGGTACAGGTGCAGGCGGAGCAGGGTAATTCCGGGGCGGAGGCGAGCGCCGACGGTCAGGCTGGCAATCAGACTCTCGATATGGAGCGCGTCAACAGAAAGCTTACGGAGCTTCAGACGATTATTGACAAGAAGTACCTGTTTGAAGATAAGGTGGAAGTGGAAAAGGAAGAATCCGGAATTTACAACGGTTTCCTTTTCGGCCTGAATGATCCCTACGCAGTTTACTATACGCCGGAGGAACTGGCCAGCTTTATGGATGAGACAAACGGTTCCTACTGCGGTATCGGAGCGATGGTTTCACAGGACAGGAAGACAGGCGTCTCCACGATTATCCGTGTATTTGAAGGCAGCCCTGCCGAGAAAGCCGGAATCCGTCCGGGAGATATAGTCTTTGCCGTAGGCGATACGGAAGTAACGGGGATGGATCTGACTATTATGGTCAACAACTATATCAAGGGCGAGGAAGACACCAACGTAGAGATTACGGTTTACCGGGAAGATACAGGGGAATACGTGGACCTTACCGTGACGAGAAAACCGGTCGATGTACAGACCGTAACAGGAAAAATGCTGGATAAAGAGATCGGCTATATTTCCGTAATTGAGTTTGACAAGGTGACGGATGCCCAGTTCAAGCAGAAGATAGAGGAGTTAAACACTCAGGGGATGAAGAAACTGATTGTTGACTTGAGAAATAACCCGGGTGGTGAATTGAATACGGTAGTATCCATGGCCGATTACGTCCTGAAGGACGGCGGGCGGATCCTTACGGTAGCGGATAAAGATGGCGCAGAAGAGGTATATGATGCCAAAGACGGTCACAGTCTGGAGATACCGATGGTGGTATTGGTAAACGGCAACTCCGCCAGTGCTTCTGAGGTATTTACCGGTGCGCTGAAGGATTATGAGGCGGCCACAGTGGTCGGTACACAGACATTCGGAAAAGGAATTGTGCAGACGCTCTTCCCGCTTTCCGACGGAAGCGCCGTAAAACTGACGACAAATCATTACTATACGCCGAACGGACACGACATTCACGGAGAAGGAATCGCTCCTGACGTGGAGGTGGAGCTGAATGAAGAGGCTGCCAAGATGCCTGTAATTCCGGAGGATATGGATAACCAGCTTCAGGAAGCAATACGCATAATAGAGGAAAAATAGTGGAGATTTAGTTAAGCAGGTGAGGACGCCGC
>NZ_KE992815.1 GCF_000466485.1 [Clostridium] symbiosum ATCC 14940 | reverse complement strand
TCTCGATTCGCTTCCCCCCTTGCCTCACCTCTGGACTCCATGATTATGCCATTTACTCCAACACCGGCCACCACTATTCCTACCGTCACTGCTGAAGCTCCTGCCACTACTGCAGTTCCCGATGCCGCCAGGGCTGCTGAGCCGCTTGCCGCTGTTCCTACGGAGAAGGAGCCACCTCCGCCCAGAAAGCCTGCTATTGAAGTTATTAATGAGGTCAGGGTGGTTAATCTTCCTACCTCTGCATACCAATCATCAAATAATGCCTTTCCCGTGTAATAGTATTGTGCATTAAAATATTTCTCTACCATCTCCTCTTCTTTGTTCTCAATTCCCCACTCTATCAGGGCTTGCACAATCCCATTCCATTCGACACTTGTTCTTCCATAGTATGCCATTTCACTCAGCATCCCTGCCAGTGTACTGATGATCGCTTCTGTCATCTTCTCTTTTGCACAATCATCTACTTCACTGTCCGCTTCTGCCATAATTGTAAGTGCCCCAAGCTTAATATAAACTGCACTGCTGTTATTGACACCATCCAATGCCTTGGTTATCGCATCATACAATCTTTTCTGAGCTTTACTCAAACCGGCTGCTATACGGTCCTTATGTTCTTTCCTGACCTCTGCTCTTATCGATTCATCATATCCGTCATAAATAGAACCGGGACGTTTACCGGGCTCTCTTCCGCTGGCCGTGTTCGAATATCCCCGGCTGTCATATCCACTCGGATCCACATAATTCGGCGCGCTCGAC
>NZ_KE992814.1 GCF_000466485.1 [Clostridium] symbiosum ATCC 14940 | reverse complement strand
TTTTCAGCACACCCCAACATTCAGTATAGAACCTATTTATAATAGGGGGACAAATGAAATATCATTCTATGATACCTGAGTTAACAATATCGGACATTGAAATAACCAAAGATTTTTATCTTAACAAACTAGGGTTTACCCTTGAATATGAGCGAGAAGAGGATAAATTTATTTTTTTATCG
This sequence comes from [Clostridium] symbiosum ATCC 14940, assembly GCF_000466485.1. GTDB lineage: Bacteria > Bacillota > Clostridia > Lachnospirales > Lachnospiraceae > Otoolea > Otoolea symbiosa. Next base: position 14,645 of record NZ_KE992814.1, on the reverse strand, counting down.
TATAATGGAAGTCAATTTATGTTTGAGCAGATACACGAAGAAGGTTGGAATATAGGTAAATTAGAATATCCATTTGGTCGAGGCATTAATTTTTCAATTCGCGCTCCCAATATTCGCAAACAATATCAAGCAGTAATCGATTGTAATGTAAAACTGTTCAGGGAACTTCAAGAAGCAACTTATAAATGTGGTAATGAAGAAATCTTAGAAGTACAATTTTTAATACAAGACTCTGATGGGTATCTGTTGCGCTTTACAAATTAGCTGTGTCTGCCGAATGAGCATAATCCCCACTGCATCTATTTTATACTAATGACACAAAACGGGGCTGTAAAAAAACAGCCCCTAATTAGGTACTTATTTTACATCTCTTTTTTGATGGCGGTGCCCTGCGCGCGGATCATACAGGTTATCGTTTAACAGGAGAACTTTCCTGTTAAAAAAACAGGGAGTTGAGAAGATTGAACTCCCAACTGCCCTGCTTTAGTCTTCCGAAGTAACCCCCCTCATATAAACTTCCACGACGCTGTGAATCAATCCATCCCCATTCAGCGGTTCCGATTCATATTCATGGAATGCCGTCCAAAACTGCTCGTATTCACATTGTGACAGAACCATTTCTCCGGTTGCTTCGGCGCGTTCCTTGTATTTATAATATAGATTAAATAATTGCTGCTTTAAGGTTTCACGTCTGGCGTTGTTTCTCCGTTCTTCCATATCATCCATCTTGTGTTCGATTTCCAGGAGCATTTGGCTCAGCACATTAAATTTATCTCGGGTAACCTTGTTATCCATCTTGCCCGACTCCTTGATATCCCTGATATCATTCATAATGGAGGTCAGCTTTTCTTCGTGCTTTAACAGCATGGAGCTTCTTCTCTAGATCACTCTGTGCTAAATTATGTCTTGCTTTTTCTATATTGTATAAATTCTCTAATTCTTGCCGCTGATTCTGTAGATTTTCCAGTTCCTGTTTATCGGTAAATGACAAAGTACCTAAATTTTGAATATCTTTTATCTTCTGGTCTACTTCGTCTAACTTGGAAGTGTAACTATCCATTTCTGATTGAGAATTCGCAATCTCAGAATTAAGTTCTGCAGCTTTTTCGCTTAGCTCCTCGAACGAAGTAGTACAAACATTTATTATTTTATATGCTCCGGCCATAGCGGCGATAGCTACAGTGATGCCTAGCAAGATTGGATGAGCTGATGATAGTGCTTTTAATTCTACTCCAAGACATTTTATAGACGCCTTAAATCCAGCAGTAACTCCAGTGGCAGTGGCTTCGGCTGTAGTTAATCCAGCTGTTGTAATTATCTGCTGTGCTTCGGCTGCTTCGACTGCTTTCGCTGTCATAATGGCCCTTGCCTGTTCCGCTGTGAATACTTTTTGGTTTATTGCAGCTATTAGGACTTCTTTTGAATATCCAGCAGTCGCTTGTTTTAAACCTTCTACAGTATTTGCTGCCTTTGCGTTTCCAAGTCCGCCAATATTCTCCATAAAAGTAAATGCTTTTGTAATATCATGGATTGCATTTAATGAATTGCCTAGATTCGTTAGTCGCTTTATGGTATACTAAATACAATACTTTTATTAAGGTTGGTGACTTTTATGAATTATGAGGAAGCTAAATATTATTTTGAAAACACCATAGATGGTATAAAGTCTACAATACTATTCGGTGTAATTGCTGATGATAATATACAAAAAGGCATTTCTTATATTAAAGAACTTACATCCTGTGATGACCAGACAGCAAAATTAATTTGGTGCGATTTAAAGATGGATTATGGAACGAAAGCAAACAATCCAATCCTTCTAGCGAGAGAAGAAGAAACTAAACAAAAAGCGAGAGAAGATTATTTGTATCGCAATAACGCAGAATGCCCATACTGTCATTCTAAGAATACAAAGAAAATTTCTGGATTATCTAAGGCCGGTTCTGTAGCTATGTTCGGTGTATTTGCTATGGAAAAAGTGGGTAAACAATGGCACTGCAATAATTGCAAATCGGATTTTTAGACAAAAAGGCAAGAGTGACCTACGGGTTACTCTTTTTGCTATAGTTGCTTTGTTTCCCCAATGGAGCAATTTTGTGTGATTTAGTTGTTTAGTTATTCACGACAGGGTGAAGTGTCGCTGCGTTGGGACATTCGTTAAGAGCATATCAACTAAGGTATGACATACTCCAAGGAAGGGTGCCCTCTCTACTCCTCTCAATCCAAATATTTTTACCCCGTCATGGCTTTCGCCATTGCTGCTCTAACGGATTATATAATAGCCATTTAAAATGTGATTGAGTTGGCTCGTGCGTTACCACAGAATTCTTGCATTTCAGCAAGAACTTTTGTTTCATCCGATTCACTGTTGATAGCAGAATAGTGGTTTCAACGAATTATTCCTTTATTTATTTTGTTTATAGAACCCTATTCGCACAGAATTGTCTGTCACACCATTTCCATGACATCCTTTTCTATACTAGACCAACCAAAAAATCTAGGCAATTTTTGCAGCTCTGCATTTGAGCCAATCTAGGTTCTGTATAAATGCACCGATTCCAAGTCCGGCTCCGACAGTTCCAAACAGTCCAAGTTTCCCAGTCAGAAAATCCACTGCCTCAGCGAATTTATTCAATATATCAATAGATGCCTTCATATCATCGCCGCCAAACAGGTTCTGGCCGATTCCAACTCCTGTTTCTTTTAAGCGGTTTAACTTATAATCAACACTATCGAAAATTCCATTCATTGCTTCCATTGCATTCCCGGCGCTTCTTGCCATGGAAACCATTGCGTTTTCAGCGGAATCAAAGTTTGATAAGATAGTATTCCCCGCGTCTGTCTGTTCTTTCCCGAATAGGGCCTCCAGAGTTTCGGCCTGCGCCTTGCCGGCAAGAGTATTCCATACGTCTGATATTTGCTTTAAGATATCGTAGGTGGATTTACATGTATTGGCGTCCTGCATGACGGAAACGCCTGTTAAATCATAGATTGTCTCTTTGAAATTATCTAAGGATTCACTGAACTGTCCCGTATCCTCGTCAATTCCGCGGATGCGCATGGAAACGGATTTCAGTGCATTCCCGGCTTCACCGGCATTCCCGGCTTCACCGGCGTTTCCGGTGATTTCCGCGGCAGCTGTGCCGAGGGCGATGGTCTGCTCCAAGGTGTTATTTCCGGCGGCCATGGCAGAAGCTGAATTTGTCAGGATATCTACGATAGTTCCATTATTCAATGCCTTTGTATTCCCGATCACATTAATCTTCGATATTATCGTAGATGTAAATAAATGGAAATAAAAAACTTGCCCTTAAACGGCATCAGGCATCATGCCGAAAAAAGACAAGGAGGGAGAGTATCAAAAAGAGAAAATGACTATATGAACGATGTAAATGAAAAAATGCAAGGGTATGGTATAGATGAATACAGATAAGATTTTAGACGGGTACTATAAAGATAATGCTCAGAAGCTGCGTGCGATAGTAGACAAACTGCTGAGAGATTTTGGCGGCATATCCCAAAAAGATTATGATGATTTTTACAGTCTGGCCAATGCGGTATTTGCCGGGGCGTTAAAGCAGTATGACGCCGCCCGGGATTTCGATGGATTTCTTTACTCCTGTCTGTCGAACAGGATTAAAACAGAGATAACACGAAGGAACCGTATCAAACGGCGGGCTGACATGACTGCCATATCAATAGATACTCCCATCGGCGGGGAGAGCGGTGCGACAATCGGCGATACGCTTCAGTCTGAGTTTGACATAACAAAAGAGATTGACAGAGAAACCGGCTTATTCCGGGACGATAAAGTGGTAAGATACCTTGACAGAATACCGGTCCGGACAAGGCAGATTCTTGAGATGAAAATGGAGTCCATACCGGCATCGGATATCAAAAAGATATTAAAGCTGTCGGACAAAGATTATGAGAGGTCTTACCGGCAGGCCCGGTTTTTTGATTATACGAGTATTCTGTTTCAGGATACCGGCAGGGTTAGCAATTTGGAGGAGGTTACAGTTATGCAGAAATCGACACAGACGTTGGAGAAAAGCAAGCCGGACAAGCTTTGCATAGCATCGATTAATAAAAAAATAGAACGGCATACCATCCGGTTTGATCATCCGTTACAGCGCGAATCGGAGCAATGGAGCCCGGCCATGAAGGGAAATCTGATATCAGATATTTTACAGGGGAATCCTATCCCCCCACTGGTGTTTGCGGAACAGGTGGCGAACGGACTGGCCATCATCTGGGATTTGGACGGCAAGCAAAGATGTACGACAGCCTACTCCTTTTCGAAGGATGCTTTTAAAATAACTAAGAATATCAGACGATGGCTGATCGCATACCAGACATCGGTAAAAGGAAAGGACGGGACCGAGATTGGAAGAAGCAGGAGGATATGTGTGAATTCATTAAAGATAATGCAACAGCGGAGGATTTTGACAGCTTCGAGGATTTGGTGGAGAGGATTACAAGGGCTGGAACGGAAGAAACATTTAACATGTTTGATTCAAAAGATTCCTTTATGTGGTTCGGCCTGTTTGCCAGATTCGTAAAGACGGGATTTGACGACAGCAGATTCATAGAATTTATGGCTGAATTTTCCCGTTCCCTGCACCGTAGGGAGATTAACGGAAAGAGCTTTGATGATTTAAATGGGAAAGCGACAAAGGATAAAGCGGTGGTTCTAAACAAGATTAATCATTTAGAGAAGCTCATGAATGAATATTTGGGCACCGGAAAGGAAGCGGGGCCGGTTGATGGAGAAAAGAGCATATTAGAGTTTTTACGAGATACGGTAAGTCCAGGTATAACACAGGAAGATTTCAGCTTGTATCAGGAAATTTTGGAGGATTTATCGCTTAATGTGGATCATTCTTCGAAACTGCTTGAAGAGGCAAACCGGCCGTCTTTACTGGCGCTGGTCGCTTATTCTATTGAAAAGGATATGGATCTCGACATATGGATTGTAGAGTTTTTCAAAAAGAATGCCGCGTACTGTTCAAACCAGGCAGAGAATTATAAAAACATGGTGAAGGAGCTGACGGCGTATTTCCGGAAGCTCCATTAAATACTGATAGCTTGAGATGGGAAAAACCCGTATCTGCGAAGGAGGAACAGATGGATAAAAGATCATTGGAATTTGTCCGGGAAATTTTAAAAATGGAATGCCCGGAGAGAAGGTTTGTTGAGCCTGGGAGTATTGGGAATATGACCGCATCTATACGGTCGGCAACTTTATATACGGGACAGAGCGGGGAGAGGAGTTTGCCGGCGCAGAGCACCCGGGCTTCAAGACGAAATATTCCGTCATGCTGCCTGTGAACTGTGAACTGGTAAAAAAAGAATGAGACACAGGTATGATGGAAATAGGTCGGGAGGTAAAACTGGTGGAATTTATTAATACGGATGTATGGGGAATTGAACATGCCCTCCGCTGGTGCCACAATCTGCAAAACACCTGGGCAAGAAGCGACAGCGGATTATGCAAAGGCGGTGACGATGGAATCGGCTGTGTGCATTGTGCAATCCGGCAGCGGTGTTCCCATTTTTATAACCGTGAGTTTGTGCTTGGTATAAGAGACATGGAATTAATGCAGGGACTTATTTGGGCAGGTGGTGAAGAGGCAGAGTTCCTGCGGATGATACATGTGGCGGTGGATTTAGTGACGGACATGGGAGAGGAGGCGGAATGGAAGAAAGACGCTGCCGGAAAAATGGGAGATGGTGCCGTATGTGTAACGTGGGATACGAATTACGCAAAACTGCGGGAACTTTACAAACAGATTAGAAAGCATGTGGACAGGAATGTTCAGGCGGTCTCCTTCAAAAAATGGATTAAATCGCTTCCATACGGCAGGGAGCTGATAGAATACGAAGGAGAGGAGCGCCGGAATGGGGAGACGATGAATGGGTAAGCGGTGAACAGGCAAACGATGTTTGCCATGTACCGCCCCCTCTCTCCGCCAATGAGAAGAGGACAAGTAATGAGAAAAAGGACAAAACCAAAACGGTTTTGTCCTATCTGAATGGTGGTATGATTCACGGCAGCTACAGCTCCTGAATCATTGCTCTGTTTTCCGTACTTTTCCCCCAGGCTTCCAGGGCAAGTTCGTATGTATCCTGGACTTTCTGTTCCAGAACTTTGATATCCTTTTTCAGGGACAGTTGACCGGCTTTCAGAGCTGCTGTGTCACTTTCCAGCTTGTCGAGCCGCTGTTCAACACGGTCGAGCCGCTGTTCAACACGGTCGAGTCGCTGTTCAACACGGTCGAGCCGTTGTTCAACGCTGTCAAGCCGTCCCTCAACCTTACCGAGACGTTCTGATATCTCAGTAAAACCGGCTTCCATCCGCGCTTCAATGGGCGCAAACAGACCGGCAATTGCCTGTAAATCGTCTTTGGTCAAAGACATACGGTACTCCTTTCCGTGTCTCTCCAACTATTCGAAGTCTCCGCTTCTTTACTTGTTTTAGTCTAGCACATTATGAGAGTGATGTCCAGCATCAGACTTTAAAATTCAGGCAGCCATTTTTCGCAGAAAAATGAGCGGATTGCGAATGTTTTTGAGGATTGTGAGAGCACGCAGTGCGGAGCAATCCGGTTTCAAAGGGGGCAAAAGACCTTTTGACCCCAACATCATGACATTGGTTCACACCTCGTTAGAAAGCGGCGTGGTGCGAACAATAACACGCTTCACAATGAACAGAAAATACAAAACAGACAGAAAAAAGTAAGAATCCATCGAGGAATTTCTGGTAAAATATAACTGTGCTGGAAATAATCCAATGTATCTGCAATATCTGGAAGAATTGCGGATGCAGTTAAGCCAGACGAATCAACACAGACAGGAAGGCAGGAAAGAGAATGAGCGAGAGAAACAGGTGGAGTTACTTTAAGAATATCTGCAGACGGTCATCACGTCACCGGCTGGCGTCATTGCTGCTGGCAGCGGTTTTTATGATGACGGGAACTATGACATCGTCAGCAGGACCGGCTGGCAGCAGTCAGACACCGGTGCAGTCGGGAGAACTTAGAGGAGTCTGGATTTCCTATCTGGACTGGAACAAATGGCCGAAGGATTATGACGGCTTCAGACAGGCCGTTGATTTAGCGATGGATACCTGTGCAGCCAACGGGATGAACGCGGTGTTTGTCCAGGTCAGGCCGGACGGTGATGCAATGTATCCCTCCAAATATTTTCCGTGGTCAAAATTTGCATCGGGACAGCAGGGCAAGGATCCTGGATACGATCCTCTGGCCTATGTCGTTCAGTCTGCCCATGCGAAGGGACTGAAGGTCCATGCCTGGGTAAATCCGTTCCGTATAACCGGATATTTGAACCGTTACAGCGATCTTTGCAGTACTAACCCGGCTGTCGTCTGGGCAAATGATGGAGATCCTGCCAATGATCGGTGGGTGCTGCTCCACCAGGGAGAGTATTATTATAATCCGGCAATACCCCAGGTGCGTCAGATGGTGATAGACGGTGTAAGAGAAATTGTAGAAGGATATGATGTGGACGGTATTCATTTCGATGATTATTTCTACCCAGGGGTAAATGATGGCGATGCGGCCCTGTGGTTTGATAAACCGGAGTATCTTGTCTCGGGCAGCAGTATGAGTATCGCGGACTGGCGGCGTGACAATGTGAATCAGCTTGTAAAGGGAATATACAGTACCATCAAATCCATAAAGCCGGGCGTTGTCTTCGGTATCAGCCCGGAGGGGTACCTTAAGAATCTCCGTTCGAATACAAGATTATTTGTCGATATTGATACATGGATGACGCAGCCAGGCTATATTGATTATATTATGCCGCAGATATACTGGGGCTTTGAAGCAAAGACAGGAGGACAGCCGGCTCCCTATGCATATTCCAATTGCCTGAGAGACTGGATAGAGCTTAAGAAAAAGGGCAATGTAACCCTCTATGCGGGCCTTGCACTTTACAAGACGGGTACTGATACGAAGGACGGAAACGAAGTACCGGAATGGCTCAGATACAATGACATCATGAGACGTCAGGTTTTGGAGGGAAGACAGAGCGGCCAGGTGAGCGGATACTGTTTCTATGATTTCAGCTCCCTGACACGGGCAGGGGCTGCCGCCGAAGTGGCGAATGTAACGGCGTTGTTTAAATAGGACTGTTCACACGGTTGTGCATCGCGGAGCGTGTTATTGTCCGTACCACGCCGCTTTCCGGCGAGGCGTGAACAGTAACTTAAATAGACAGGACAGGCAATTTCATGTAAACTACAAGTTGATAAAATCAAGGCAGCGCGCTATAATGGCAAAATATGGTTATTATGGCGCATTGCTTTTAAATCAACTGTTTACAGGAGCCGGACGATGAATAAGGATAAGAACGATTTTTCACAGGGAAGTGTGGTTAAAAATATCATGAGTCTCGCAGTGCCTATGACTTTGGCACAGCTAATCAATGTACTTTATAACATTGTAGACAGAATATACATAGGAAGGATTCCGCAGGATTCAACCCTATCACTGACGGGAATTGGCCTTTCGCTGCCGATCATTACAATGGTGATCGCGTTTGCCAATCTTTTCGGGATGGGCGGAGCGCCGCTTTGCTCTATTGAGAGGGGCAGGGGAAGGATCGAGGAAGCAGAGAAAATCATGGGAAATTCCTTTACCATGATGGTGATATCAGGCATTCTCCTGACCGCTTTCGGTTTGATATTCAAACGTCCCATGCTCTATCTGTTCGGAGCCAGCGATTCCACCTGGCCGTTTGCCGACGCTTATATCACGATTTATCTGTTCGGCAGCCTTTTTGTTATGGTGGGTCTTGGGATGAACAGCTTTATTAATTCCCAGGGATTTGGCAAAATCGGAATGATGACCGTTCTGTTGGGAGCGGTTTCTAATATCATTCTGGATCCGATTTTTATTTTTGTCCTGGATATGGGCGTGAGGGGAGCCGCCTTCGCCACGATCATATCCCAGTTTTTATCGGCGCTCTGGATTGTCAGGTTCCTGACGGGGGAGAAGACGATACTCAAATTAAAGCGCTCCTGCCTGAAACCGGAGCTGAGGAGGATTAAGGCGATAGTGGGGCTGGGGCTTTCCGGCTTTACGATGGCAATTACAAACTGTACGGTTCAAATAATGTGTAATGCAACGCTTCAGGCATACGGCGGGGATCTCTATGTGGGAGTTATGACGGTCGTTAACTCAGTCCGGGAAGTGGCGTCACTTCCAGTTTCCGGCATTACGCAAAGCGCGCAGCCGGTTCTTGGCTTTAATTACGGCGCTGGGGAATACGGCAGGGTTAAAAAGGCCATTGTTTTCACAGCGGCTGCAGCGATTGCCTATACGGTCGGGATCTGGAGCCTGATTCACGGTTTCCCGGAATTCTTTATCCGAATATTCAACAAGGACCTGAATCTGATAGAGGCCGGTGTTCCCGCGCTGAGGCTCTATTTCTTCGGATTTTTTATGATGTCGCTCCAATTTTCAGGGCAGGCCATCTTCGTTGGGCTTGGAAAATCGAAAAATGCCATCTTTTTTTCTATATTCCGCAAGGTGATTATTGTTGTTCCCCTTACAATTATGCTGCCGGGGATGTTCCATATGGGCACGTCGGGCGTATTTGCGGCGGAACCGATATCCAATTTTATCGGCGGGATTGCCTGTTTTGGTACTATGATGCTTACGGTATGGCCGGAGCTTACAAAAATGCAGAGGGAGAAGGGAAGAGAGACAGGTGGAATTCAGAATCAAAAAAGCAAAGCTTAATGACGTTCATGCGGTGGCCGCTTTGATACGGGCCGTTTGGGAACAGATGGATAACCGGGAATGGTTTGTAATGGATGAGGCGGATTTCCTGAAAGATGTGCTGGAATCAGGCCGAGGCTTTATTTATATGGCCATAGATGCCGGTACAGAGAAACTGGCGGGAGTCATGGATATTCTGACGCCGGGCCTTGAAAAAGATAATCTCGGATATGATGCCGGGTTCCGGGAAGAGAAGCTTCTAAGGACGGCTCACGTTGATTCTGTGGCCATTTTGCCTGAGTATAGAGGAATGCGCCTTCAGGCAATACTGATGGAGGCTGCCGAACAGGAGCTGGCTGTGAAAGGATACCGTTATATGATGTGTACCGTTCATCCGGATAACAGCTTCAGCCGTAACAATATGGTAAGGCAGGGGTACCGTGCGGTATGCAGAAAAGAGAAATATGGCGGCCGAATCAGGGATGTCATGTTGAAGGAGCTTCCCGGTATTATATAATGTGAACGGATTTTTTGATTATTTAAAAACTTTCGGATACTGCGCCGCCTTAGGCTTGACAAATCAATTTCGAGTGCTATAATCAAAGCGTAAAATAAATAGTGTAAAATGCGATGAGAAGAAGAGTAAGACAGGGAAACTGTCCAGAGAGAGGCATGGAAACAGGTGTGATTGCCTTACAGCGGATTTGTCTGAAGACCGGCTTCGAGTGTCCCTTAATCGGGAACGGTGACTCCGTTATAGTCATGAAACGATAACCTGCATGCTTTACGTACAGGTTACCGCCTTCAATGAGAGGTCCGGATAATATCCGGTCAATCAGGGTGGAACCGCGAGAAATTCGTCCCTTGATACACAGATTGTGTATCAGGGGATTTTTTAATTGATAACGGTGACCTGTTCGCGGAACGTGCAGGTTATCGTTTATCAGGAAAGTTATCCAGTTAAACCGCCGCCAAAGCGGCCCCCGCCGCAGGCGGAGATTGTGCTTTAACGCAATTTTGTTTATTTTGAGGAAGGAGAAGAAATGATGAAAATAACATTAAAAGACGGCTCTGTTAAAGAGTACGAAAATCAGATGGCGGTGATCGACATCGCAAAAGATATCAGTGAAGGCTTAGCCAGGATGGCCTGCGCGGGAGAGATTGACGGGGAGACGGTGGATCTGCGCACGATAGTCTGCCAAGACTGCCGGCTAGACATTCTGACGGCAAAGGATGAAAACGGACTGGCGGCGCTGCGCCATACAGCCAGCCATGTGATGGCACAAGCCGTAAAGCGCCTGTACCCGGATACCAAACTGGCAATCGGACCGTCGATTGCAGACGGCTTTTATTACGACGTCGATCCGGCCACGCCTTTGACGGCGGAGGATTTGCCGAAGATTGAGACTGAAATGAAAAAAATCATTAAGGAAGGCCTTGCCCTGGAACGCTTCACTCTTTCCCGGGAAGAGGCAATAGCACTGATGAAGGAAAAAGAAGAGCCGTATAAGGTGGAACTCATCGAAGATCTTCCGGAGGATGCTGAAATCAGCTTTTACCGTCAGGGAGAATTCACGGATCTTTGTGCCGGGCCGCATCTGATGAATACAAAAGGCGTCGGTAAAGCATTTAAGCTTATGAATCTGGCAGGAGCCTACTGGAGAGGCAGCGAGAAGAACAAGATGCTGACTCGAATTTACGCAACAGCTTTTGCCGGCAAAGAAGAACTGGAAAGCTACCTGAGAATGATGGAGGAGGCAAGAAAGCGGGATCACAGAAAGCTTGGAAGGGAACTGGGCCTTTTCATGATGCATGATGCCGGCCCCGGTTTTCCGTTCTTCCTTCCAAAAGGAATGGAGCTTAAGAATACACTGTTGGAATATTGGAGGCAAATTCATAAAAAAGCAGGTTATGTGGAGATCTCCACACCGGTTATCTTAAATAGGAAGCTTTGGGAGACGTCAGGTCACTGGGATCATTATAAAGATAATATGTATACGACAGTGATTGATGAGGAGGACTATGCAATTAAACCGATGAACTGTCCGGGCGGAGTTCTCGCCTATGCGTCGGAACCTCGTTCCTACCGCGATCTGCCGCTTCGAATGGGAGAACTGGGGCTGGTTCACCGTCATGAGAAATCGGGCCAGCTTCACGGGCTGATGCGCGTGCGCTGCTTCACACAGGATGATGCCCATATCTTTATGACGCCGGATCAGATTAAGGACGAGATAAAAGGCGTGGCCCACTTAATCAACGAAGTGTATTCCCTGTTCGGCTTTAAATATCATGTGGAGCTTTCCACGAGGCCGGAGGACAGCATGGGAAGCGATGAGGACTGGGAGATGGCGACGGAAGGCCTGCGTTCCGCGCTTGATGAACTCGGCCTTGACTATGTGGTAAATGAGGGTGATGGTGCATTCTACGGTCCGAAAATTGATTTCCATCTGGAAGATTCAATTGGAAGGACATGGCAGTGCGGCACAATTCAGCTTGATTTCCAGCTGCCGCAGCGGTTTGAACTGGAATATACGGGTGCCGACGGCGAAAAGCACCGGCCGATTATGATTCACCGCGTGGCCTTTGGTTCAATAGAGCGGTTTATTGGCATCCTGATCGAGCATTTTGCCGGCGCATTCCCCACATGGCTGGCTCCGGTCCAGGTAAAAGTGCTTCCTATCTCTGATAAGTACGCAGATTATGCTAAAACAGTTCTGGAGGAGCTGGAAGAAGCCGGAATCCGGGCGGAGCTTGATACGCGTTCCGAAAAGATCGGTTATAAAATCCGTGAGGCCCAGACACAGAAAATTCCGTATATGCTGGTAGTAGGGCAGAAGGAAGAGGAGGAAGGTAATGTCTCTGTGAGAAGCCGTTTTGCCGGGGATGAGGGAAGCGATTCCACAGCTGGTTTTATTGAGAAAATTAAAAAGGAAATAGCAGGAAAAGAGATCCGGCAAACCGAGGCAAAAGAGGAAAAGTAGAGACCGCAGGAAACGAATAATCTCTATTTATATTACGCATACTACTCCTGTATCAGGAAGACTGAGAATATCAGTTTTTGTAAAAGATAAAATCAAGAAACAGGAGGAATCAACCATGACGAAATTGGATTGTAATGTAACAGGGTGCCTTCATAACTCAGAAAACTGCTGCTGTAAAAATGTGATTGTCGTAGAGGGACAGACTGCCAGAGAAAAGTGTGACACATGCTGCGGCAGCTATGATGAAAACAAGGGCGGCATGTTCCGCAATATGTTCAAAACCCCTGAGAACAGATTGGAAGTAGAGTGTGAGGCCGTGAACTGCGTATATAATAAGGATCGTTTCTGCGAGGCCGAACATATCGGCATTACGGGCGGAGACACAACCGAAGCGCAGGGAACGGAATGTTCCAGCTTCAAAGCCCGCTGAGCGGAATAAGCAATAAAAATTGCAACAATAAAAATTGAATAAAGGGATTGACAATCCGGGAATAGTATAGTATAGTTACTGATGTTGTACTTAAAACAACACGACAGGAAAGCAGGTATCCGCCTCACCCTGGCACGAGCAAGTGACCAAGGGTTCATATTTAGCTGAAAATTCCTTAATTGGATTTCCTATTATGATAAGTGGATAGTCTGTCTATCCACTTATTTTTTGCAGTCTATAAATATTATCATGTGATGGGGGTGCACGACTATTAGCGATTTAATGATTAACGAACAGATTAGAGACAGAGAGGTTCGTTTGGTTGGCGAGAACGGAGAGCAGCTTGGAATCATGCCTGCTAAAGATGCGTTAAAGCTTGCAAAGGATGCAGAGCTTGATTTGGTTAAAATTGCTCCAACAGCAAAACCGCCGGTCTGCAAGATTATCGATTACGGTAAATACAGATACGAGCTGGCCAGGAAAGAAAAAGAAGCCAAAAAGAAACAGAAAGTGATCGAAGTGAAAGAAGTGCGTCTGTCACCGAATATCGATGACAACGATTTAAATACTAAGATTAACGCTGCGAGAAAATTTATCGAAAAAGGCAACAAGGTGAAGGTTACTCTTCGCTTCAGAGGCCGTGAGATGGCTCATATGTTTAAGTCAAAGTACATCCTTGACGATTTTGCAGAAAAACTCGCTGATATCGCAACGGTTGATAAGCCTGCAAAAGTTGAAGGAAGAAGCATTGTATTGTTTTTAACTGCAAAGCGTTAAAATAGACAAATATCTAAGGAGGAATTTTACCATGCCTAAAATGAAAACAAGCAGAGCTGCTGCTAAACGTTTTAAAACAACAGGAACTGGAAAGTTAGTAAGAAGTAAAGCTTACAAATCCCACATCTTAACTAAGAAATCTACAAAGAGAAAAAGAAATCTTAGAAAAGACATCGTTACCGATGCAACAAACAGCAAGGTAATGAAGAAGATTTTACCATACTTATAAGATTCGAGGATTAAGAAGGAGGAATTAACTCATGGCAAGAGTAAAAGGCGGATTAAACGCTAAAAAGAGACATAATAGAGTATTAAAACTGGCAAAAGGTTACAGAGGTGCCCGTTCTAAACAGTATAGAGTAGCTAAACAGTCTGTAATGAGAGCATTAACCAGCTCCTATGCAGGACGTAAAGAGAGAAAGAGACAGTTCAGACAGCTCTGGATTGCACGTATCAATGCTGCAGCACGTATCAACGGTTTATCCTACAGCAAGTTCATGTACGGCTTAAAGCTGGCAGGTGTTGAGATGAACCGTAAGGTATTATCCGACATGGCAATCAGCGATGCGGAAGGATTTGCAAAACTGGCAGAACTGGCTAAAGCAAAATTAAGCTGATTTTAATAACCGAGAAAAATAAGTGACCGGAACATTTTGTCGATAGATAAGGTGTTTCGGTTTTTCGGCTCTTTGTCAATAGTTGGGGTGGGAT
>NZ_KE992813.1 GCF_000466485.1 [Clostridium] symbiosum ATCC 14940 | reverse complement strand
CGATGAGTACTATGTTGGTGAAGACGGCGCTATGTTGGTGAATTCCTGGATTAAGACAACATCTGATGAAGATATTGATGATCCGGATGAGGATGGCGATCATTGGTATTACTTTGGAAGCAAAGGTAAGAAAACAACCGAATCCAAGAAAATCGCTGGTAAAACTTACTACTTTAACGAAGACGGCGAAATGCAGGACGGCTGGTATGAAGATGACGGAGACGTTTATTACTTAGGCGGAGAAGACGAAGGCTGGAGAAAAGAATCTGGCTGGTTATGGCTTGAAAAACCGGATGATGATGACGATATCACAGGATGTGATGATGAGTGCAGCATCTGCTACGAGGAAGGCTGGTACTACTTCGGAAGCAATGGTAAAATGTACAAGGATTATAAGAAGAAAAAAGTTAATGGTAAATACTACTACTTTAATGAACATGGCCAGATGTTATACGAGTGGATTAACGACGCTAAGGTTAAGGTTAAAGGTTCCCCATCTAATGCAGAAGCTGATGGTAATGTAGCCACACCTAATAAGGCCGAAATCGAAAATATGCTTTACATGAATCAGGTTGAAGAAGGTTGGAGAGCTGACGGCTGGTACGAAATAGATGGTGCTGAAGATGTTGGTACGGATAATGATACAGACTGGTACTACTTCGATGATGGTGAGGCAAAGAGAGCTGACTCCGATAAAGACTTTGCTCAAATTAAAGACAATGATGAGACTCCAATCTGGAGAGCAAAGATTAAAATCAAAGCAAGCAACAACAAGTATTTCTGTTTCGATGAAGTTGGTCGTATGCAGACCGGTTTACAGTATATTCCGGCAGCTAAAGGTTTCTACTACTTTGATGACAATGGCTATATGAAGACCGGTAAAGTTACCAATGTAGAAGATGATGATGATTCCTACACCTTCTATTTCAACACCAAGAACGGCAAAAACGGTGAAGGCGTAAACGGTGAAAAGGATAATTATCTGTATTTCAGCGGTAAGAGACTGGAAGCTGATGATGATTACAGATTGTACTTATCAGAGGGTAAAGTTTACCTTGTAAATAACAAAGGTAAGATCCAGAAATCTAAAACCAAGAAATATGATATTGAAAACTTTGATGAAGAAGTAACTGTAACATTTGGAAATGGAGATTCTGTTAAGTCCCTGACTGTAGGTGACAAGACATACACACTTCCTGTTGTTATAGAAAATGTAAAAGATATTGCAACAATGGATTCCAAGGTTGCGAAAGCTATTACAGTTCCAGAGATCAAACTGTATGACAATACTTACAGCTATGGAGTTGTTACAAATGGCGATATCGTAAGAACATGGGTCGCTGAAGCAGATACCGATGCATTATCTCTTGATTAATTAAAAGGAACCTCCCCAGGTTGTAACTTGGGGAGGTTTTTCTGCAATATACTAGCGGGAACAAAATATTGACAAAAAGCTGCAATTAGAGACTTGATTTCCTTGTTAGCAAAAAGCGGTTCTGAGAAAATATCAGAACCGCTTTGAATAAATTAAAAGTATTAATTTAATTAAAGATTACTGCTGAACAATAGTTGCTCCTGTACCATCTACAGTAAATACATTATCATAAAGCTCAATCTTCGGAGTACTTGGATTTGATGTGTAATCATAATCACTTCCATCAGCTTCTTTAGCTCCAGTAATCTTATATCCGGTAAATGTAAATGTTACATCTTCCGTATTGTCATTTTCTACATCATATTTCTTACTTGTAGATTTCTGAAGTTTACCCTTGCTGTTTACAAGATAGTAATCGCTTCCGATTTCATAGATTCTGTAATCATCATCAGCTTCCAGTCTCTTTCCATTCCAGTACAGATATCCACTGTTTTCTCCGTTGATACCTTTACCATTACCACCATTCTTAGTCTGGAAGTAATATGTGAAGGAATCATTTTCTTCTTCTACACTTGACATTTTACCAGTCTTCATATAACCTTTATCATCGAAGTAATAGAATGCATTCTGGGCCGGAATAAACTGTAAGCCCGTCTGCATCTGGCCTTTTTCATTAAAGCAGAAATACTTTCCTTCCACTTTAATTCTAGCTCTGTAAACAGTATCTCCATCATCTGTTACCTCAGGACCAGTAAGTCCAGATTTATCGGAATAGGATGCCTTTTTAGCTTCACCATTCTTGAAATAATACCAATCTGTATCGTTGTTTGTTTCAAGGTCTTCAGAACCGTCGATTTCGTACCAGCCATCCGCTCTCCAACCTTCTTCTACTACGTTTGTATAGAGCATATCAGCCGGGGAAGCTGTTCCAATATTGTTACCGTCTAACTGAGCATTGGAACCTAAAGTAACTTTACCGCCATTGATCCACTCATACAGCATCTGGCCGTGCTCATTGAAGTAATAGTATTTTCCATTAATTTTCTTCTTAGCAGCATCTTTGTACATTTTTCCGTTAGAACCGAAGTAGTACCATCCTTCTTCGTCACAGATATCATTGTCATCAGCATGGCCATTGACATCTACATCCTCTTCTTCAGGAACTTCTAACCATAACCAACCAGAAGCTCTAGCTCCGTCATCTTCGTCGCCTAAATAATAAACATCGGTACCATCCTGATACCAACCATCTCTCATTTTGCCGTCATCGTCAAAGAAATAAGTTTTTCCATTGATTTTCTTTGAGTCAGATGTAGTCTTCTTACCCTTGCTTCCGAAGTAGTACCAAGCTTCTCCGTCATCTTCCGGATCATCCATGTCTTCGTCAGACAGAGTTTTCTTCCATGTGTTAACCAGCATAGCGCCGTCTTCACCAACATAGTACTCATCG
>NZ_KE992812.1 GCF_000466485.1 [Clostridium] symbiosum ATCC 14940 | reverse complement strand
GCCGGTGAGTCAACATAGACAATTTTCACGCCTGCTGCCTCAGCCTCTTTTAATGCAGAGGAGATGGCATCCGGGCCGTTTGCCGCAACCATGATTGCGTTGTAGCCGCCTGCCACTGCGTTGTTCACACACTCAATCTGCTGTGCGTCGTCCTTGGTGTTCGGGGACATGAATGTAACGGTAACGCCGAGTTCTGCCGCCTTAGCCTGTGCGCCTTCATTCAGGGTTACCCAGTGCTGGTCGATGGAATCCATTGTGATCAGAGCGATTTTCCACTCCTTGCTTGCTTTCGCCGGAGCTGCTGCCGCTGCGCCTGCTGCTCCCGCCGTCAGCACGGATACGCCTGTATCAGTTACTTTTCCGCCAAGGCTCTCGCCGCCTATAGCCGCTACCGCTGCTTTAACGCCTTCATATCCCATAACGTCCGGGTTCTGTGCCATTGTGCAGAGTAAATATCCGTCGTCGATTAAGCCCATGATGGCATCGGATTTATCGAAGCCCACGCCGATGATGCCTTCTTTTCCGGAAGCTTTGATGGCATTTCCCGCTCCTGTTGTGGAACCTTCGT
>NZ_KE992811.1 GCF_000466485.1 [Clostridium] symbiosum ATCC 14940 | reverse complement strand
AGCCTCCGGTCCTCTGACCGTCACGGTTTCCCTGGTAACCGCCGCTCTGGCCGTCACGGTTTCCCTGATAGCCGCTGCTCTGACCGTCACGGTTTCCCTGGTAGCCGCTGCTCTGCGCTGCCGGAGCCGCTGCCGGTGACTGCGGAGCTGCTGCCTGTGAAGCTGCCGGAGCCGTTGTCTGGGGCTGCGCGGCTGCCGGCTTCGGTGTACCCGGCACGCTCTGAGCCTGAACCGGTCTTTCCTGAGCCTGGTTTCCGGCTCCCTGTACACGGCCCGGCTGCTGAGGACGGCTGCCGCCGTAACTCTGGCCTGCCGGACGGTTATTTCTCATCTGAGTACTGTTCTGTGGGCGGTATACTGCCGCAATTCTTTTCTTCGGCGGTTCAGCCGGTCCTTCTGTCCTGTCAGATGCTGCTTTTGTTTCTGCTTCTTTTATTTCTGCCTTTACTGGCTCTTTCCTGATTTCTTCCACTCGCTTAGTTTCCGCCTTTCCTGTACCTGGTTTTGAAGTCTCCGTCACCGGCGTCACCGCCCTTTGTGATGCATGCCCTGCGCCCAATGTTCTTCTGACAATAGCTGCCTGGTCATCTGAAATGCTGGATGCATGGCTTTTGACATCAAACTGATTCTTCTGTAATATTTCTAGAACTTCTTTATTGGTTTTACCCAGTTCTTTTGATAATTCGTTAACTCTCATACTCACTACCTCCGTTCAGCTCCATCTGTTTCACGAGTGCCTTGGAAAAACCTGCATCCAGTAAGGCCAGAGATGCCCGCATCTCTTTTCCCATTGCGTGCCCCAGTTCTTCTTTCTTTCCGAAAAAGTAAATCGGGACCTTGTAGTAAGTACACATATTCTGGAACATCTTTCTGGTATTGTCCGATGCTTCTTCCGATACAATCACCAAATGAGCCTTTCCGCTTTTCACCGCTTTCTCAGCAGCAAACTCACCGCTTGCGATTTTGCCCGCCTTTGTTGCCAGGCCCAAAAGGTTCAATATTTTTTCACTGTTCTCCAATATTGTCCATCTCCTTTTCAAGTGCTTCATATACTTCCTTTGGAATGGCCATTTTCAGAGAACGCTCCAGTCCTTTATTCTTCACCGCTTTTTTATAGCAGTCCTTAGATGGACAGATATAGGCGCCGCGGCCGTTTTTCCTGCCTGTGGCATCAATTATAATCTGATCATCGGTTGTTTTCAGTACCCGGAGCATTTCTTTCTTATTCTTCATCTCTCCGCACCCGATGCACTGTCTCTGCGGTATTTTTTTTGTACTCAACGTTTCTCACTTCCCAATCTTCTTTTTCTTTAATGACGCCCGTCAAATCTTACTGCTCCTGGTAGTTTTCCTCCCCGAGGCCTTCCTCTGCCTCATTGCCTGCAAAATCCACATCCCCGAAAGCTGCCGTGCCGTCTTCCTCTGCGTGATTCTCATCCGCACCGGCTTCTTCGCTGAAACTGTCAAAGGGTTCCTCGGCATATCCCTCAAAGCCCTGCTCATATCCCAGCTCCAAGTCATCCAGAAGTCCGGATTCTCTTGCCTGTGTCTCACTCTTAATATCAATCTTGTACCCGGTCAGCCTGGCTGCCAGTCTCGCATTCTGTCCTTCTTTACCAATCGCCAGTGAAAGCTGGTAGTCAGGTACAATTACCTGTGCTTCCCTCGCGTCCTCATCGGCCGCGACAAAGATAACCTTTGCCGGACTCAGGGCATTCTCAATCAGGTAAGCCGGATTCTCATCCCAGTTGATGATATCAATCTTCTCACCGCGAAGCTCACTGACGATTGCATTCACCCTGGCTCCGTTCAGTCCTACACAGGCTCCTACCGGATCCACATCCGGGTTGTTGGAATACACTGCAATCTTAGTTCTGGAACCTGCCTCCCGGGCAATCGCTTTGATCTCGACAGTTCCGTCCTTGACCTCAGCCACTTCCGATTCAAAAAGTCGTTTTACCAAATCAGGATGCGTTCTCGAAACGGTGATCCTCGGTCCTTTATTGGTATCCTTTACTTCCAGAACATACAGTTTGATACGCTCTGTCGGTTTGAATACCTCACCTTTTACCTGCTCGCTTTCATTTAAAATCGCATCTATCTTTCCGAGGTCGATACAGATATTACGGTTTACATAGCGCTGTACAATTCCTGTGACAACATCCTTTTCTTTGCAGTACCAGTCATTGAACAGGGCCTTTCTTTCTTCTTCACGGATTTTCTGGAGAATCACGTTCTTGGCATTCTGTGTAGCAATTCGTCCGAACTCTTTGGAGTTAATCTGTACATGGACGATGTCGCCCAGATCGTATCTGCCGTTCATCATCTTTGCTTCAGCAAGACTGATTTGCAGCATCGGATCTTCCACGCTCTCAACGACTTCTTTCTCGGCATAAACGGAAAAATCACCGGTTTCCCTGTTGATCGTAACCTTTACATTATCTGCCTTTCCAAAGTGGTTTTTGCAGGCTGTCAGTAAAGAATTTTCAATTGCCTCCAGAAGAATATCTTTGCTGATATTATTTTCCTTCTCCAGCACGTTTAACGCTTCAATCAACTCTTTATTCATTTTCTTTTATCCTCCTACCGTCTAAAAATCAAAGGCCAGACGTATTAAAGCAATATCTGCTTTTGCAAATATCAGATCATTGCCGTCTTCTAATGTAATTGTAACCGTATCTGCATCATAGGACTTCAGCGCCCCCGTATATTCCTTCTGCTTGTTAAGAGGCTTGTAAAGCCTTACCTCCACATCCTTGCCCATGCTCCTGACGAAGTCTTTTTCCTTCTTAAGCGGCCTGCCAAGTCCGGGGGAGCTAACCTCCAGAATATAGCTGTCATCTATAAAGTCTTCCTTATCAAGCCATTCACCGAGTTTTCTGCTGATAATCTCACAGTCGTCAACGGCGATACCGCCCTCTTTGTCAATATAAGCACGCAGATACCATACTCCGACCTCCCTGACATATTCCACGTCCACCAGTTCAAAATGGTGTTCCTCTAAAACCGGAAGGAGCCATGCCTCTACTTTTGCTTCGTACTGTTCTCTTTTTGTCATATCTACACCACCTTTTTAAGCAGGTAACTGACTTTTTATCTCCACACATATCTTTTCCCTCAGCATTGAAAACCGGGCTTTGCACAAAGTGAAAGAGTGGACATCCGTCCACTCTCTCTAGTCAGTCTATTATGTTATCTTGTTTAGTATAACACCTTTTTCAATAAAGTGCAAGGTTTTCTTTTTTAATAGGAAGAAATCGCTCATCTGCCGTAACAGTTCAGACAGGTCGCTGTTACTAAAATATATGGAGATTTAACTGAGTGTGGAGGACGCGTCCGGAACGGACCATGTCCGGGGTGGTGAAGGGGTGACTGAGACTTCCGTCCCCGTGGGAAGTTTGGTTGTGAGGGGGGAATTCGGCCGGAATGAATTGCTGCGGGGACCGTTTGCACTCTTTGGAGTGCGCATCGGAGTGCTAAGCTCGTGAAGGACCTCGCTAAGCACCGGCGGACTCCCAGGTCCCCTCCGCAATTGATTCCGCCTACTTCCCCGGGTCAGTTTTTCGCCGGGGACGGAACACTCAGGCAGAGGTTTTCGACACCGGACATGCTCCGTTCCGGGCGCTGATTGTCTCCAACCTTAAA
>NZ_KE992810.1:1250-39135 GCF_000466485.1 [Clostridium] symbiosum ATCC 14940 | reverse complement strand
GGCTCAGTTTTTTCATACATCACTTGACACTACCCGTTTTTATTAGTCGGCAAAATTTCTCAGCCAGCAAAATCATACTATTTTTTGTCAACTATTTCTACCATTTGCAGCAGGAAATCTGTCAACCAGACTTAACATTATGGTAAAATTCTCTTATGTCATATGAAATTCCTTTCATTTTTACTTCCAGAGCTTACATTGTTCAATTCTTCTTCCATTATCCCCCTGGTTCTCGTCATATGCAAATTGTTTCAGTAAATCACAGGGAAATTCACCGCAGTGGCCGCAGTGTTCCTTTTCTTTTGATTCACAACAGGCCTTAACCGGGCAGCTCTCACCCCAAAATGGTTTCTTAATATGTACGCATCCTCCGCAATTCAGCTGAACCTTATATTCGCATTCACTGCATAACAGCCCGCATCTCGATTCAATCATTTCCTCTTCCTCCTTTGTTTTTCCACTATATTATCAAATGGAACATGACAGGTGTATGGCATGTTGCTTCGGACTGTTTTATCATCTTCGCATATCTGCGTTCCTTTTACTCTTATATTTCTATTTTTAAATATCTTTATGCGGAAACAGCAGCTGTCAACTCACTCTGATGACAGCTGCTGCTTTAATCAAACCGTTATTCCCATTAAAGGGCCATCTCGTAAATACGGCGTACGTCCTGCTTATCAAGCGGCACAAAGCCATAAGCCAAACCGCCGGCCGCGGCTTTCATTGCCATCACATCGAAATGTGTATCATCGATGTCAAGCTCACTCAGATGCGACGGCATTCCTATCGAATCGAAGAACTCCCTCGTCTTTGTGATAGCCTGCCTGGCAATCGCCATATCCTCCTGTTCCGGATCGATCCCCCACACATTTACGCCATATTCAACAAACCGCGGGAGAGTCTCCTCGCGAAGAACATATTGCATCCAATACGGCGTGAGCAGGGCCAGTCCGGCTCCATGGGTGATATCGTAGAATGCACTCAGTTCATGCTCCATTGGATGCACCGCCCATGCGGCATCTTCCCCGTAACTGATCAGCCCGTTAATTGCCAGGCTGGACGCCCACATCAGATTCGCACGCGCCTCATAGTTATCCGGTTCCTCCATTGCAACCGGCGCATATTTAATGCATGTCTTAAGAATGCCTTCTGCCATCCTGGCCTGAAGGTAGGCTCCCGGCACCCTGTTGAAATAATTTTCAAAGGTATGGCTCATGATGTCTGAAGTACCGCAGGCGGTCTGGTATTTTGAAACGCTGAATGTGTATTCAGGATCCAGAATTGAAAATACCGGTTTCGTAATATCATTTCCGGTTCCCCATTTTTCATTTTTCTCCATGTCCGATATGACTGCAAAGCCGTCCATCTCGGAACCGGTTGCCGCCAGAGTAAGAACGGACGCAACCGGAAGCGCTTTCGTTATCTTACGTGCATCCAGCACAAGCTCCCAGGCATCCCCTTCATAGCATGCGCCGGCAGCTATAACCTTGGCACAGTCAATCGTGCTTCCACCGCCCACTGCAAGGACTCCCTCGATGCCCTTTGCACGGCAGATTTCAATCCCTTTGCGCACCGACTGAATTCGCGGATTCGGCTCAACGCCCGGCAGCTCGGATACTGTCACGCCGGCCCGGTTAAGCTCATCAATCACCTGATCATAAAGACCGCTCTTCTTGATACTGCCCCCGCCGTAAACAAGCAGGATGTTCTTTCCTATGGCAGTTATCTTATCTCCTAATACCCTGATTTTCCCTTTACCAAAATAGATGTCGGTCGGGATGTGATAATTAAAATTCTTCATGGATTCTTTTATCCTTTCTGCGATATGAATTGCTGTATTCATTATAACAAACCGGGTATTTTAATTCAATATGCAATCCGTTTCATGACGCATGGGGCCTACGCGGAAATAAAATGCGAAACCGCATGCCGTCCTCCGTATTTTCCATGGCATAGGGGAATTGATGGAGTTCCAGCACCATGCGTACTATGGCAAGTCCCAGACCGCTGCCTCCGGTTTCCCTGTTCCTGGACTGCTCCCTTCTTGTGAACGCTTCAAACAGGTCCGCAATCTCCTGCTCCGGTATATGGACTCCGGTATTCTCAACCGTAAACTGCACGCCCTGGTCCGTATCCTCCACCCGAATATGGATTTTTTCCCCAGCCGGCGAGTAATGGTAGGCATTACTGATCAGATTGCCGATCACTTTTGCAAACAGCCTCCTGTCGGCTGAAATCATCCTTCGGGGTTCCATTTCCGTGATGATATCCATGTTTTTTTCAGAAAACAGGTCTGCAAAATCCTCCAAAATTCCTGAAATAAGGGCCGGTAAATCAAAGGTTTCAATTTGTGCCGTAAAAACGGAAGCTTTCATTCTTGTGACAGTCAGAATCTCCATCACAAGCTGCTCCATCGAACAGGTAATCTCAAATGACCGTTTTAAATATTTGTCTCGGTCTTTATAGCCGCCGACATGATAAAGCATTCCCTGAAGCTGCCCCTTTAATATCGTGATTGGCGTCTTTAATTCATGGGAAACCGCCGAGAAAAATGCAAGCTGGCGGCTCTCAAGCTCTTTTTCTCTCGCCACATCCTCCAAAAGCATGGCATTTGCATTTTTCAATTCGTCCAGGGCCGCCGACAGCCGTCCGGAAAGCTCATTCAGATTGCCGGCCAGCATCCCGATTTCATCCGTTCTTTTTTCCCTGCACTGAACACCGAAATCCAGCGCCGCCAGCTTTTTAGACACTTCGGTGATGCGGAGCACCGGGCGGGTGATATATCTTGAGTAAAACAGGGAAGTAACCAAAGCGGTGCAGATTGCGACAGCAAGTAACGGCAGGAATACCTTATGCAGAGTGGCGGAAAACTCTCTGGCATTTTCCCTGATTTCAAGTGTGTACGGGAACGAAATAATTTTATCATTGCTTATGCCGCCGTACTGTATGTTATGCTCTGCATCATTCTTCTCCGAATCGTTCTGTACTGAATTAACCGACATTTTTTCCGCTTCTATTATATAATACCTCGGTACATACATGATGATAAATCCGTAGGTAACTGCCGATACAGCCAGAAACAATAAGGTTGTTATCAGAAATATTTTAACTGTCAAATGGCTTCTCATGTATCCTATCAATACGGTACCCAATTCCTTTCACGGTCTCTATATAATCTCTCTCCAGTTTCCTGCGCAAATTTTTAATATGGTTGTCAACCACTCTGTCATTCCCATAAAACTCATATTTCCACAGCTTTTCCAACAGAATTTCCCTGGTCATAACCTTGCCCTGGTGGTTCAGAAGTTCCCTCAATATTTCAAATTCCCGTTTCGTCAGCGCTACCGGCTCACCATCGACAAAGGTCTGATAGTTATCTAAATCCAGACACAGATCGCGGTAGATGAGTTTCTGATTCTCACCGGCTTTTGCCCCTCTCCCGCTTCGGCGAAGCACAGCTGCAATTTTCCTGATGAGAACCGGCATGGAAAATGGTTTTGTGATATAATCATCTGCCAGAAGATCCAGACCTCTCACCTGCTCCTCCTCACTGCTCAGCGCCGTTATCATAATTACGGGAATATTGGATTCTTTCCGTATCAGTTCGCAGACAGCAAATCCGTCTATCTTAGGCAGCATAATATCAAGCAGGATTAAATCGTATCTGTCTTTTTGAAATGCCGTAATCCCCTCTAACCCATCCCTGGCAACGGCAACCTCATATCCGCTGTCCTCCAGAAAAAACCGGAGGAGTTCTTCTATATCCCGTTCGTCTTCAATTATCAGAATTTTACTCACCTAATCCACCTTCCTGCTGATCTGCTTTTTCGCTAAACGCGGCGAAAAGCCACAAATCCCGGCAGGGATTTGCAGCTTCTGTCTGTCGGGATTATTTGTAACTGATGCTCACAATATACTCTCCGTTATTACCTGCATTAATGGTAAAAGGTTCAGTAAGTTCGTTGACCAGTATGCTCCCTGTCATTCCGTCTTTAAATGTAATTTCTCGAATCTCCCCGCCTTCTCCCGCTTCATCTGCCGATATGTTCACCGTCTTAACTTTACATACCGCAGAAACTGCCTCCGGCGAAGCAGGCGCTGCTAATGCGGGCACAGCCGAAGCGGTGCAAAGTGTAAATACCGCCATCCACAAAAAGCCTTGTTTCTTTAAATTTCTCATATGCAATTCTCCTTTACAGTATTTTTTGTCTGCATGCACAGTATATCAAGGCAATTTGTAATCCTTATATCTTTCATATGTTTTTTATGTGTTTTTTCATAATCTGCTATAACACTGCATAATTGAATTGTAACATATACGTCATCCCATTTCCATTCAATCGCTCTATAACAGAACAAAAAAATGCCATGAAACACGGAATTACCAGTATTTCACGGCATCAGTGCCAATGTGTGTTTTGTACAACTCTTCCGGGCGGCAGCAGCACATTTACCGCTGCCAGTCACGTACCCCCTGTATATGAAGGAAACGCGCTTTTTCATAGATGTAAGTGTCAAGCGGCCTCATATATGCATCAAAGCTATGGGCCGCCACATAAATTCGTCCCCCTCTTACGGCTACAATTACAGGGCTGTGATAAAAGCCCTTTTCTTTACTGCCCAACTGAACAATATCTCCCGGCTGCACGCCTGTTTCATCCGTTACAACGGCATATGGCCCGACTGATTTATTTCCCACAAGGAAATTATATAAATACGTAACACCCGTCCAGCTTGCCGTCCTGTCTGAGCTGCTGTTATAGTACCACCCTGTTACCGGCGTATAGTTCATCACTTTGCTTCCGGCATAAATACATTGGGATGCAAAATTCGTACAGTCTCCCCCATAATGTTCAAAATCCAGATATCTGGGGTTTCTGCCCATTGCCCACTGTTTTGCGTATTGTAACACATCATCCCTGCGATAGCCGGTTTCCCTTGTCATGCTTTGCGACCTGCGGTGTGCTTATTTATATTATAATATGGCGGCGCTGCCCTCTTCGTTAATTTGCGTTTCAGCGCCGTTTTATTTGACTGTCTGTCCTGCTAATTCCCGGCGAAGAGCAGGCATAACCGTTTGGATATAGGCCAATGCAAAATCTTCTGAAGTAATCCAATCCTCGACGTTTCGCTCCGTGAGTATCACCGGCATCCTGTTATGCACATCGGCAATCGAATGATTGGCACCGGTCGTTAGGATAACAAACCGGTTCTCATCTTTAAATTCATTATATATTCCGGCCATATAAAGAACTCTGCTGTCAGGCAGATTAAACCGGTATTTTATCTTTTCACCTTGCTGCGTCCATTCAAAGAATCCGGTGCTGGGAACCGCGCATCTGCGGCCGTGCAGGCTTTTGCGAAACATGGGACGCTCTCCTGCGGATTCCGATCTGGCATTGATTATGACTCCCTTCGCCGCTCCAAAACGGGGAAATCCCCAGGTACTTAACTCAGGCCTGATCTCCCCATCCATACGGCAGATAACCGGCGCCGTGTTGGTCGGATAAATCTCGCCCTTTTTCATCTCATTTCCCGGAAACCTTTCGTCCAGGGATTTAATAATCCGCATGATTTCTTTATCCTGTTCCTCCGTATAAAGGCTGTATCTTCCGCACATGGCAAATTCCTCCTGATTCCGTTCTTAACTCTGGCTTTTCAGGAAAGCTTCCGGATAAATCGTATGCTCCGCAACCGGATCCAGGCTGGACAATTTGGCATCTGTCAGCATAATTCCCCGCTGTACTGCATAGTGGCCGAATTGACGGCGTATCAGATCGATTGAGCGCTCCGGACTTTCCTGTTTTTGGTCTCGTTGTACATCTTCTAAAAATGAGAGCTGCCGGTATTCCATGCGTGTCAGACTGCAGGCCCTCACCCCCAGGCTCCTTACCGGATTCTCAGGTGCATTCTTTTGGAACAATTCGAATGCTTTTTCAAATATTGCCTGCGAGGTACAAGAGGGAATAGACAGCCTGCCCTGCCGTTCATATGAAAACAGGGAATTGTCCCGTATGCTGATTTGAACGCTCCGGCAGTAAAAATTTTCTTTCCTCATGCGTTCCGCCACGCTTTCTGCAAGAATGTATAATATTATTTTTACATCGTCAGCACCGGTCAAATCCCGCGGGGCCGTCGTACTGTTCCCGATTGTCTTGATAATACGGCGTGAGTGGACATGCGAAACCGGTGACTGATCAAGTCCATTTGCAAAGGCCCAGAGCATAATCCCGTTCTTTCCAAGCAGTCTTTCCAGGAAATGCACATCGCTGCAGGCCAAATCCCCGATGGTCCTGATCCCGTACTTTAGTAATTTTAAATACGTGGCCCTGCCTACGTACAACAGCATATCGGCAGGTAAGTGCCAGATTTTCTCTTTAAAATCCTGTCCGATTACCGTGGTTGCATCCGGCTTTTTCAGGTCGCTGCCAAGCTTTGCGAATATTTTATTATAGGAAACACCGACACTGGCCGTTAATCCCAGCTCTGTTTTAATGGTATTTCGGATTTCGTCTGCAATTACTTTTCCGTCACCAAACAGACGTGAGGAGGCGGTCACGTCCAGCCAGCACTCATCCAGCCCGAATGTTTCGATTTTATCCGTATATTCTTCATAGATTTCATGTGCAGCCTGCGACATCTCAATGTACCGCTCATAGCGCGGCGGCGTTAAAATAATATCCGGGCATTTCTGTCGGGCCATCCATAACGGATCCCCGGTTACAATACCATACTTCTTCGCCTCGTAATTCTTAGCCAGCACTATACCGTGCCGCGCCTCCTGATCTCCGGCAACGGCTACCGGCTTTCCGCGCAGGCCCGGATTGTCCAGGCACTCTACTGAAGCATAAAAATTATTCATGTCGGAATGAAGGATGATTGGCTGCTCCATATTTAGCCGCTCCTTGCAGATTGATAGGCTTATTATCTGATAATATCTGGATTTTATACCGTGGAATGCAGATTGATCTGAATTCAGTATTATCTTGCCAATTCCATTCCTATCGTTTATAATCATTCTATGGAGACATAGCTCAGCTGGGAGAGCATCTGCTTGACGTGTAGAGGGTCGCAGGTTCGAGTCCTGTTGTCTCCATTGTGATAAGATATAAAAGCTAATGATGGCCTGCACGCTCTGCGTACAGGCCATCGCCAGTTAATATAATAAAAATTACCTTAATTCAGAACAATTGCATTGACTGCTTCCACCAGATCCACCACATAGTTTCTTGCCACAAGGCATACAGGCGTTCCGTCAACCACTGCAAGACAATCGTTCCCATCATAACGGTAGAAATCCATCTGCACTTTGGGATAATTATCATTGTCCAGATAAACCGTCAGGCTGATTTCTTCTTTCTGTGAAGGCTGCTCCCGTGTGAAACTGTCCGCTTTCAATTGCTTCAGCGCATCGAAGAAGCCTGAGGATTCTAATTTTTCCTCCTTATAATACCAGGTTCTGTCACCATCCTCTTTCTCAGATGTGAGCGTATAATTTTCCCCCTCCAGAGAAATGTCCACCTGATAAATATCGGCGAAATCGGCGGAAAGAATTTCCTGGTGGCGGAGTGCATTGTAAGATACATCGACGAGTTTCTTATATTCATCCGAAGTAATCCTGTAGACGATTTTTGATTGTCCTACTCTTACATAGGCAGTAATTTCTTCATTTTCGGACTTATCCTCCGGTTCTGCCGCTTCTCCATCCATTGACTTTCCGGCAGAGGCTTTCTCTGCTGCTTTTTTCTCCTCCGGATCACGCCCGACATTCAGAATAAATGTTTCCTCGTTTTTCTTTTCTGCCTGCCCGGTATTCTCCGTCTGCGGAATATAATCGACTGACACCGTAAGCTCCGGCTTATCTAAACCACAGTCCCTAAGTTCCTCGTCCGTGGCATTATACGTTACGTAATCCGTTGGATTCAGGCGGCTGACTGTATCAAGATAGCTGTTAACCCTGGATGTATCAAGCGGAAGGTAAGCCCCGTCCTGCTCCATAAAGTAAACGTCATCCTTGCAATAGCTGAGGCTGCTGTCCTCCTGATATCCAATCTGATAGTTTTCCGCTCCTGTAAACTGTATCCCCGTCACTTTATCAAACTGCGGTATTTCATCTTGTTTAATCATGTCGCTCAGCGTTGCATCAAAGTAGTCCAGCGGATCCTTTTTCACAAGATATACATTCCCGTCCCCAATCGAAACATACCTCTCCGAGTCCATCTTGCTGAAATCCCCAAGCAGGATCTCATAGCTCTCGTCGTCCGTTTCAAGATGAATCGTGCAGACAGGCTTATCCAGGCCGTATTGTCCAAAATCCTCCACATCCTCAATGATAAATGAAACTCCGAATTCGCTGAACAGATCCAGACGCTCATTTATTTTCTCTTCGTCAACCGGAAACGCTCCATCCCCATCGTAAAGCCATTTTCCGTCTTTGTGAAAGGCGAGGGTTTCGGAATTATATTCCCAGGAAAGCGATTTCACCGTGTCACCCGGCAGCTCTAAAATAATTTCATCGCTGTTTTTTATCTTTTCCTTGTGCACCTCATATTGACTGACTCCAAATGTGATCAGGCAGACCGCCAGCAATGCCCCAAGTAATACGGAAAGTTTTTTAGACCGGCTCATCTTTTCTCCTCCTTCTTACTACTACGCAGATACCGATACCGAGATACAGCAGCGGGAATACGCCAATCATCACCGTTTTCAATAGAGAGGCTGTGGAATCACTGATGGTAAGGTAGTTGTAGTTGAGTGATTTGCTGCGGATCGCCACCGCTTCGCTCTCACCAATCAGTGATGATAATGCATTCATGCCAAGATCCAGATTTGCC
This sequence comes from [Clostridium] symbiosum ATCC 14940, assembly GCF_000466485.1. Classification (GTDB taxonomy): domain Bacteria; phylum Bacillota; class Clostridia; order Lachnospirales; family Lachnospiraceae; genus Otoolea; species Otoolea symbiosa. The sequence goes on along the minus strand of NZ_KE992810.1, from coordinate 30,298 downwards.
CCGGATGAATAGGCATTATACATATCGTCCAGGAAATGGGACGACGTAAACCAAATCATCTGCCCGTCATTTCCGCACGCAACGGATACCGCCACGGCGAAAGGTCCGTCTGTATCCCCCTCCTCTTTCTCATAGGTGGTCAGGCCGTAACCGTCCGTTTTGCTGAATGCCGTTTCCGATGTGGTCAAAAGCTCCGTTACCTCTGCCGAATCCGCTCCCTTGACCGTCAGCCCCTGGGCAATAGGAATAATAGAATAATAATGTTCCTGAATCAGCGGATCGGTAATCTCACTGCTTTGAAGATTCGGCAGCAGGATATACGGCGCCTGGAACGCATAATGTCCCCGGTCGGTCTCCACCACGATCCCCTCTGCCGCTTCTACACCGTAGTCCTCCAGTAAACTATAGAGATTTTCCAGTGTTCCGTTCTCAACCGGCCCGGCCAGTACCATCAATTTTCCTCCGCCCGATACGTATTTGGCCAGCTGGTCTTTTTCCTCTCTGGAAATATCACTGGCCGGCGCATAGATTAGGACACAGTCCGCCTCTTCGGGGACAGAATCTTCTGTGAGCAGGGAGAAAGTGGTTAACTCCATGTTTTCCTTTTCTATCTGGTCACTGAACGCCTCCGGAAGCTCAGCCTCCCCATGCCCCTCCAGAACATACACCTGGGGCATTTCCTCATTGACAACATAATCGATGGCGGATGTAATTGCACCCTCGCCGTCGAATGAAGCATTATAGGAGTAGGATGTCATATTCGGCTCATAGAGATAAATATCATCATAACCGATATACCGGCTGCGGTCGCCGCATTCTACAACGAGACTGTTATTGGCAACCGTTTCCGATGTGTACTGTGCCGCAAAAGTCGGGTAAACATCAGGATTCTTCTTGACAACCTTAATATGATCCGACAGGCTTTCATATTTATTAAGCAGGTTTTCGATTACATCGTCTTCCGCATCAGATTGCACGATCCAATAAATTGTCACATCCTTTTCCAGCGCATTGACCACTGCCTTGGTATTGCTTGTAATTGAATAAAGCTTTGTGGAACTGATGTCATATTTGGTCACTGCTGCAGGAATTACTGATGCCAGAATATTAATAACAATAAGTATCGCCAGTACGACAGCCGTGATTGCCAGGGAATAAGAGCCGCCCCGAAGAGCAATCCTGTTTCTTCCCGGCCGTTCAGGCTTTTTAAGGAGTTCATGCTTTTTCATCAGTTATACCTCCTTTTTTCAAGGGACTGCACGGACAGGAATAAAAAGAACACGATTACCGATACAAAGTAAACAATGGATGTAAAATCGAATACACCGTTTACAAACGAATAAAAGCGTTCAAAAAGTGATAACCGGTTCATTATCTTCGGCAGAAGCCCTTCAAAACTGCTGATATCGACAAAACCGGCAATCCCGATAATGATAATGAGCAGCAGGCTGACCGAAAATGCCAGGCCTTCATTTCCCGTCAAGAAGCGGATAACAAGGCCCAAAATAACGGCCAGGGCACACAGGGAGATGACAGAGCCCATGGCGGAGGCAGATATATGTTCCGCCAGGCTGACGCTGTAGTAGTTAAACAATATGACGGGGATGGCAATTCCTGCGGCAAATCCCTGATTTTCGGTCAGCGAGGAAATAAAAGTGCCGACGGCAATCAGAGCGGCGCCCATGATAAAAAATGCCAGCAGAGAGCCATAGGATGTCATCAGATACACATCCCCAAACTGCGCAAAAATCAGCGGATACAGGGACACGATGCACAGCGGAATAAAAAATACGACCAGCAGTGCCAGATATTTACCCACAACAATCTGGGAAGTTGTAATCGGAAGGGAATATAAAAGCTGGTCTGTCTTCTGCTTTCTCTCCTCCGCTATGACGCGCATCGTCAAGATTGGTACAATCACTACAAAACCAAGGCTCACAAATTGCAGTACATATTCAAAATTGGACACTGCCGCCTGAATATTGTAAAGCATAGCCCCAATCCCTACAAAAACCAGAAGAAATGCACCAAAAATATATGCGGTTAATGAGTGAAAATAATTGGCAAGTTCATGTTTAAGTACAGCTGTCATTCGTCCGTTCCCTCACTTTCTGCACTGTCACTTCCGGAATTTTCAGCGTTTCCGGCCTCCTGCATGTTCCCGGAATCTTCAGCGCTCCCGGAATCTTCAGCGCTCCCGGAATCTTCCGTTTTTCTGAAATCTTGCGTGTTCCCGGCATCATCAGCCACTGCCGGAATATCCTGCTCTTCCCGGTCACCGCTTCTCTCAACTCCGGATTCGCCTTCGGTCAGTTCAATAAATACATCCTCCAGATTGGCTTTCTTTGAAGTCATGCTCAAAATTGCCTTCCCCTCGGCCGCAAAGGCAAAAAAGAGCCGGCGGCAAATGCCGCGTGAATTGCTGTCCTCTGTTTTTGCGTGAATCTCAACGGTCCCGTCTCCTTTATCCTCAAAGGTCCACTCTGTGACAGATTTCATTGCAGACAGAATTCTTGCGGCATCCTCCCCGGTGGCCTCTGCCGTAAAAGTTATGCCGTTTGATGCCAGCATCAGCTTTTCCAGATTTTCCGGTTCATCAAATGCAGCCAGCTTTCCTCTGGCGATAATCAGGACCTTGCCGCAGACGGCCTGAACCTCTGAAAGAATGTGAGAGCTTAAAATAACGGTATGGGTCTGCCCGAGTTCCTTTATCAGATCACGTATCTCGATGATCTGGATCGGATCAAGTCCTACGGTCGGTTCATCAAGTATAATAACCTTCGGATTCCCGAGCAGCGCCTGGGCGATACCGACTCTCTGCCTGTAGCCTTTTGAAAGCTTGGAAATCAGCCTGTTCTTGACTTCGTCAATCCTTACCTGGCCGATCACCTCCTTCACCTGCCGCTGCAGCTCCCGTCCTTTTAACCCCTTTGCCGCGCCAACGAATTTCAGATATTCCACCGGTGTTTCATTCATGTAGAGAGGCGGCTGTTCCGGAAGGTAGCCTATGAGTTTTTTTGCTTTTTCAGGTTCTTCAAAGATATCGTGGCCGTCGATTATTACTTTCCCCTCCGTGGCCGACAGACATCCGGCCATAATATTCATAGTAGTCGATTTTCCGGCGCCGTTTGGTCCTAAAAAGCCGTACACATGCCCTTCATCAATTTCAAAAGACAAATCGCTGACAGCCATGAAGTCACCGTAACATTTGGTCAAATGCTCAACTGTTATCATAGCAAACCTCCTGAATTTTTTTGTTTTTTCTCAGTCTGAGAAGATTACTGCACATAATATCATCAGCTATTATAAAAAGTCAGCCTGAAATGTACTTGAAATGAAATGTGAAAATTCTACGAACAATTAACAGTCAGACAGCAAAGAAAGACACATTACAACAATATTATTGTAATGTGCCTTTCGCGTTGAAACAGATAATCCGTACCGGAACGTGCCGGGTTATCGTAAGATTAAATAACCACTGTAAAAATAATTGTTTTCCCATCCGTACTGTTCACCGTAATCTTACCGCCATGCGCCTCCACGATAGCCTGAGCCATGGACAGCCCGATTCCTGTGCCTCCGGTGTTAGTGGATCTGGATTCGTCCGGACGGTAAAAACGGTCGAACAGGCGCTCCAGATCCGTTATCCCCTGAAGCTCACAGGTGTTAAATACCTTCATGCAGATTCGATTGTGGCTGCGGTAAATATCCAGCCGGATTTTGCCGCCCTCATCGGAGTATTTCAATGCGTTGTCCAGAAGAATGGATAATAACTGCTGAATCGAATTTCTGTCTGCCTCCATCTCCAAACGGTCCTCTATGTTCTGGATATACGTTTTTCCGCCTGCTTTTGCCAGCGAAGCAAAAGGCTCCGCGATTTCCCAGGCAGCGTCACTGAGGGAAAATACCATCTTATCGTAAATTATCATCTCTTCATCCAGTCTGGAAAGCGTCACCAGGTCACTTACCAGACGGGTCAGACGGGCTGTCTGCTTTTGTATATTGGCAATCCATTCATCCCCTTCATACTCCATGGCGGCGATATCCGCACTGGTTGCAATGGAGGTCAGCGGTGTTTTCAGCTCATGTCCGGCATCCGTGATAAACCGCTTCTGACGCTCTATATTCTTCACATAAGGCTGTATTGCCCGGTGGGATAAAATCATGACGAGCAGGAAGACAACCAGCAGGCTGACAATGCCTATGCCAACCGATACAATCAGTAACGACTCCATAAACTGCAGGGCGTTGGATGCGTTCAGAAAAACGAGGATTATTTCTCCCTCCTCCCGGCTTACACAGTAGCGGTAATCTTTAAAGTAACCTTTTACCTTTCCTTTAGCCAGGATTTCCTCCGTATAATTCCGCGCTGTCTCCTCATCGACCGAAGAGATATACGCTCTGGATATTACCGTCACATTATTATCACTGTCGCAGCGGACAATGAAAAAGCGGGTCATGAACTCTGCCTCCGGGCCCCCTGCCCAGGGCATATCCGAAATTGGCGGAAAACCGGTACCGGGCTGCGAAAATGTCTTTTTATCATATTCGAGAATGATATTCAGCAGGTTATCCTGTTTTTTAGTCGTCAGATAACAGTTAGCAATATTAATAACCGTTACCAAAACCAGCATAACGGCTCCAAAGGCCACCATCGCCGATGCAATAAACCGGCGTTTCATCTTCTTCAGCATTTATTGCCCTCCAGCGAATAACCGGCTCCGCGCACTGTTTTTATTTCAATATCCGCACCGATATGTTTCAGCTTTTTCCTGATGAACCCGATGTATGTCCAGACAACGTCAATATCCGCCTCCGAGTCCTTCCCCCATACCTTGTCCATCAGGTGATCGGTTGAGAATACAAAATGCGGATGCTGGAAAAACAGCTCCATCAGTTGGTATTCCTTGTTATTAAGCCGCACCGTTTCCTCTTTGCAGGAAAGCTCATAGCGGTTACAGTCGAGCCGTACATTCCCCAGTGACAGAACCGTATCGGCATATCCGGCATTTCTGCGGGCAAGCGCCTTCACTCTTGCAATAAATTCCCTGGTGGCAAACGGCTTGGGGAGATAATCGTCTGCCCCTGCCTCCAGTCCGGCGACCCTGTCTTCAATCTCGGACCTGGCTGTGAGCATCAGCACGGGAACTGCCGCTCCCTCACTCCTTATCTGAGATAACACCTCCATTCCGTTCTTTTTAGGCATCATGATATCCAGCACGATCACATCGTAATCCGTGCTGTGAAAGTAGTCCAGTGCATCCGCTCCGTTATTGACAGTATCAACGGAAAACTTGTTCTTCTCCAGAAGGAACTTCAGGCCTTTCGCAAGTTCAACTTCATCTTCGGCAATCAAAATACGCATGTCGACGGTCATCCTCCCAAATTTGATTCATATAAATTCAAATAACTTTACCTTTTACTCTTAATTCTTTATTATACTCTATCATATATCATCATGTCGAAATGTACTTGAAATTCCTAAATTTTTCTTAAATTACAAGAAGTGAAGACCGGTGCGTGCGCCCGGTACAGTATCTGTTTACTTACAAGAGTAATCATTTATAAAGGCAGATACCTTTCATTCCTGGTGGAGATGCGAGGTATCTGCCTTATCTTCTTTGTTTATTTAATGAAACTTCTTATGACTTTATGATTCCTTAATTTCATAGCTGTTATCATCACATTTGTGAAACAGCGGGAGCTTCTGTAAAAAGATAATGTCGTCTCTCTCTGCTGCTTTTCCCTCTGCAAGCACCGCTGCTTTTCTTGTAACGATCCCCTTTGCACTCTCCACCAGAGCTTCTAACGCATAGAGGGACTCACCGGTTGAAATCACATCGTCCACGATGCAGACCCTTTTGCCGCAAAGACGCTTTGCATCATGGCCGTCCAGGTACAGATGCTGCTCCCCGGAGGTCGTGATGGAATGCACCGATACCGATACCACGCCGCACATATAGGATTTGATGCTCTTTCTTGCCACAATAAATTCCTTTTTCCCGAGCAGCCTGCTGATTTCGTAGGCAAGGGCAATCCCCTTGGCCTCCGCGGTAATAATGACATCCACTTCCCCAATCTTCTCCGCCAGCTCCGGCGCGCAGGCCGTGATAAGCTCCGTATCGCCCATAATTACAAAGCTGGCAAAGGCCAGATTATCCTCCAAATCGATAAACGGCAGTTCTCGCTTTACGCCGCAAAGCTTTAATTCATATGTATCCATAATGCTACTCCTCCTTACAGTCCCAGGACTCTGGCTGCGATACCGGCAAGCATTCCGAGAAACGGATTCGAAATTGCCGTGACAACGAGTGCAGTTCCGCCTACCGCCGGATTAATTGCCAGCGCTACGGGTGCATCAAGTATAAAGGTCTTGAAAAGCCCCAGTACGATCAGAAAACCCGCAATCGATGAGGACGGAACATAATTGCCGATTTTCGGAAGCAGGCCGCTTAACAGAATTATGCCTACCACAATCATCATCGCCACTCCGGCCCAAACCGGGTGGGGCGCATTTGCCGTAGCAGAAATTATCGATTCCACCGGTGCGCCTCCGAAGAAAGAGGAACCCATATCCGCAAGGGAAGAGATCAGGGTCAGGTGGTCCACATTAAATGTATCTGCTCCTGCCATGCTGGCCGTGATTGCTCCAAATGAAATATTAGAGCCAATATTTAAACAGACCATTCCGAGAGCGCCGAGTATCACATTTCCGTTAAATGTGAATTTCTGACGGGTAAATTTGTCATCTGCAACAACGATATTTTTCTTTTCTTTATTCAAAACCGCCGATACCACGCTGGACGCAATAACCGATATCACGATCGTGTAAACCAGCGTATTGGGACTGGAGCTGGTCAGAAAATAGGTGAGCACTGCCGCAGCTATCGATACTCCACCTGCAAGGTGATCCTCCTTCACCATGTTGACAGCCGCATTCGTCAATATCAGTCCCACACCGGCCATCATGCCGTTTGCAATGTCTGTACCGATAAAATCCACAATCTTAGTCAGCATCCCGCAGGCTCCGATAACCGCAAGAATGGCGGCTCCGATAAAGATCATTGTACACCGCTCCGAGCGGTTCCTGCCGCTGGTACCCGCATATGTAATAGTTTCAGCCTGAAATGAAATCGGCGCCACATTCCCCGTAATCACATTTCCAAACGCTCCGATAAAAAACGCCATCGCCGTCGGGACGGCTGCAAAACCAAAGGACAGCGCTAAAAGTCCCTGAGGCAGCGCATTTAAAACAACTCCAAATACGGCCAATAAATCTGTCAGTAAAGCATTCATCGTACTCTTTATTCCCCCTTATCTTTATTCATTAGTTGTGCTTATATACAGTTCTCTTTTTATAAGCACTATTTTTTAAAAACAATTTGCATTGTAACATAATTTTTTATATAATAAAACTATCATTATTACATATTATTTATAATATTTTTCTTATATTAGAAGAATATTAAATTATAAATTAAGGGGAATTGCTCTATGACATTAGAGTCTTATCGGAACTTTGTTGCGATTGTAGAAAGCGGAAGTATTCTGGCTGCGTCGAACAAGCTGCTGATCGCCCAGCCTTCTCTGAGCAACCAGTTGAAAAATATTGAAACTTATTATGGGGCAAAGCTTTTAATCCGAAACCGGCACAGGCTTGAGCTGACCGACGCCGGACGCGTTTTTTATCTGCGCGCCAAGGAGATCTGCCAGGCCGAAGAAAAACTTCAAGACGAGATTCACAATAAAAAAACAGGTTTTTCCGAGCTTTTAAAGCTCTCAATCCCGGCAGGAAACTCCGCCTATTTTCTGCACCATCTGTTTGACGATTTCCGGGCCGCATACCCGAATGTCAATTTTGATTTTTATGAAATACCAAGTGATTTTGCGATTCCGAACGTCCTGAACCATGTAACGGAGATCGGGCTCATACGCTCCAGCCTTCCCGGCTATGCTTCCCTGGCTGTCTATCCCTATGAGAAAGAAGAGATTGTGGCAATCTGCAGGCCGGAACACCCTCTGATGCAAAGCGGCAGCATTATCGACATATCCCTGCTGGCAGACTATCCGCTTGCGGTTCCCTTCGACTGCCTGGATCTGGTCCGTTCCTCCTTCGGCCACCATCTGCTCGCGCCGAATATTTCTATTATTACCTCTTCGAATGCAACTGCGATTGAGTGGGCCAGATCCTTTAAAACCGTCGCACTGGCCTCACTGACGGCCGCAGACTTCCAACACATCAGGGACTTAACCGTGAAGCATTTTTCCGATGAAAATCTGTTTATCACGAGCGCTTTCATTGTCAATAAAGAGTACCCGCTGTCCCATGCGGCACGGAATTTTCTGCGATTTCATGGGGTTGAAGGCGGGGGCTGATAAAAGCACACTCGTTCCTCATAACAAAAGAAAGGAATGGATGCCAGCCTTTACGGATATAAGGCCTCTGATAATAAAAAAATAAATGGCTGAAAGAAAAACATCACTGCACCAACCGTTCCGTATAGGAGATATAACTCACTTCTCCTGCAATTCAGTCTATCTAATTGAGGAATCATTTTTATCATCACTCTGCCAATCAGATAACCAGCCAATGTACCTGCCGCGTTCGTTATCAGGTCATTGATATCGGTTGCGCGGAAGGTAAATATCTGCAGTATTTCAATACCCAGTGATGTCATCAGGCCCAAGCCCACTGTTTTCATCATGCTTCTGTATTCGGGCCATAAGCATGGAACAAATATACCTAATGGGATAAAAAGCAAAACATTCAGATAGCTGTTAATTATATCGTTCAGCATACCATACAAAGGAATAAAATTATAAGACCAACCGATTTTAATTCCTGTCACACAGGGAAACCCCACCAACAGGCACATTGCAGTCAAATATAATATAAAAATAATATAGGCCGCCGTCTTTTTTATGTTATGAAATATAAATATATGATATAAAAAAAGAATCGGTATCAGTATCGCTGATGCAGCCGCAGTTTCTATCCCTGTTGAATATATTCTATACATAAACATCTCCATATGCACATCCTGTCTCTGTATTAAATAGAAGTATCTTTTCCGGCTTTAGCCGAATATATACCTCCTGCCCGGCCCGGCCTGAGAAATCCGCGCCTGTTACCATCGTCATATCCGGTATATCGGCCCCGGTGAGGAAAACTGCCGCTTCACGCCCGGTATTTTCTAAAATGCTGATTTTCATCCGCACTGCATGAGGATCATCCGGTGCAGCCGGCACAATGTGTTCCGGACGGATACCGGCCTTAAGGGGCCCCTGCAGTCCTCTTGCGGCCAGACCGCTTTTACCCATCGGAATACGGGCATTTCCCAGTGTCAGATAATGTTGTCCGTTATTTGAAATAAGCTCTGTGTCCCACACATTCATATTGGGTGAGCCTATGAACCCAGCAACAAACAGATTCGCCGGATTTCTATATATTTCCTGCGGTGTTCCAAATTGCTGTAAAACACCGCCGCTTATTACGGCGATGCGCGTCCCCATCGTCATTGCCTCCGTCTGATCATGGGTGACATATATGGTTGTTACCCCCAGCTCCCGTTGGAGCGTTATAATCTCCCGGCGCATTTCTGTGCGGAGCTTCGCATCGAGATTGGCTAACGGCTCATCCATGAGAAACAGTCCGGGTTTTCTTATCATGGCCCGCGCAAGGGCAACACGCTGGCGCTGACCGCCGGACAAGGCCCCCGGTTTCCTTTCAAGCAGAGCATCCAGCTCCAGCTTTTGCGCCACTTCTGCTACCCTTTTCTCCCTTTCCGTTTTGCCGATATGCTGCATTTTAAGGGGAAAAGCAATATTATCTTTTACTTTCATATTGGGATAAAGGGCGTAATTTTGGAATACCATGGCAATATCGCGGTTCTTTGGCGGAACCTGGTTCACAGTCCTGCCGTCCATAATGACCTCGCCGCTGCTTATACTCTCAAGTCCTGCAATCATGCGCAGCAGCGTTGTCTTTCCGCAGCCGGAAGGGCCTACAAATACTATAAATTCCCCTCTCTTTATTTCCATATCCATATCCTTAACAGCATGAACATCGCCCGGATACCATTTATTCACTTTGCTTATCTGCAGATCGCCTGCAAAATTCCTGTTTTCCATATATTAATCCCCTGTGTTAATCTTTCATTCCGGAAGATATAATGCCCTGCTCCAGATATTTCTGCCCAGACAGGAATATCAAAAGAGGAGGCATCAGTGTAATCAGTGATGCAATTAATGATACCCCGGCGTTATCCGCCGTGATGCTTGACATATATAATGACAGCGGCCAGAGCGCCTGGTTTTTTAAGAATGCCTGAGGCGCTTCTATTGCGTTCCAGTATTCCAAGAAGCCCAATACCACAGCCGAGAGAATGCCCGGCGCTCCCAGCGGAAGCCCAAATCGTAAAAAAGTCTGAAATGAGGAAGCCCCATCCACGGCTGCCGCCTCCATGACCGCCTCCGGTATGTCCATGAAAAAACGTGTCATGATGAATACCGGAAGCGTTGATGCCGCACCGGGCAGTATGACTGCCCACACGGTATCAATCAGGCCCAGTTTGTTCAGAACAAGATAGCTGGAAACCATGGTCACCTGAAATGGCATCAGCATCAGGACAATATACAAGGTATAGAGTATCTTTTTCCCGCGAAAATGAAACTTTGCAAATGCCCATGCCGCAGGTGCGCCCAAAAGGACATGGCCGAGTATGATTGGAAAAACCTGCCTGCAGGAATTCCAGAATACCGTAAAAAACTGGGGCGTATCCAATAATAGTTCCACATATGCCGCCAGAGTCGGATAACGCGCCATTACGGGCCATACAGCCGTTCCTCCCCTGCCCTCCAGGACAGGCGCAAGATTTTCAGACAGCTCTGCCCCTCCCATAAAGGTACCGGATATCAGCATCCAAAGAGGCAGCCATATAAAGACCGAAATCAATACAAGGGGCAAGCCAAGAAGCCATTTTTTCATATCCTATCTCCTCTGTTCATAATTTTTTGCAGCAGCAGTATTAAAATAAATACCAGAATTGCCATCATCACAGCTCCGGCACACATTTTATCCACATCCAGATTGCCGTACCAGTTATTGAATAAGTGCTGAAGCATGTAAATACTGTCATCCGGATAACCTCCCGCAATCAGATAAGCCTCCCTGAACACCTTAAAGGAATTGAGCAGCGACAGCACGGTAATGGTAAATAATGTGGGCATAAGATTGGGAAGCGTAATCCTCACAAACCGCTGGAGGCTTCCGGCGCCGTCTATCTGAGCCGCCTCATATAATGCCGGATTTATGGCGCTGAGTCCTGACAGCCACAGCACCATATCATATCCGAAATTCTTCCACAGATAAGCAAACACCAACACGCCAAAGGCTGCCTTACTTCCAATCCAGTCAACCGGAACCAAACCCCAAAGTGCAGTAAATGCATTGAGAAGTCCATTTTTATGAAAAATCACACGCCACAAAAGAACAATCGAAGCAACGGGAACCGCCATGGGCACAAGAAACGAGGTCTTGAAAATGCCGCGCTTTTCCCTGAAGGAGGCCAGCATCAGGGAAACAGCCAGGGAAAAGAGTAACAGAAGCGGTATGCAGACTAAGATAAATTTGGCTGTATTAGCTGCCGCCAGCTGAAACGCATGGTTCCTCAAGACTGACAGATAATTTTGAAATCCCACAAACCGGTCACCGGCAGCCAGGAAAAAGGAACGGCGCAGAGCGTCCAGCATAGGAATCAGCACCATAATGCTCACGAACAGCAGGCTCGGCAGCAAAAACAGCCATGGTACCATTTGTTCCCGGATCGGAACACTGTATTCACGTTTTTTCTTCATCCATAATCCTCCCTTCACGGACATCGGCGGCAAGTGTTTCTTTCAGACAGTAAAAGAGAAAATCCACACATATCCAAAGACATGGCAGAAGATACATCGCTTTGCAAAAGGTCATATTGTGAGCAGAGGCTATCTTGAATGAAATCAGGCAAAGTGTCAATGTATATGCCGCACAATAGAACATCATTCTTTTGTAAGAGCGTATGGATACCAGCATTGCTGCGGCTGCCGTAAAGGCAGAGGCACACACAGAAAGCAGCACTGCCATAAATGACGAGGTCCAAAGCTCCATATCCCGGAAGGCAGGCCCGGCCGCCATCCAGGAGACCATATTTTTCCCCTGCTCCTGAAACAGATTTCCCCAGAACTCAAAATCAGACCACATTGTGGGGACAAACTCGGAAGGAAACTCAGGCAGATCCATACAAAACCATAATACGGCCAATATACCGAAAGCGATTAAAAAATAAACAGCCAGCAGTAGGGGATAACGGCAAAGCCTTTTCCCATGCCTGGTCACGCGCCCAAGGATACCAATTGCCAGAATGATCGCAGGGAGCCGGAGTATCATGCCAAGTACCCATACAAATAATGTCAGGTCAAGGATCCGGCCCTCCGGAAAACCTGCCGATGAGAGATACTGACCGGCCCTCTCCCCTGCTTCCGGACCTGTAAACGTCAGCTGCATATTGGATAAGGGTTCTTTCGATTCCGCCTGCGCCTGTAAGAATAACCTTGGTTCTTCCTCCTCAAATATGCCGCGGACATAGAACTGCTTTCCTTCCGCCTTTACCGGCAACCCAATCACATTAATACTCCCCCACAGAGAGAATGCCAGACCGGTACTGACGGCACAGCCAGAGGCATCCGATCTGGCCGGATAAGCTCCGTCAGCCGGCATGGAGGAGACAACATCCCCGCAGTCTCCAAAGGCGGCAACTATATCCGCCTTCATCTCCTTTTTATCTGAAGCCATTATCTCCTGTTCCGGATATATCTGCCATAAGGTGACCTCCGGCTGGTTTCCTGCTCCATCCTGCCTTGCATACGTCTGCTGCCTGATAAGCTCTGAGGGGCTGACACCGCCCTTTTCCCATTTAATTCCAACACTGGTGCAGTGACTGATGGCCGTACTATAGAAAGAACAAGCGAAACTCCAAAGAACTGCTGCCAGTATTGCTGATATTATCAACGCCCGGTAATGAGCAAACCTGTTAATTTTCAATGCGGACCCTGTCTCCTTCCGATATGATCTTATTTGAGCTTATAACTACCTGATCCGAATACGTAAGCGCGCCGTCAACATACATCATCTGACTGTCTCTTTCCTTTACTGTTATATCTACCCTTGCAATGACCCATTCTGTTCCCAGTACGGAGCTTTGTCTGCGAAGTACGAATACGTGGTCTCCGCCGGAATCACTTCTGAGTGCGGTAAGAGGCAGACAATTTTGATACGTCTCGCTCTTTCTGCTTAGAAAAAGCTGTGCCGGCATACCGGAAGTATAACTTCCCTCCGGCAGAACCGCAGTTACAAAAACCTGGTCCGACTCGTCCGGCGTGCTGATGGAATGAATCTCCACATCTGCTTTTTGTGTGCTTCCATCCACTTTGTAATGAAGCTCTCCTTTGTCCCCGGCTGAAAAGCGGCGCGCTGAATCTTTATCCAGTTTTCCTTCAAAAACAAATCCTCTGTCAGCAGAGGAAAGAATGACTGCATCTTCCCCCTCCTTTGTTTTATCCCCGCGTTCCAGCGTCCTCACCACCGTTCCAGGGGCCGGAGCCAAAAGGCGTCCCCCATTATCCAGAATTTCCTGTAATGCAGCACGCGATTTCTCTTTATCTGACCGCTCAGATTCACAGGTAATTCTGTCAATCTCACCTTCCTTCTGCAATACCTCAGCCTGTCTCCGGGCATCTTCCAATGCTGCCTGCGCGGTCTCAACTGCCCTTCCCGCAGCATAAAGTTCTTCCTCCTCAGAATATTGGTTATCCTCTGACTCACGCCGGGCACGGTTTAACGCTTCTCTTGCAGTATCAATGGCAGCCTGGGCCTCACTGACTGCAGACTCAGTTGAAAAATCTTTTCCTTCCCTGACTGCTTCCAGCACTGTTTCTGCTTTATAAAGAGCATCTTTGGCTTTATCAATTTTACGTTTCCAGCCTCGCTTGATGGAATCCAGGTTATCGTCTGCCCTGTCATAGGACGATGAGTTATAGTCTGCTTTTGAAAGTTCCTTTTTGGCCTGGTTAAATGCCTTTTGCGCAATGGAACGTTCCTCCTCCGCCTCCTTCAGCTCCTCCGTATAATCCGTGGCATCATCCGGCTGCTTTCCTGCAATCGCTTCCTTTATTTCGCTGACTCTCTGATTTGCCATATTAAGTTCATCTTTCGCCTGCTCATACGCTTCTAATGCCTGCTGATAACTATCCTCTGAATCATCAAGATTTTCTGATTCCTCATCCAGCGCCTGTTCTGCGGCACGGATGGCGTCCTCCGCGTCCTCCCTTACATTTTGCAGGTTTTCCCTCGCTTCCTTCACAAGCGCTTCTGCCTTATTAATAAGATTCTTTTCCGCATCCGCCAGTGTTTCTTCAAGCTTTGTATAATCTTCTTTCAGCCGCATCTCTGCCCTGGCATACTTTGCAGCAATCCGCTCATACGCCTTTTTGGCATCCTCCAGCGTACGCTGTGCCTCAATCACATCATTGCCGCCATTGTTTGATGATATATCCATTTTAAGATTAATGATACGGATTTCTTCTTCCAGTTTCTTAATCCGTTCTTCTGCGGCAGGGACATCAAATTCTATCAGCACCTCGCCTTTTTCTACTGATTTGCCCTTCCCTGCATTGACGGAAACGGCCTTAAGGCCATCCGGAAGACTAATCCCTTTCTCCGATGACGCATAGATAATCCCCTCCAATTCAGCCCTGTTAATCAGCGTTTTGCCTGCCATCGAAGCTACCGAAACATGGGCGGTAGTAAAGGAATACGATACACGGGATATAATTGTGCATACTAACATGGATGTAAAAAATCCAATCATAAGATATACAGCCATGCGCTGCACACGGTCTTCTATGAGGGGCCTGTATTTCTTTCCGGAAATGAGCATGGCCTTTTGTTCTCTTATTTTTTCCCCAATATGTAAACGCATAGCTGTACCATCTCCTATCAGGTTAATTGAACACAATCATAATGATTCTGTCTGCCAGGTAAGAACCGTCCGCCTGCTGTTTCCCGAAACACAGTACAAAATCACTGTCCCCTATCCTGTCTTTTTCACTGTCCTCCAAAGAGTAGCTGCTGCCATCCGATTTCACGGTTCCCTTTTGAAATACTGTGTCTTCTGTATAAGTAACCGTCATGCTGCCCCCATCTCCTGAAGATGAAGTGCCGTCCGCAAAGGGCGATGTATTAATCACGCACCCGGTATCCGAGCATTCGCCGGCTGTGCCGCTCAAATCAGCAGACTTCATCATGTCATTCGCATCGGCAAAGGTATCCATCTCCTCCTTACCGGCAGTAATTACAGGATTACTTTCCTGTCTCTCTGTCGCTTCAATTCTTTCTGTTTCCGTTTTTGCATTTGTCTCTGTACCTGCACAGCCGGTAACCATAAGCATCCCCGCGCAGATAGCTGCATATATCCCCATCATTCCTCTTTTCATAAACTGTCTTTTCTTAAGCTGTCTTTTCATAATATTGAATCCTTTCCATTGCATATAAAAATTTTACATTTGCTCGTTGATATAAAGACTGGCCCGGCTCTGAATTCTTTCAGCCGTTTCCTGAGCGCTCCTTGCCCCTGAAAAATATTCCCCGGCCTCTTCCAATATAAGTGCTTCCAGTGTCTGATTGTCATTCTCCACATAGGCTGCGCTGTTTAAAAGCTGCTTTGTCAGCTCCACATCTTCTTTTGTTGCCTTGCCGTCTTCGTAAATCCACGTCCAGACAGATTTTCCATCCGCCGCCGCCTGCGTGACCTTATCAAACGCCCTCTTATGAATCGGAAGCATCATACATGACATCTGATGCTCTTCTGTCAATAGTGTTCTGACAAATTCCCATGCCCCTTCCTTCCGTGGGCTGGACGAGGAGATTCCAACCTTCACTTCCGGTTTGATAACGTTGTACTCACCTCCGCCTCCGGGAAGTCCAAGAAATTTCAGGTTCCCGCTGTAGTAATTTCTGTACCGGGTGATGTGGTAAACGCTCAGCACAGTCTCATAGGCTGCTGCATAGCTTTCGCTCATCTCCGTTCCTCCAAAGCCATTCTGGCTGCTTTCCTGTATCTTACCGGCAAATTCCAGCATTTTTACAAATTCAGGTGAATCAAAGGAGCATTTGCCCAGGTTCCAGTCAATAAAACTGCCATCTGTCTGAAGCATGATTTTCAGGAAGGAAGCACCAGACAGATTGTTTATGGAATTGGCTCCGTAAGTATCAAGGACCTTTTCCAGCTCCTGAATGGTCCAGCCATCGTTTCCAGCCACAATATCTTCACCGGCCAGCATAGTGGATATGGCTGCTCCGTCCGTAAGATAGGGCAGCTTTCCATCCAGGCTGATAGCTTCAAAGACATTTTCAAAGTAATCCTCTTTCCTGATTTCCGGATCATGTTCCATATATGGATAGAGATCTTCTAAAAGCCCTTTGCTTTGATAAATCTGTACAGACAAATTACTCATATCCAGGATATCCGGCATATCACCGGAGATGATACGTGTATTAAGATTTATAATGGCATTATCCCATTCCTCGTTGGAAACATTTTGTGCATACGGAAAATACTCTGTCAGCTCAACCTTATACCTGTCGTTTGTTTTGTTAAAATCAGATACGGCCTGGACAAGGCCGGGGGTCGCGCTCAGGCTCACCATACTCAAAATCTCCCTCTCATCCGCCCCCTTGGTCAGAACCGCCATTTCATACGATAATACCTCAGTCTGATTAGATGAGGCTGCCAGGACCACAAAACGCCCGTCCGTGCATTCTCCAAGATGAACCTCTGATGTGCCAAGTCCCATATCCGACCAGTTAAAGACCGGGCTGCCTTCCTGCGCGCCCGCTGCATAACCATATAAAACCGAAGAATCAAACCGGTAGAAATCTTTGTTCACACCTCCGTACAGCCCTGCTGTTGCGCCCAGATAGATTTTATCTTTACTCCAATCCCGGCTCTTCATGTCCACTGTCAGCAGGTCATAGTTCATACGGTCCGGGGAAGTTGCACAAATACCAATCTGTCCCCCGGCAGTCGTTGTGGTTGTCATAAGATTTCCCTCATAGTCGAGAGAAAATAAGAAACTGCCGTCATTGTCGAACAGATAGATCAGCGTATTTCTGCCTTTAGCAGCCACACAGATATTTCCCTCTCTATCAATGCTGAGGAACAAATCTCTTCCAACTGCCGATATGACTGAGGTGTCCATCACACCTGCCAGGTCAACCGACTGAACCAGTGAACCGCTGTTGTCAAATTTCCTTAAACTATAGACACCGGCCTGTTCCAGGCAAACCGCCCAGATACTGTTGTCCGGGGCAAAGCCAAAATCCAGAAGCGAAACCGAGGCGTCCAGCTCCAGATTCTGCTTCAAAAATTTACCGTCATCAATGTTCATTGCTGCCAGATAGGACGTGCCATCTTCCTCCAGACAGCACATATAGGCCATATCATCTTTGAGCAGAAGTCTTTCGATTCCTGTCACTGAGTCCGGAATATCAAAAAAGTCTGCAACATAGGAAGAATCCGGCTGCATGGCATCCATGCGGTTCCCGCAGGCTGTTATGGTAAAAATCAGTGCTGTTGTTCCCAGTATTGTAAAAATCCGTCTTAACTTCTTTCTCACAGCCACCTCCATACTCTAAAATTACCTCCTTTCATATAAAAATTGCCTGCTCTATCAGGCAGTTTAAGCATACCATTGATGAGCAGGCAATTTTTTAATTTGAGATAATTGATTTTCTATGGAATGGTAAATGAATGATTAAGAAATTCCTAAGGCGATATACTCCTCTTTCTAAGATTTATCAGTTCAAAAACATTATTCATAATCTCCTTATCCCGTACTTCTAACATCAGCCATTTCTGTCCGTTACCAGTTTTTGCATCTCTGAATACTTTCTGCACATAGTCAGAAAATAACGGCATTAATAATTCTGCCTCCGTAAGTTCACGGCTTCCTATCACCACAAGAGCGATAAAATAACCCTGCATTGGGTAACAGGTACAAAGAGATTTCCCACTTTTCTTGTATTTAATATTCCAGCCTGGCTGCATGGAACAGCGGCTGTAATCCATATAAGGCTCAATCCGGTAAACGGACCGGATGCGGCTGTCAAACTCTGCCCATAACGGATTGTCAATATACTCCGCTATTTGCTTCAGAGATGGAGCATCGCCGTTTGTATAAAGCATATTCCAATCCATCCCAATATCCCTCCTACTCTTTTTTTTCCAACGGTATGGGCTTGACCCAAATTTCCATACAGGCCATATCCTTTAGGTCACGATAATACTTTTCTGCTGAAAAAGGCTCCGTTGTTAAGCTGTGATGCGGCAGCCATGTACCAAAAAGGTATTTTCCACCCTGATTCAAGGCAACCGTTACCAAATCCTCAAAACTTTCCGCTTCAATCCTGCAAACGATGTATTCTCCAGCAGGGAGTTCTCTCTTTACAAAGTCTCCCTCCTGTTTATGCGGGATATTTCGAACAAGACCGCCCGCAAAATACGTGAAAAGGCCCTGTGCCGTATCTTCCGTATGGGACATTCCCATTTCCACATTGGCATCGACGTCTTCTGCGATTAACGTCTTCTCCATATGGTAGCGTTTCCAGAGCTGTCCCGGCACATCTACACCTGTGCTTTCACCAGCCGGAATCTGTTCAGAAATACGGACTTTTGTTTCAAAGCCGAGGTAAACTTCCGGTTTCGTCAACGTTTTTCTCTGGATTTCCAAGACGATATTTCCTACCACCAGCGGAACCCCTTCATCTACTAAGACGTAATTCATGGAAACTTCCGGCTTGTCGAATGTGTTGAGCATTGGTAAATCTCTCCTGTACTCTTCGGGTGTGATTCCATACGTTTCCTTGAAGGCCCGCGTAAAATTTGCATGGCTTGTAAAGCCATAGTCCAGGGCAACGTCAAGTATTCTCTGTTCGGTATTACCCAGATTTTCAATCACCTTTGCCAGGCGGCGGAGCTTCACATATTCCTGAACCGGTTTACTTACCAGCCGCTTGAACAAACGCTGAAAATAGAAAGGGGACAGGCCGGCTATATTTGCCAGTTCCTCCGTATAAATTTCTTCTGTTAAGTGTTCCTCGATAAATGTTAAGGATTGTTCGATTGCTTCCCATGCGTACATTGTTGCACCTCCTGTATTTGATGTTCACATTATATCATCTTATTTTTTACCGGGCTTATCACATAATGCGCTTTTTTTCAGGAAATCGCTAGGGTACTGCGGCATTTTTTTCAATTACTTTAGATAATAATTGACAATGCGGGCCATAAGTGTTATATTCTATATGACTATATTAAATATTTAGTCATAAGGAGGTGATAAAAGTGCCACGCTTTACTGAAAAGGAAAAAGCATTTATTAGTGATAAACTACTGGCCGAAGGCGAAAAACTTTTTTCCCTGCATGGATTAAAGAAAGTGACTGTTGATGATTTAGCTGTTGCCGCCAATATTTCCAAAGGCTCCTTTTATGCGTTTTATCCCAGCAAGGAACACCTGTATATCGAAATCAACTTTCAATTACAGCAGAAACTTTTTGAAAATATTGAATCAGTGGTGAAGAAGAAGCATTATCCTACGCAAAAGGCTTTAACCAAAGACGTCATTATGATGAGTCTTACCGGAATCATTACTTCTCCCATCCTGTCGCAGATTGATTTATCCATAATGGATTATCTGCAGCGAAAGTTGTCCCCTGATATTTTCAGTAACCATATGTACAATGATATCCGCATATTGGAAATGTTGCAGCAAATGGGAGTACAGTTTACCGTTCCTCATACTGTATTGATTAAATCTCTATATTCTGTGTTGACCTGCCTGGAGCAATTCAGGGAAGATGAAGAATTAGAACAGATACAAACACTTTTAGTTGATGGTATCGTGGAACAGGTTGTTAAGAAATAGCAGCACTTGTTTGGTTATTTGGCTGACAGGTAGCCAAACATTTTTTTAATCTTCACATGACTATATTTTATTAATCGTCATATATTCAAAAAGGAGGAAGTAAAAATGATTGAAGTCAACAAGTTATGTTTCAGCTACACAAACAAACCTTTTGTCGAAAATGTGAGTTTTCACGTAGGACGGGGGGAAATCTTCGGTTTTCTGGGGCCATCAGGCGCCGGTAAATCAACCATACAGAAAGTCCTGACCGGTCTTAACACAAAATATAAAGGGAGTGTCAAAGTAGCTGGAACGGAAATCCGCGAAAGGACTAACAGATTTTACGAGCGTATCGGCGTTGATTTTGAGTTTTCCACCTGTTATGAGAAATTCACCGCACGCGAAAATCTGAACTACTTTGGTTCCCTGTATGACAGGCCGCTCCGTTCCACTGAAGAACTTTTAAGAATGGTGGGGCTGGAAAATGACGGTGATAAAAAGGTTTCCGATTTTTCAAAAGGTATGCGTTCCAGGCTGAACTTTATAAAAGCCCTGGTCCACAATCCGGATATTCTTTTTCTTGATGAACCCACCAGCGGCCTTGATCCTACCAACAGCAGGCTCATGAAAGATATTATCCTTGCCGAGAAAAAACGCGGGAAGACGATTATTATTACCACGCACAATATGTTTGACGCAACTGAACTGTGCGATCAGGTTGCTTTTATCGTATCAGGAAAGGTCAGCGCCCTGGATACCCCACATAATCTTATCATGTCAAGAGGCGCTGCTAAAATCCGGTACTCTTATTTTGAAAATGGAGAAAAGACGGGTGAATGCATGCTTACACAAACTGCGGATGATAAACGGCTAAATGAACTAATCCAAAGCAATAGTCTTCGCTCTGTCCACAGCAGTGAGCCGACATTAAATGATATTTTCGTGGATATAACAGGGAGGACGCTGCAATGAAATTAAGAAGATTAGTCTGCGGCGATATCCACTTCCAATGGAACTATGGCTTTTACTTTATTTATTTTGTTTTGACGGTGATTTATGTCTTCGGCATTACAGCTTTACCGGATAACTGGAAACACAATGCAGCCGCAATTATGATTTATTCCGATCCGGCGGCCATGGGGCTGTTCTTCATGGGAGCGATTGTTTTACTTGAAAAAAGTCAAAAGGTACTCCATGCGATTGCCATATCGCCGGCAAAAGTATCCGAGTACATCCTTGCCAAGGTATTTTCACTGATGTTTATATCCTGCGTAGTCGCATTGATACTGGGAATTGCGGCAGGAAATAAAAACCTATCAGGTATTATAATCGGGACAGCATTAACATCATCGATTTTTACTATGCTCGGTATCATGGCTGCCACGAAGATTGCGAACCTGAATCAATTTTTAATTGTAATTATGCCCATTGAGATTTTATGCTTTGTTCCCCCCATTGCAGGATTATTTACAGACCTGCCGGAAATTTTACGGTTCTTTCCATTTATGGCCTGCATGAATTTAATAACAGGGTACAGTCAGAACACGTTTCTGGATTTGGTTCTGGTTCTTGCGGCAAATTTTGTATTATATCCGGCAGCACATAAGATGGTATCAAAAATGTGGCAGAGTATTGGAGGTGTGAAGATATGAAAAAAGTATTTAACAGCATAGGGCAGGTATTCCAACAGATAAAAAAGGATCCCATGATGCTTGCAGCTTGTTTCACCCCGTTTCTGGTTGGCGCCCTTATTAAATTTGGAATCCCATTGATAGAAAAAGCTTCAAAATTTTCTTTACAGCCCTATTATCCGATGTTTGACTTGTTCCTTTCTATCATGGCACCAGTGCTTCTTTGTTTTGCTTTTGCCATGATTACCTTAGAAGAAATTGATGATAAAGTTTCCAGGTATTTTTCAATAACTCCGCTTGGAAAATCAGGATATATTTTTTCAAGGCTTGGAATACCCGCAATTCTGTCAACGGTTGTTACATTTATTGTGATGGTAATCTTTTCATTGGAAAAACGGTCCGTCATCATGGTTTTAGGCTTGTCCGTTTTAGGGGCGGTCCAGGCTATTATGGTAGCCCTGATGATCATTACCCTTTCCGCTAATAAACTGGAGGGAATGGCAGTTACAAAACTGGCTGCACTTACATTACTAGGAATACCAGCCCCATTCTTGATTGATAGTTACTGCCAGTATGCTGTTGGCTTCCTTCCATCATTCTGGGCAGCTAAAGCTGTGCAGAATGAGGCGGTTCTTTATTTTCTCATGGCTTTGGCGGCAGCTTTAATCTGGTATTATTTCCTTACAAAACGTCTGTTTCAAAAGCTGGCAGGATAATGAACTTCTCCATTCTGCATAGGACGGGGGCAGATGATTTATGACAACTGAAAGGGGGTGAAGTAGGTTATGGAGCAATACTGGTGGATTATCATTGCTGCGGTTTTGATTGTCGTTGGCTTACTAAAAATGGTTATTATGAAAAAATACAATGATAAAAAGAATCCCAAAAAGCATCCACATAATGATGAAGATTAGTCAGCTGTACATGGGCCACAGCACCCGGTCTTGTTGCGGGTGCTGTGGCCATGTATGCGATAGGACGCTGTTTATGCGGGAAAAGTACAATCTTGCCGCTTGATTTCCGTGCCCGAAAAGCCCTATTATATAACGTCTTTTCGCTTCTGCCGTGACAGTCTGGGCTGACTTGGCATTTACAGCAAATAATCTGTACTTGACATTACATAATCGTATGATTCCCCGCCTGTTCTATCAGGTCGATTGAAATGGTAAATGTATTAAAATCGCTAAGATGCTGTGACAGAGATTTTGGATGATGCTGATGGGATTTCAATGATGAAAGCAGTGCGTCCATTACTGCTTTCAGCCCTTATCTGTCCGCCATGCAGTACAATAATATTTTTTGCAATAGCAAGCCCCAAGCCGGAGCCTCCTGTCTCGCTTAATCTCGCATTGCTTAAACGGCAGAATTTATCAAAAATCACATTGAGCTTATCCTCCGGAATTTCCCCATCATTTTCAAATTGAATCACCGTCCATTCTGAAAGCTCTCTGGCTGAGACTTTGATAACGCTGTTTTCCGCACTATAAGAAATGGCATTTTTCAGGATATTATTAAACACTCTGGCCAGCTTATCAGAGTCTCCATATACAGATATGTCCTCATCTACATGATTCTCTATGATTTTTCCGCATGCATTCAACTGCGGATACAACTCATCTGAAATCTGAGCAATCATATAGAAAAGATCAACCTTTGTCTTATGAAGCGGAAGAGATTCCGAATGGCTGCGGGTAATCTCAAAAAACTCATTCACCAGGGTCCTGAGCCGGTTCGCCTTTTCCCATGCAGTATGGATATATTTTGCTTTCTCCTCATCGGGCATATCCGGTGTTTCATCTAAAAGGCTGAGATATCCTATCACAGATGTCAGTGGGGTCTTGATATCATGAGCCAGATATACCACCAGATCATTCTTCTGCTGCTCCGCCCTCTTAGCCTCATCCGCCCGTTCTGCAAGTGTCCGCTTTACATCGGCCAGTTTATGCTCCACACTCTCCAGTTCCGGAGACAGGGAAATCGCTGCCCTTTCTTCCATAAGCTTGTCAATCCCTGCAACTACCTCATCAAAATATCTTTTATATGTATCCAACAGCATGTGGAACAACAAAAAAACAAATATGATTATGACTAACGCAAGAATAAACTGCATATTGACCGTCACTATCTTGAAATATATCAAATCAGCTTCCTTCTCACTGATTGAAAGACTGCGTGCAACTGCCCCGACAATCGCGTCTGCCAAGTGTCCACGCGTCAGCATCCGCAGGGCAAAGACTGCAGCAACTGCTCCCATGGTAATCCATAATCCTCTGATAAATGTAATACGGCCGAGCTTTGAATAGTTATATTTTGTTTTTTTAAATTTCCCCAATTTTATATCCAACCCCCCAAACCGTTTTTATATATCTGGGATTTTCCCCGGTATCCTTCATCTTCTCACGAAGATGGCGGATGTGTACGGTAATTGTATTGTTACTCTTGGTATAATATTCTTCCTGCCAGACTTCATGGAATAATTCTTCGGCACTGACGACACTGCACTTGCGCTCTAAAAGAATTCTTAGTATGGAAAACTCCGTAGGGGTCAGTGACAGCGTCTCTCCATTAAGCCGGCATTCATATGTCTTAATGTTCATCGTCAAACCGGCATATTTGAAGATTTCATCTGCTGCCGGAACCGCTGAGCCCGCATTATATTTCTTGTAACGGCGTAGCTGGGCCTTTACCCTTGCTACCAGCTCAAGGGGCAGGAACGGTTTTGTAATATAATCATCGGCACCGAGTGTAAGCCCGGTAATTTTATCCGTCTCTCCATCCTTAGCCGTAAGCATAATTACCGGATATGTGTACTCCTTACTTCGGATGGACTGACATATCGAAAGTCCGCTGATATCCGGAAGCATAATGTCCAATATAGCCAAGTCAAAGTCTGTACTTCCAATACAGACAAGCGCTTCCTCCCCTGAATAAAATTTATATACATCCATATTTTCATTTTGAAGATATACTTCGATCAGATCCGCAATTTCTTTCTCATCATCAACAACAAGTATTTTTTCAAGCAAAGCATGACACTCCTTTCAGATTAAATCATATACATTATACCTGATCCGTGACACTAATGTGTTTATATATAATGGATAAATGATTAATTATTTCCTAAGATACGCAAAATTACCATTTTTATTTATGTTGGAGAAATGTGATATTAAAGCCCGAACTGTTTGGCTGGAGCCTTAGTTTATAAAAAGAAAAAGGCGGCCTGAAAATAAATTCAAAACCGCCAGTGGAATTCGCATGCTTGTTGTAAAACTCCAAATTATATTTTATTGGTTCCAAAAGTCCTCCACACAATCTAAGATTTCACTCGCAGGTAATATAGTCGCTTCTGCAATGCTTTTCCCTGTTTTGTTCAAATAATGCTTAACCAAATGATAGCCGCAAGCATAGCCTGCGCAGTAAGGTAAACCAACAGGAGCGTAATTTTGCAAAGCAGCCATTTCATCGCCATACAAATAGGCATTGAGGTTTTCAAGCCCTTGAACATTTAAACCATCGTGAATGATTGGCTTAATATACTCATTTAAGGTTACCATATCGGTTTTAGTAACCCAAGGCCCCGCTTTATCCTCACCATACATTTGAGTTGCAAAGTTTTCAGCTAATCCTTCACTGACCATCATTTCACCGAGTGTAATGTCATTTTTCCACTTGATAAATTGAAACCGCACATTATGGTTTGTTTCATGTGCTAAAGCAACATGAAGATGATTTAATGTGTATTCATTTGGAGTTAGCCAAACAAAAATATATCCCGGAATACCTCCATCTCCGCAATAGCCATCATTTAACACAGTGTATGGGCTTTCTGGATTTGCAAGCAAAATGGTAAACATATACTCTTGAACAGGTAATTTTACTCCATGCTCAATAAAGCAGTTTAATGAGTTTTGGATTGACAATTCACATCTTTTCCAAAGCGCATTGTCTGAAATCAGTTCAATATTATGCTTTTGCTTTTCATCAACAGCGGTTGGCGCCATATGTCCAAGCATTCCGCTTGCCATAATGACATCATAGCCATTACGTGCTGCAGCTTTCATTGGCACACTGTAACAAGCCCACTTTTTTTCAAAAGGCTTCATCAGTTCATAACGGTAGATATCATTTTTCCTGTCAAAAGGTGCGTTCATAATTTTTGAATAAACACCATCTGAACGGACAGAAACAATTCTCATATATTTAATTCCTTTCATTTTTCTTCATCATACACTATGACGCAGCGTAAAAGTCAAGAAGAAACAATGCAGCAAATTGAATATAGCATTTACTCATCATTCGTGTATCCGGCTCTTTGATGATGTGTTGTTCCGCCCGATAAATTCCAATTTATTTTTACTTAATAATAGATTTTAGTTGATTAAAAATGTTATCAGTGTTTTTGATTCCTAACATGGGAATATTCAAGTTGAGCGCATTGATTCTATTACTAAGTTCGCTCATAAATACCCCTTTCCCGCTTATCTCTTTATTAAAATCTGATGTAGTTTCCACACCACAGTTTGGCGAACGATTTGCACCAATGATTCCGGTTATCTCAAAGCCATAGGCATTGTATTCTGTTATCTGTTTCATTACATAATCAACTTGGGCCATTAATAATTTGTGAGCTTCATCTTTTTGCATTTCCTTACGAATGCGGGTATTTTCAATGACAACAGGATCATCTGCGCCATTGTTATTACCTCTATTAAGTCCCAAACAGCAAAGTTCAGGACATGGCATTTGAACAATGCCAATATCAGCATCAAGAAGAATTTTTATGACCTCCTTAAAAGCTGCCGGAAAAACGGCTGTCCCGTCAGATATTGAATTTTGATTTAATATACAATGTGCTATAAAAACAACTTTTTTGCTTCGACCATCAGCAAACATAAATTTTGTTTTCTGCTCTGCTATTCTGCCTACCTGAAAATTATAACAAAAACGATTACATTCCAACTGTCTTTTTAACAGTATTTACCGTTCTTATCGTTAATTTGCTGCTGATAGCTGCACTTGCTGTCTTAGACCACCAATTTGTTTTTTGATAATCTTTTCGGCTGAAAGACCAAAATATCACTTCTTTATATTCCTTTATTTTTTCTAATTCCTCTCTAGGCTCTCCAATCTCACTATATACCTCTGCGAATGTGGCCGGCGGAATAATGAAAATGAGATTGTCATAAATTTCATTATTTCCGTTCCCCCACCAGTCCGGTGCATTATGCAAGATGTTCTCAAGTTTTTCTTTTGCTATGACAAAAACAGGAATATCCAAGCCAAACCGTTTTTTTATCATTACCTCAATCTGATTTGTAAACGTTTCATCCTCATCTTCGTCACCTGAAAAAATCACATTTCCGCTGTTCAAATATGTCTTAACATCTCCAAAATCAAGTTTTTCAAAACCTTCTTTTAACTCTGCCATGGACACTTTATTTTTGCCGCTTATATTGATACCACGCAAAAATGCAATATATTGTTTCATTTGCTCCGACACCTCCCACGTATAATATATCCCTATGAAAACCTTACAGGAAAATGGACATTTTAATGATTCAAAAGTTTCATTAAGTCCTCCACGGAAGCGTCCATTTTCACAGCGATTTCTTCCATATTCATACCGGAAGCAAGAAAACGTTTTATCACCATTTTCATATCCTCGCCAACTTCTATGATATGTCCGTCTAAATCATAAAACCGAATCACCCGCTGGCCCCAGCTATGCTCGAGCACTTCTCCCAGATATTCTATGTCAGGATATTCTTTCAACTTATTCAGAAAACCATCAAAATCCTGTTCTTCAAAGACGATTTCTGCATTGTTGGATTTCTTTAATACCTTTTCTTTCGGCAGGTTCACCAGCCAGTCAAAATCCTGCTGCAATGCCAGGCCGCAGGTAAAAGCGATGTTTCTTCCGTAATCCTGAAATACTTCCAATCTGAACAAATCCTCATAAAATTTTCTCGCGGCATTAATGTCGGCTACCGATATAAGCATACACGTGTACTTCATATGAATTTACCTTTCATTTTGCTATTCTCAATCCCTTTTTATTTTGGTTTGTCACTGACAAAGAATGAGAGCTTCCTATCACCGCTTTTTTTTGTGCAGTTTCAGATCAATCCCTCTATTCGATGCTGTATCTTGAAGCAGTCCTGCAACAAAAGCACTTTTTTCTTTGAGTGTCAGCATCTTTATGTCAGGTCTATTCTCAATCTCTCTAAGTACTTCTTGCAGCTCTTGTAATTCCAAAAGATTTACAGCTACACAAAAGAGTGTCTTTTTCCGTCCGTCATTGTAGCCGGACAGGAGAATATCCAGTATTCTTACCTTCTCTTGTTGTTCCTTATTATAAGCTTCCACTCCTGACAGCTTGGCCTTTTTTAAATCAGCCTTTCGTTGGCGGTGCGTTATAAAGGAATCAAAATCGTCAATATGCTCATATTTTTCACAAGGGTATTCACCGCACTGAAAGCAGTATTCTACTCCATCATGCTCAATGCTGCATCTCGCAATTTTGCATGTCTGGTTTCCTTCACCGCCCCCGCAGCCGGGGCAGTTTTTATTCAAAAACATGGGACAAAGTCCACAATTCAATCCACAGAGAGAAAATAACTGATTCTGTCGTTTAAATCCTTTCATGATGCCTCCTTAACTCTATACCCAATCCGGCTTATACACTTCACGTTCCATGATTTTTATCTCCTCTAACATTATAATAAATCTTTTGAATTATTGTATTATTGAATGCTAAAGAATTTATTAATCATTTCCTAATGTGCAGGTAAATTCTTCTGGTGATTTAATCGCTATGAATGATTGTTTTTGCTGTTGTTACTCAGTTTCTCCAAACTATTTTCTGACACCGGGTATCATTCTTCCTTAGCGAACTGCACTTTTCAGTTTAGCAAGATTGTCAATTTCCCAGCCTAAACTGCTTCTCTTCATCCTGCACAATCTCCCCTGTCTTCCTTCCATACTTCATCCCCTTTTCAGCAGCCTCCACTAAGGAAGTACTGCTTCGGACATACCCCATCGTCCGGATCACATTTTTCATAAGACTCCCCTTTTCCTGAGCCCCCTTTTCCTTAAGTGTGATGCAGACAGCATTCTTCAGTTCCTGCTGACAGATTTCATCTGCCGATCTCTTATCCCCGGAATCCACACCTCTTTGCGCCAATAAAACCTCAATCCACAGGCTCTTACGAGCCTGACCATCTGATTAAACTTGTCAACGGCCCCTTGTACGTGTTTCGATCCACAGGCTCTTACGAGCCTGACCCTACGCCATCAGGGAGAAGCCGAAGAACCTGATGGTTTCGATCCACAGGCTCTTACGAGCCTGACCGATGCATGCTTCACTGGATGGGGAATTGATTGACGTTTCGATCCACAGGCTCTTACGAGCCTG
>NZ_KE992810.1:923-1150 GCF_000466485.1 [Clostridium] symbiosum ATCC 14940 | reverse complement strand
TTTCGATCCACAGGCTCTTACGAGCCTGACCCTTGAATCACTTTCCTATACATTACAAAGCCAAGTTTCGATCCACAGGCTCTTACGAGCCTGACCCATATTACGAAATGAAGTTATTTATGAAGAAAATGTTTCGATCCACAGGCTCTTACGAGCCTGACCAGCTTAACCGGGATAGCATTGACCTGTCAAACAGGTTTCGATCCACAGGCTCTTACGAGCCTGAC
>NZ_KE992810.1:461-823 GCF_000466485.1 [Clostridium] symbiosum ATCC 14940 | reverse complement strand
GTTTCGATCCACAGGCTCTTACGAGCCTGACCTACAACTCGACCAATTTGGAACATATAGTAGTATGTTTCGATCCACAGGCTCTTACGAGCCTGACCATATATTCACAATCCGTATGCCGGGAAGAATCAGTTTCGATCCACAGGCTCTTACGAGCCTGACCTAGGCGATGACGACGCTGCTTTCCTGAAGCAACTAGGTTTCGATCCACAGGCTCTTACGAGCCTGACCACCAGGTTGCGGCGTCCAGAAACTTCCACTGCAGTTTCGATCCACAGGCTCTTACGAGCCTGACCAACGCTGTCATTGCCTGTTCTGCCTCTTCCTGGCTGTTTCGATCCACAGGCTCTTACGAGCCTGAC
>NZ_KE992810.1:0-361 GCF_000466485.1 [Clostridium] symbiosum ATCC 14940 | reverse complement strand
TGTTTCGATCCACAGGCTCTTACGAGCCTGACCAATATGTTGCTGCAGGGAATGAAACCCACTACAGTTTCGATCCACAGGCTCTTACGAGCCTGACCCGCCCCAGGGCTGTTTCCGGTGCAAGACCGGCTAGGTTTCGATCCACAGGCTCTTACGAGCCTGACCGCCACTGTGCAGTCGGCCATAGTCCTGACCAAAGTTTCGATCCACAGGCTCTTACGAGCCTGACCGGCTTTGCTGCGGATACCCGATAAGTATGCCCAGGTTTCGATCCACAGGCTCTTACGAGCCTGACCCCGATAACATTCCGTTTAAAGGCTCGCAGAACCGTTTCGATCCACAGGCTCTTACGAGCCTGACC
>NZ_KE992809.1 GCF_000466485.1 [Clostridium] symbiosum ATCC 14940 | reverse complement strand
GGGAGGGCCCTGTCGCGGCCACTACGTGTTTCCGACTGGCCAATGTAAAATCCGGTGATATTATTCCGGTATTCCGCTCAATCTATTATAAACTATTACAAAAATCAAATGCAGCAAATACAACAAAAATACCAATATACTCAAACAACTACATGTCACCATATATAACCATTATGGTAGCGCTGAGTGGCCACGACAAGTCCGCCCCGCACTTAACGCGTGAGACAATCTGCGGCCGCAGGCCAGTGGACGGGGCCGATACACCCGGCGGAGTCTTTCGTCCCGGCGATAACCTGACCTTGGGGCGGAGGGGAAGATATAGTCTGCGGATGCCTTTGGAATCCATCGGTGCTTGACGAGGTGCTTTCGAGTCTAGCATCCGCTATGCATTCCACAGAGTGGGAACGTGCACCGCAGACTATATATTCCCCGCAGCCCCAAACCACGACAATCTTTCTCCAGGACGAAAGACTCATATACACCACCCCGTCCGCTGGCCTGCGGCGGCGTCCTCACCTGCTCAATTAAATCTCTCACCGCCAATCAGCAAAAAAATTGTATGGGCCGCCGGCACTGCAGAAGGCCCATACAACTTTAAACCGCAAATTACAGTAACCGTTCATGCTGTCTGAACCGTTACAAATTATGCTGTTACGCTCTTATTTCGTTGCACCGAGAAGCTTGTTAACGGTGACAATCTTGACACAGAGAGCAAAGAGTTCCGTAGCGGTTATCAGATCCTGCAGCGGCGGATAAGACGGCGCAATACGAATATTGCTGTCATGCGGATCCTTGCCGTAAGGATAAGTAGCTCCGGCTCCGGTCATCACAACCCCGGCCTTTTTGCACTTAGCCACAATGTCTTTGGCACAGCCGTCCATGGAATCGAAGGAAATAAAGTATCCTCCCTTGGGACTGGTCCAGGAACCGATTCCAAGTCCTCCCAGCTCACGCTCGAGAATTGCCTCGACCGCCTCAAATTTTGGTCTTAAAATCTCGGCATGCTTGCGCATATGCTCCACCATGCCGTGGATATTCTTAAAATAACGTACATGACGAAGCTGGTTTACCTTGTCATGGCCGATCGTCTGCATTCTTAACTGCTTTTTGATATCTTCCAGGTTGTTGTGGGAAGTTGCAACCGCCGCAATTCCGGAACCCGGGAAACTAATCTTGGATGTGGAAGAGAACTTATAAGCCAGATCCGGATTTCCTGCTCTCTTACATTCTGCCAGAATTTCTATCAGGTTATCCTGATCGTCATCATATAAATGGTGTACGCTGTATGCGTTATCCCAGTAAATCCTGAAATCGGCAGCGGCCGGTTTCAGCCTTGCAAAACGGCGAACGGTCTGATCCGAATAGGAATTGCCTGTCGGGTTGGAATATTTCGGCACGCACCAGATACCCTTGATGCTCTCATCTTTGGATACAAGCTCTTCAACTATATCCATATCCGGTCCTTCTTCGGTCATCGGTACATTGACCATCTCGATACCGAAATACTCGGTGATGGCAAAATGTCTGTCATAACCAGGTACCGGACACAGGAATTTAACCTTGTCTAGCTTGCACCACGGGGTATTACCCATTACTCCGTGTGTCATGGAACGGGAAATCGTATCATACATGACATTCAGGCTGGAGTTTCCGTAAATAATAATATTGTCAGCCGGAACTTCAATCATGTCGCCAAGCAGCTCTTTGGCTTCCCTGATACCGTCAAGCACACCGTAATTGCGGCAGTCCGTACCATCTTCACACGTTAAATCACAATCGCTGTTCAGCACATCCATCATCCCCATGGATAAATCAAGCTGCTCAACGCTTGGCTTACCGCGCGACATATCGAGTTTCAAATCTTTCCCCTGAAATGCGTGGTACTGGGCAGACAGGTCTTTCTTAAGCTCTAACAACTCTTCTCTTGTTAATTCGCTGTATGGCTTCATCCTCAAATTCCTCCTTAATCATTCCAATATCCATCTTCCGGCCCTCTCAGGCCCGGCCTGTATTTTTTTCCAAACAATCGCCGGAAGGCAGTAAGATAATGATAGCATAAATACAGAACGCCTGACAAGCGTATTTTTCTATAAATATGTGTCGATTTTTGTATAAAAAATTATAACATTGACATGTTTCCCCGCAGAATGCTATAATGCATGATGCTGTAATTGTTAGCACGCTAATTAACAGGAGGATAATATATGTCAGCTACAGCCCATTCAAATGAAAATAAAATGGGAACCATGCCGGTCAATAAACTGCTGGTTTCCATGTCGCTGCCCATGATCGCGTCTATGCTGGTTCAGGCGCTATATAATGTCGTAGACAGCGTATTCGTCGCCCAGATCAGTGAAAATGCCCTGACGGCAGTTTCACTTGCTTTTCCTATTCAGAGCCTGATGATTGCAGTTTCATCCGGTACCTGTGTCGGTATCAATGCACTGCTCTCCCGCTCCCTTGGGGAAAAACGCCAGAAAGAGGCCAACCTCTCCGCCGTCAACGGCGTATTTCTGGCCTTCGTCAGTTATCTTGTATTTGCCCTGATGGGCATCTTCGGTTCCCACCTGTTCTTTGCCAGCCAGACTGAAAACAGGGAGATTGTGGAGTTCGGGACGCAGTATCTTACCATCTGTCTCATTTTCTCCTTCGGAATCTTTATGGAGATGACCTTTGAACGTATTATGCAGTCCACGGGACGGACTATCTACAGCATGGTGACCCAGGGAACCGGCGCCATCATCAATATTATTCTGGATCCGATTATGATTTTTGGTTTCTTCGGTTTTCCAAGGCTCGGCATCCGGGGCGCTGCGATTGCCACGGTGACGGGGCAGATAATCGCCATGATTCTCGCAGTCTGGTTCAACCATAAGAAAAACCGCGACGTACAGCTGTCATTTAAAGGGTTCAAACCTGACGGCCGTATTATAGCGAAGATATATGAAGTCGGTGTTCCTTCTATTGTCATGCAGTCCATCGTATCTATCATGACATTCGGAATGAATAAAATCCTGATAATGTTTTCCGAGACGGCCGTCTCCGTCCTGGGTATTTATTTCAAGCTCCAGAGCTTTATCTTTATGCCCATCTTCGGCCTGAACAACGGCGTGATTCCGATTGTCGCCTATAATTACGGCGCCGGACATAAAAAGAGAATCATGGATACCATCAAGCTTAGCACCTTTATTGCCGTCGGCATCATGCTGATTGGCCTCATAATTTTCCAGGTATTCCCGGAAGGCCTGCTGAAGCTGTTCAATGCGTCCGATCACATGCTGGAGGTAGGCGTTCCCGCCCTCCGCATCATCAGTACCAGCTTCCTGTTCGCAGGCTACTGTATCATCCTCGGCTCCGTCTTCCAGGCGCTGGGCAACGGCGTCTACAGCCTTATCGTATCGGTAGCCAGACAGCTTCTGTGCATTCTGCCCCTGGCTTATGTATTTGCCCGTGTGGCAGGGCTCCACGCAGTTTGGTATTCCTTTCCGCTCGCGGAACTGATTTCCGTTACGCTCACTACGATTCTTTTCAGAAGGATCTATGTGAAAAAACTTAAAAATCTGAAAAACGATAATAATTAAAAGATTCATACGATAACCTGTACGCTCTTACCGGCATCAAACGATAACCGGCACGCTTTTCGCACAGATAGCCGTATTCAAAGAAAGTCCGGACTGCCATCTTAAGCCTTAGATGGCGGTACCGGACTTTTTTCGATTATACTTTTATTCCTGCTCCAGCAGCTTCATCAGACGGGAAATTACCATCTCTCAACCAATACAGAGCATCAGTTTTTTTATCCCCAAGGCCCTGTGTTCCCTCATAAACCGCTCCATTTTCTCCAGATTATAATCCGAGTGCTCCAACTGCCTTGACCAGAGGTGGGTCGTCAATATCTGTTCTTTTCGTGTAAAGCTGCCTGTCTCCGCAAAGATTCCCAGGTCAATCTCCCTGATTATAAGGCAGTTAAACACGGCCATTTTTACAGCGGCCAGTAACCGGCCGTCATAGACGGCGCCCAGCACATTCGTATATAAGAAATATCTCATCAGCTGTGCCATATCGGAATCGAACGCGGGATATACGGCTTTAAGTTCATTCAGCATTTCATGAAATTCGTATCCCCCCGGCCCACCCATTCCGTCTTCAGGAGCATATAAAAGCTTTGTATACCTCCTGACCATATTCTTCCACTGTTCGGAGACTGTCTCAAGGGTATCGGTCAGTTCCAGGAAAAGGCACATCAAATCGTCCCTGACCCTGCCGTTCCCATCTCTTCTATAAGAAGTAAGCCGTGAAATATAGCGGGCCCGGTTCTCCGGCAGAAGATAACGCGCCGTCAGGCTGTCCATATTCTTCCGGCCGCCGGCCTCCGCCCTTATGCCCTTCCGGTTACGGAGCCTTCCCTGCGCATCATGGGCCAGCGCCAGTATCATTGCCATTCTGTCTTCTATGGCCGTATCCTCCCAGGATAGGATGGTAAAAAAGGCATTTCTCACTTTAATGAGCTGTTTCAGCAGTCTCCCGTCCACCTCTAACCCGGGATTTTCGTGCGGGATACGCTCGAAACCACCTCGCGCAATACTGCCTGGGAACGGTAAACTGGAAACCGCCTTCCCCGGCTCTATCCGGACTCTCCTTCTGCGCAGATAAAATTCATCCGTTCCCGTTTTCTCCCCGGAAGTTTCCTGTTCTCCCAGTATCAGTCCGGCCGCCTCAGGACAGGCCAATGACAGGCTGACTTCCCGTAACGGTCCGTACTCTTCCCTGTGACGAGGAAAATCGCGGCAGGTCCTGCACAGGCTTTTTTCCCCAAGGCAGATATAGATATCGCAAAGATTCCCTTCATTTAAAAACGGGCATCTTCCGTTTTTCTGGAGGAAGCTGCCCGTTTTACTGTCTATGGAATTTTTGAGCCGTCTCCCGAACTCTCCGTTTACGTTCCGATACCTCCGGAGAGAAACGGGGTCTATGGAGACGCCCCAGGAAGCGCAGCAGGTGTCTTCACACCGGGAGCCTGTACAGGAAAATTTTTTATAATAGTGCGGATAGCGCACCGTGATTATCTTTTCCATATTTCCTTTCCATTAAATGTTACTATTACGGCCCGTCGAAAAGCGCGGTTCCGTAAACAGTAACACGCTTCGCGATGCACAGAAACGGCAAAAAACGCCGTTTCGCGCCGTGTAACTCGGGTTTTCTGTGACTTTCGCTTCGCTGCACTCACAAAAAACACCTCGCGGGATGCTACCCGCGAATAGTAACCATTAAATTCCCGCATTATTTCTGTTCCAGCACCTTCATCATCTCACCCAGACGGATCAGGGCCTCATCAAGGGTCTCCTTCTGTCTTGCAAAATGAAGCCGGATCAGATGGTTCACTTCCTCTTTAAAGAAACTGGAACCCGGAACCGCGGCCACGCCGAAGCTGTTGATCATCCACTCGCAGAATTCCAAATCAGTATACCCCTCAAACTGGGGAAGCGCCAGGAAATCGGAGATGTCGATCAGAATGAAGTAAGAACCCTGAGGCACCGTATGCTTAAGTCCGATCCGGTCCAGACCTGCCACAAAGTAATCTCTCTTCTCCGTATAAATGCGCTGAAGCTCTTCATAATATTCCGGTCCGAAGTTCAGTCCGACGGTTGCGGCCTCCTGAAGCGGCGCCGCTGCCCCGACGGTCAGGAAATCGTGAACTTTTTTTGCCCCCTCAATCACTTCCTCCGGCCCTATCAGATAACCCAGCCGCCATCCCGTAATAGAATATGTCTTGGAGAGGGAATTACAGGTAATTGTCCTCTCATACATCCCCGGAAGCCCTGCCATATGGACGTGTACATTCGGTTTGAAAATGATATGTTCATACACTTCGTCCGTCACGACGTATGCATCGTATTTTTTCGCAAGCTCACCGATATATAGGAGTTCTTCCCTTGTAAAAACTTTTCCGCAGGGATTGGACGGA
The DNA here is from genome assembly GCF_000466485.1 of [Clostridium] symbiosum ATCC 14940. Lineage (GTDB taxonomy): Bacteria > Bacillota > Clostridia > Lachnospirales > Lachnospiraceae > Otoolea > Otoolea symbiosa. The sequence goes on along the minus strand of NZ_KE992809.1, from coordinate 6,880 downwards.
TTGCAGACGATAATTGCCTTAACTCCCTGTTTAAATGCATCCTCCAGAACCGCACGGTCAAAGTTGAACTCCGGCGGAATCAGGGGTACATAAATCGGATTGGCGCCGGATAAAATGGCGTCAGCCCCGTAATTCTCATAAAATGGGGAAAATACAATTACATTATCCCCTGGGTTACATATGGTCATCATCGCAGCCATCATCGCCTCGGTGCCGCCGCAGGTCACGACGATCTCCTTATCGGGATCAATCGCGCGGCCGATGGCGCTGCCATGCTTTTTTGCCAGCGCTTCGCGGAAATTCTCGGCCCCGAACGTGATACTGTACTGGTGAGGCCCTTCCACGGCGGCCCTTGCCAGAGCATCGGTAATCTCTTTCGGCGGATCAAAGTCCGGAAATCCCTGTGATAAATTGATAGAACCTTCTTTCGCGTCGCTGATTCTCGTCATTCTTCTGATGACGGAATCAGTAAATGTTCCGACGCGGTCACTTAATCTTGGCATAATCTTCTCCTCCTGATTTGTTACTGTTCACGCCTCGCGGGACACAACCGTGTGAACAGTAACCCTGATTTCCCTGATCGGGAATCCGTATTTATTATAAAACCTTGCTCAGGAAATCCTTGGTCCTCTCCTGCTTCGGATCCCCAAATATCTGTTCCGGAATACCTGCTTCTGCTATGATTCCTTCATCCATGAACAACACGCGGTCGGAAACCTCTTTCGCAAAGCCCATCTCATGGGTTACGATCACAGTGGTGAGTCCCGTTGTCACCAGCTCTTTGATAACAGCCAGAACTTCCCCGACCATCTCCGGGTCAAGAGCGGAGGTCGGCTCGTCAAAGAGCATTACTTCCGGTTCCATGGCGAGGGCGCGGACGATGGCAAGGCGCTGCTTCTGACCGCCGGACAGCTTTGTCGGGCGGACATCCGCCTTTTCATACAGGCCGACCCGTTTTAAAAGCTCTGCGGCCATGATATGCGCTTCCTCGCGGTTCTTTTTTCCCAGCAGCACGGGTGCCATCGTTATATTCTCCTCCACCGTCATGTTGGGAAATACGTTAAAATGCTGGAATACCATTCCCATCTTCTGCCGGTGTACGTTTATATCCACTTTTTTATCCGTCAGATCCACATCGTGGAAAAAAATTTTGCCGCTGCTTGGAACCTCCAGAAGATTCAGGCAGCGCAGCAGCGTGCTTTTTCCCGAACCGGACGGGCCGATAATGGACACCACCTCGTTCTGCCGGATCTCTTCCGTCACACCTTTTAATACCTGGAGCCTGCCGAAGTCTTTTTTCAGATTTTCTACCCTAATCATTGCTTGCCATCCTCCTCTCGAATACTGCAATCAGCTTGCTGAGCGTAAAGGTCAGCAGGAAATAAATGATTCCGACGATGATAAGCGGTTCCAGCGTCAGATATAAAGCTCCGTTGAGCGTACGGAAGGTCGTCATAAGATCCCCGAGGAAGAATGTGGACGCAAGGGAAGTCTCTTTGATATCCGTGACAAATTCATTGCCCAGGGCAGGAAGAATATTTTTAAGCGCCTGGGGAAGAATTACTTTTTTCATAGCCTGGGATGTATTTAATCCAAGGCTCCTGGCTGCCTCCATCTGGCCCGGGTCCACCGCCTGGATTCCGGCTCTGATGATTTCGGACACATAGGCCGTAGCATTCAATACGAGGGCCGTGCATACACAGGTGAATTTAGACGGTTCCCAGGGCAGCATCTGCGGCACCAGGAAATAAAACAGATACAGCTGCAGCAGCAGCGGGGTTCCCCTCATAATCTCAATATAAGCGGTTGCCAGAAACGAAAGCACTTTAAACTTTCCCATCTTCGCCAGTGCAACCAGCGTTCCCAGCACAGTGCCGAACGTTACCGTAATCAAAGCCAGCAGCAGCGTATAGCCCATTCCTTCCAGGAATAAGCCGCTGTATTTCTGCACCAGCATCGTTATATTACCTACCATATTATCCTCCATTCTCTAAATTCCGGACCCATCCCTGCACCGGACATACGATAACCTGCACGCTCCGCGTACAGGTCTCCGCCTTCAATAAAAGGGGTGCCGGAGGTACCGGCTTTTGCCGGACACTCCGCCACTCCTGTCAACCATTTTCTTACCGGAAATTATTTCACTCCCTGAATCTCGTTCGATAACTGGCTTGCTTCCTCGATCCACTGATAGTAGATTCCGCTGTCAACCACTTCCTTGATAATGCCGTTTAATTCTTCAAGGAATTCCGGTTCGTCCTTTACAACGCCTGCCACTACGCCGAGAGAAGTATAGTCGAATTTTTGACTGCATTCAACTAAATCCGGATAGTTGGCAAGATAATTGTCTGCAGCTACGCTTGCGAGGGCAATGCCTGCCACCTTCCCTGTCTTTAACATCATAATTCCATCGGTTACGGCGCTGACCACTTCACATTTGGCATCCGGAATCTGTGTTGTAACAAGATCATACTGAAGAGTTCCGTTCTGGGCGGCAATGCTCTGTCCTGCAAAATCGGCAAGTGATTTGTACTGATCGGCGCTGTCTTTCATGATTACGATTACCTGATCGCCGTCATTGTAGTAGACATCACTGAAATCCATTGTTGTCTTCCGCTCTTCCTTCGGTACCATGCCGCAGATGGTGAGATCCACGCGGCCCTGGCCGATCGCCGCCATACAGGCATCAAATGCCATGGCCTCAATCTGAAGTTTTACGCCTAACTTGTCGGCAATATATTTTGCCAGCTCCATGTCGGCCCCTACATATTTATCCTGGCCGTCTTTTGTGATATCTTCAAACTCATACGGCGGATAATCGGGGGAGGTGGCTACCTTTAATACACCTGCCTCCTTTATCGCTTTCAGACGGCCGGTCAGTTCCGTACCCGCGTCTTCCTTTCCTTCTGCTGCCGCATTCTCCGTGCCTGCAGCCGTCGTATCTGCCGCTGCTTTTGTAGCCGTACCGGCTGTTGTTTTGCCGCCTCCGCATGCCGCGAGGCTGAGCGCCATTGTTCCTGCTAATAAAACCGCTAATAACTTTTTCATAATTCTCCTCCATTCCGCCTTTCAGGGGCTGACACTTTTTTAACTTTCTGAGATATCTGCTCCCAGTAAAACCTCCAGAGCGGTGGCTGCCATGGCTTTTGCCGCTGTGTGGATTAATTCGTGGGCGCCCTCAGAATCGACGATTCTCAAGAAATCCTCCTCATGAGGCCCGGCCTTTGTCATGCTGCCTACACCCAATGTACAATAACAGGTGGGACATGCATATGACACATTGCCGATGTCGGAACTGCCGGAATGATATCTGTCTCCGTCCGCCAGGTCCGTAATTCCAAGCCCAGCAAGCTGTTCTGTCATAATCGCGTTCAATTTATCATTGCGTTTTATATCAAAGTACGTATTTTCCGCTCTCTTAAACGAGAACTTTGCGCCGGTCATCAGGGCGGCTCCCCTGCCGCAGTTCAATACCTTTTCGATTACTTCCTCCAGATAATCCTTCTGGCCTGCCCTCACAAAGACCGCCATGGATGTATAGTCCGGAACGATATTCGGAGCCATTCCGCCGTTCATCACCGTATAGTGGACTCTGACGTCCGGCTCCAGATGCTGTCTCAGTGCGTTAATTCCCGCCATTGTCAGATTGCAGGCTTCCAGGGCATTGATTCCGTTCTGGGCATTGCTGGATGCGTGTGCCGCAACGCCGTGAAACTCAAAAATGAAATCCGTCATGGCCAAAGCAACTGTATTGACACTGGATTCCTGGCTCAGATGCATCTGAAATGCCGCCGCCATTTTGTCAAAAGCACCCTGGTCCGCCATATTGACTTTTCTGCCTGTATTTTCCTCGGCAGGCGTTCCTATGTATACAATCTTTCCCTTAAAGAGGGGCTTAATCTTTGCCAGTGCCGCGCAGGCTGCAAAGGTGCTGGCTGCAATCCAGTTATGTCCGCAGGCATGTGCCGGTGTGTCGTGGCCAGGGCCATATCCGGGAAGCGCATCATACTCTGCCAGAAAACAGACCGCCGGTCCGTCCCCGTCTCCCAGCTCACACCGGAATGCCGTCGGAATTCCCATATAAGGGAACTCAACCTCAAAGCCCAGCTTCGCGATTTCCCCGGTCAGATATTCGGAGGAAAAAAATTCCTGGTCTCCCAGTTCGGGGTGCATAAATATACTATTGCTTATCTCTTCCGCCCAGGATGCAATCTCATCCTCCGCCTCCCAGAGCTTTTGTTTTAAAGATTCATCAAGCATAAATATTCTCTTTTCTATTTATTTTTGAATATATATAAGTTTTATGTGCATAATAATAACACCATAGCAATCCGTTGTCAACTTGTTTTTTTACTGATTTTTCCGCATGTTTCCTCATTTTTTTGTATATTTAGTGTAATATCCTCTTGGCTGTTTTTTCATTTAACCTTTGTAAATAAAGGATTTTAAAGTAAATTAAAGCTTTATGGCGCTTTACAATGATTATGCAGGAATCCAAAGTGGAATTCCTGCATAAATATGTTTTTCTATTATATTTTGTTCATATTTATTCACAATATTATGCATAATTGAGGAACGACAGCTTATGAACGGCCTGCTTCAGTCACCCGGATGCTCGCTTCCACTGCCTTTTCGTACGGTCATCACTGCAAATGCACAGACTTGTCTGAACTGTTACACCATGCCTCCACTTTGCAGACGGCTTCCCAAACCATATCTTCTGTAACAGGATAAGGAATATGTTCCATATCCGGGCCGCTCACCGACTCTTTCAGCATATCCCTGAGAAATTCTTTGTCCAGCGCCACTCCCATTTCTTTCAACGTCACGGGAATCTCCATACTCTTTAAAAGTTTCCTCACTTTTGCAAGCGTTCCGGACTGACCGTCCACAGCCAGCTGGATTAAAATTCCATACCCTACCAGATCTCCATGCAGAAAACGTTCCGCCACGCCGGGAATCAGATCGAGACCGTAGCATACGGCATGGGCCAGCGCGCAATTATAGCAGTCCTCCACCATATGAGATACAAGTCCCGTGTTTACCGTTATCGCCAGCACTGCCTGTGTGAACGCTTCCCCTGCTTTTCCTTCGCCAAATTCCGCCAGAGCTTTTCCCGCATAGGTTCTGATTCTCTCATAGCAGAGATTGCTTATCTCCCTGCCCAGGGCCGAATGGTAATCCAGCTCATCCCCTCTTGCGGAAAAATGACATTCAAAATATTTTGCAATGGTATCCCCCATACCGGCTCGAAAATACATCTTCGGGGCATGAATCATGATATCGGTGTTAATAAAGCAGTGGACAGCCGGGCGTTCGAAGAAGTAAAAACTGTCAAACCCCCCGTCTTTTCTGTACACGACGGAGAGTGCCGCCATGGAGGCACAGTTGGAAGGTATCGTCGGAAAAGTAAAGACCGGTACCCCCAGCTCATATGCGGCTCCCTTTGCCGTATCCATCGCCTTGCCGCCGCCCATTCCAAATACCATATCAATCGCTTTATCTTTATAGAGACTGCTCAGTTCACGGATTCTTTCATAAGTACATTCTGTTCCGTATACGGTCGCATCCACAATTTCCAGTCTGCTGTCCGCCGCTTTCAGGGCCTCGCAAAGGACAGGAAGCCCTTTTGACATTCCTGTCTCCCCGCCTATCAAAAGCACACGTTTTCCATAAGGAGAGCAAAAGCGGTCTACCTGCCGATATGATTCATCTCCTATCGTATACCCGGCGAATAATTTTGTCACTGCATCCATTTTATTTCCTCCGTACTTTATTGCCTGATATCCAGGTATTCTGCCCTGTACTTTTCCATCAGGCGGCAGCTCTCATCAAAACGTTTTGCTTCCTCCTTTGACAGCGCCGGGGCAATTCGTCCGATCACTCCGCCCGCACCGATTACAGACGGAATGCTGGTGTAAATTACCGGACTGTTCTCATCTTTTTTATATTGCCATGAGCAAGGAAGAACACGGCGGCTGTCTGTCAGAATCGCCTGAATCAGCGAAGCCGCGGCGGCTCCGATACCGTACTCGGTACTGCCTTTTCCCGTCAGAATCTTCCATCCCGCCTCTATGGTCGCCTTCTCTATCTCATCTCTGTTAAAACGGCCGAACAGCTCTCTTTTTTCCTGTTCCAGCTCCTCCAGGAAACGGCCTCCTACCCTGACCTGGGACCAGACCGGAACCTGACTGTCGCCATGCTCTCCTACGCAGAAGCCGTCCACATCGGCCGGAGCCACACCAAGCGCCTGGGCCGTTCTGATCCGGAAACGCGCCGAATCAAGCGCAGTGCCCGTCCCCACCACCATAAGCTCCAGGTGCATTGCAAAGTAGAGGGCAACTAAATCGCAGGGGTTTGTGATTGACACGACCACCCCCTGAAAGCCGGATGCCTGAATCTTTGGTATAATCTCATCGGCTATATTCAGAGCTTCCTCCAGCTCCTCAAGCCTGTTCTCCTTAAATATCGCTCCGCAGTAGCTGATTACACAGATATCCGCATCCCCAAGCTCCTCATATCCGCCGCTGCGGACCGTGGTATTCTTTCCTGCATAGCATGCCGTATCCTGAAGATCCACGGCATGGGACCACGCCTTCTGTGCATCCGTATCCAGCAGGATGATTTCCTCACAGATATCCTGCATCATAAGGGCGCTGGCCACATGGGCTCCCACATGCCCTGCCCCGATTATCACTGTTTTTCTCTTTGACATCATTTTTCTCCTCGCTGACGGTATTCCTTCCCGCTCCTTATTTCTCCATTATTATAGGAACAGAACGATTGCGTGTCAATCGCTGAGGGAAAGATTTTTGTAACAGTTCAGCCATCAATGTCATCTAGTTAACACTATGGAGATTTAACTGAGGTTGGAGGACGC
>NZ_KE992808.1 GCF_000466485.1 [Clostridium] symbiosum ATCC 14940 | reverse complement strand
ACTGAAATGAAAAAGTAAATTCCACTCCCCATTTGTCTGGTGGAGTTTACTTCTGCACAGTTGATATTTACTCTTTCATACATACATGATATCTTTATATCTCCTTCTGACAGCAGTAGAAGGAGATGATTTTTATGAGTAAATTTATTCCTGGTAACCAGAAGCATCTCACACTTGAGGATCGTGTTTTTATTGAGAACTCTTTAAATCAGCGGCGTTCTTTCAAGGACATCGCTAAATATCTCTGCAAGGATCCAACTACCATTTCCAAAGAAGTGAAATTGCGTAGAGCCTCCGACTGGTATCACAAGGGCTCCTTCTATAATGCAAAGAACTTTTGTGTACGAAGATACAACTGTCGCAAAGTGAACGTCTGCAATAAGATCCTTGTTTGTGGCATCAAATGTACTTCCTGCCCTACCTGCAACCAGACCTGCCCCGATTTTCAAAAGGAACATTGCTCCCGGCTGGACAAGGCTCCCTATGTCTGCAATGGTTGTGACAAGAAGATTTCTCACTGCACGATTGCTCACAAGTATACCTACAATGCGCACTTTGCTGATCGTAAGTACCACCAGATTCTCAAGGACTCCAGAAGCGGCATAAGCATTACAAAGCACGAATTACATCAAAAAGATAGGATCATCTCCCCATTGATTGAACAGGGACAGTCTCCCTATCAGATTGCCGTAAACCATCCGGAGCTGGGCATGTCTGTACGTACCATTTACACCTACATTGATAAGGGACTATTCTCTTCCAGAAACATTGATTTAAAGCGAAAACCCAAGTTCAAACCACGTAGATGCCACAAGACCCAGATTACGGATCGTTCTGTATTTACAGGCAGAACCTATCTCGATTTTCAAGGGTTAGGACTTAATTCATTTACAGAAATGGATACAGTCCACTCCTCACGAGAGTCCAGAAAAACGTTGTTAACGCTCTATTTTACTAAAGAGAAACTATTTCTTGCCTTTCTGATGAACCGCTGTACAAATGGCGCTGTACGGCTTGTCTTTGACCACCTGGAGAAGCGTCTTGGCACTTATAAGTTTCTTTCCCTATTTGAATATACGTTAACTGACCGTGGCTCTGAATTTGGGGACCCGGACGCATTAGAGACCGGAATCAACGGGTTCCAACGCTGCAGCCTATACTACTGCGATCCCATGCGCAGTGGCCAGAAAGGTGGTGTTGAAAATGTTCACACTATGCTGCGTATGGTACTTCCTAAAGGAACCAGTTTTGAATTCCTGACACAGTGGGATGTGAATCGGATTGTGGACCATATCAATTCCACGCCCCGTGAAAGTCTGAATGGCAAAACACCATACGAATTGGCTTTGGAATCCTTTGGCGAAGATACTTTAAAAGCACTTCAGCTTAGGCGCATTGCCCCCGACGAGGTCAATCTGACACCTAAGCTGATCCGCTATAACCGTTAACTAACTTACAAAAATCTGCTGTCGGACTGGAAGTAAACTTTTC
>NZ_KE992807.1:39642-41222 GCF_000466485.1 [Clostridium] symbiosum ATCC 14940 | reverse complement strand
AAAAAGCAGGGTAGTTTTTGACACTACCTAAAAAAGAGGGGAGGAAAGAAAAATGACAGACATGCATATACTATGGATTGTCATTGCAATGGCGGCAGGGACGGCCATTACGAGATTTCTCCCATTTTTCCTGTTTCCACAGGGCAAAGAGATGCCCAGATACGTGGAGTACCTGGGCCGTACGCTTCCCTATGCCACGATGGGGCTTCTTGTGGTTTACTGCCTGAAAGGAATAGAAATCCTGAACTGGCCCTTCGGACTCCCTGAATTTATTGCATCGGCTGCCGTTGCAGCGCTTCATGCGTGGAAGAAAAATTCACTTTTGAGCATTGGAGCCGGAACCGTTCTCTACATGGTTCTGGTGCAGCTTGTCTTCTGATCAGTCTTTCTCGCTTTCATTTTTTGCCCGGGGAAGAAAGTGGTAGAGCTGCTCGTAGGAAGTGATTTCGCCGTCGGACTGCGGAAGGGCCGGAATCAGGCCGGTACAGTCTGTGGCGGAACAGATATCCAGATCGAACATGGTTTCACTTTCATCAAACTCCGGGGTTTTGTCTGCGGCAATGTCTGACTTGCCGTCTGCCTTATAATTATTTTCCATATGTCTCACCTCAGTATTATTGTGGTAAAAGCGGGTAAAACTATGTCAGGAAAATAGAGGCATAAAAACAGGTTCAGCCGTAATGTTTTTTGCTGTCTGAACGGTTGCTGTCATTGAAAGCAGTGGCCTGTGCGGAGCGGGCCGGTTATCGTTCAGCAGGGCGGAAGATTCACATTAATACAGCTCCAGGCGCCGGTCAGCTTCTCCAGTGATGCGGCGGCATTGGCCGGGCTGGTTGACGGCAGCTTTACGGCCGGTATTTTTGTAAAGGGAAGGCAGTATTTGTCATATAGCTTTGCCGATACGCCTCCGTTTGTATATATCTGCCTGATAGAGGCAGTCTTAAGAATCAGGTTCAAATTATTGGGAACGGCATTTCTGATGGAACTGTCGCTGGAACCTTCAATGTCACAGCTTTCGATGACATCCCAGACGGCGATATGGTTGCGCAGCAGAAAATTTCTTTTTTCTTTTGTTGACGCGGGAAGCGGCTCTTTTCGAAGCGCAGCCAGGACCGGCCAGAAGCGGTTTCTGGGATGGCCGTAGAAAAAGCAGGCCTCCCGGGATTTTACGGAGGGAAAGGAGCCCAGTATCAGAATTTCAGAATTTTGATCATATACGGGGTCAATTCCATGGACTACATGATTGAGCATAATATACCTCATCTGCAGCAGGAAGCCGGCATCAGCCGGTCTCCTGCCGTCTTGAATTTTATAGATTACTTTATTCTAACACAGCGGGATGGAGGGATAAAGCGGAAAATGTGTGATTTTCATATAAAAATCCATGTTTTAGTTTCTGTTACTGTTCACACCCCGCCCAAAAGCAGCGTGCTGCGAACAATAACACGCTTCGCGATGCACAGAAACGGTAAAAACGCCGTTGATTGTGGTGAAAAGTTAATTTTTCAACGCGTCGCGCCGTGCAACTCGGGATTTTCGTGGAAATTGCGCACGAAAACACCTCGCGGAACACAACCGTG
>NZ_KE992807.1:4986-39542 GCF_000466485.1 [Clostridium] symbiosum ATCC 14940 | reverse complement strand
ACAGCGAAAACACCTCGCGGAATACATCATGGCTCAACTGTTACAGTTTATAACATTTTAATATTTCGGTTCTTGATTTATAAGGAATGTCACACTATAATGGTATAGAATAGATACGCATATATCTATTTAGAATGGAGAACACATATGGATAACAATAACAACCAGAATAAGAATGGTAAGAATCCAAAGGGCGGACAGAATTACATGGTTCTTATCATTACTATGATTTTTACATTGCTCTGCGTCAGCGCCATGCATAACCTGTGGCAGCAGAGCAGGACGCAGCTTGTGCCCTACAGCGAGTTCAACCAGATGTTAAAGGATGGGGAAGTCGATTCGGTAGTGGTCAGCAGCAACAAGATTGAGATTACTCCGAAGAAGGATTCCAAGAAATATACCGGAAGCCAGAGTAAATACGGCGGACTTATCGGAATCGAGTACTATACGATCCCGATGTATGACCCGGATCTCCAGACCAAGCTGGATGCTGCCGGGGTCACACAGTATGAGCAGGCCCAGGTAGATGCCACGGCCAGCATTATCGTACTGATTTTGGAATGGGTGCTGCCAATCGGACTGATGGTTCTTCTTCTGAACTTCATGATGAGGCGTATGGGCGGCGGCAACGGGATTATGGGTGTCGGTAAGAGCAATGCCAAGGTGTATGTCCAGAAAGAGACGGGCGTTACATTTAAGGATGTGGCAGGTGAGGATGAGGCAAAGGAATCCCTTACTGAGATTGTTGATTTCCTCCATAACCCCGGTAAATATACGAAAATCGGAGCGAAGCTTCCCAAGGGAGCCCTTCTTGTAGGCCCTCCGGGAACGGGTAAGACGCTCCTTGCAAAAGCTGTGGCCGGTGAAGCCAAGGTTCCGTTCTACTCCTTATCCGGTTCGGATTTTGTGGAGATGTTCGTCGGCGTGGGAGCCTCCCGTGTACGTGATCTGTTCAAGCAGGCGCAGCAGTCGGCACCTTGTATCATATTCATCGATGAGGTTGATGCGATTGGTAAGAGCCGTGATTCCCGTATGGGCGGCAACGATGAGAGGGAGCAGACGCTGAACCAGCTTCTTTCCGAGATGGATGGTTTTGACTCTTCAAAAGGTCTTCTCGTTATGGCGGCGACCAACAGACCGGAGATCCTGGATCCGGCCCTTCTCCGTCCGGGCCGTTTCGACAGGCGGGTTATAGTGGATAAGCCTGATTTAAAGGGCAGGATCAATATCCTGAAGGTACATTCTAAAGATGTAAAATTAGATGAATCGGTTAATTTTGAGGAGATTGCCCTGGCGACTTCCGGCGCAGTGGGCGCTGATCTGGCTAACATGATGAATGAGGCTGCCATTACGGCTGTCAAACATGGACGTCATGCCGTTGCCCAGAGTGACTTGTTTGAGGCTGTGGAACTGGTACTGGTCGGCAAGGAGAAGAAGGACAGGATTCTCAGTAAGGAAGAGCGCCGTATTGTATCTTACCACGAGGTGGGCCACGCACTTGTAAGCGCACTGCAGAAGGATGCGGAGCCGGTGCAGAAGATCACGATTGTGCCCAGAACGATGGGCGCCCTCGGATATGTCATGCATGTACCGGAGGAGGAGAAGTATCTCAATACGGAGAAAGAAATCCGCGCCATGCTTGTCGGATACCTGGCAGGACGTGCGGCTGAAGAGATTGTTTTTGATACGGTTACAACAGGCGCAGCCAACGATATTGAGCAGGCTACCAGAATTGCCAGGGCGATGATAACCCAGTACGGTATGTCGAAGAAATTTGGATTGATGGGTCTTGAGACAAAGGAGAACCAGTACTTAAGCGGCCGTACCGTCTTAAACTGCAGTGATGTCACGGCAGCCGAGATTGATCAGGAAGTTATGATTATCCTGAAAGATTCCTATGAAGAGGCAAAGCGGCTTCTTATGGAAAACAGGGATGCTCTTGACAAGATTGCCGATTTCCTGATTGAAAAAGAGACGATTACCGGCAAAGAATTTATGAAGATTTTCCGCAAGGTTAAGGGACTTCCTGAACCGGAAGAAAAACCGGCGCAGGAAGACCAGGAGGTGCAGAGCGTCCAGGCGGAGAAAGACGTGCCGGAAGAGCCTGCAAAGCCATCCGTCCATACGGTAGCTGATTTGGCTGAGATACCGGAAGCCGGACCGTCCGTATTGGAAGCTGATTCCGGGGATGACGGCAGGAATGAAATTTAATTATTATTTACAATCGCGCTCTACCGGTCAAACGCCGGTAGAGGCTGAAGAAAGAGGCCGTACAGCGACGGATGTATTTCCGTCCGCTGCTGCGGCCTCTTGTTGAATGGATTAATCTTAATGATACAGTCTGTTATGCTCGTAAACCGGCTCGGATGTCAGGCCGACGCCCAGCTTTTTAAATGTCTTGATATCCACCTCAGACAACATGACGGAGGTGTGGACCTGGCAGTGTTTCAGCTTTGGAAGCTGCTCCAGGGCGATTTGAGCATTTTTATCGGTAGCGGCACACATGGAAAGTGCAATCAGAACCTCGTCGGTGTGCAGCCGAGGATTTTTGCTTCCGAGATAATCAACCTTCAGCTTCTGGATTGGTTCGATAGCGGTGGGCGATATCAGATGCGTGCCGTGGGGGATATTGCCTAAAGCTTTTACCGCATTCAGCAGCAGAGCGGCGGAAGCACCCAGCAGATTGGAGGTTTTACCGGTTTCAATCGAGCCGTCGGGCAGTTCGATTGCGGCGGCAGGGCCGCATTCTCTCGCGGCTTCAGCCAGGGCCGCCGGAACGGTTCTGCGCATTTCAGTGGAAATTTTGGCCTGCTTCATCAAAAGCTCTATCTTGTAAACCTCATCCTTGCTTCCCTCTTCTTTGGCTACGCGGTTCAGCGCCTGGTAATAGCGGCGGATGATTTCCTGCTTGGATGCTTCGCAGCAGGCTTCGTCATCAAAGATACATTTGCCGGCCATATTGACACCCATGTCCGTAGGGGATTTGTACGGGTTTTCTCCGAAAATCCCTTCGAAAATGGCGCATAATACAGGGAAAATTTCGATATCCCGGTTATAGTTGACAGTGGTCACCCCATAAGCTTCCAAATGGAAGGGGTCAATCATATTAACGTCGTTCAAATCTGCGGTGGCAGCCTCGTAAGCCAGGTTAACCGGGTGTTTGAGCGGGATATTCCAGATAGGAAACGTCTCAAATTTGGCATAGCCGGCTTTCACGCCGCGTTTATTCTCGTGATAAAGCTGAGACAGGCAGGCAGCCATCTTACCGCTTCCGGGACCGGGGGCGGTCACGATAACAAGGGGCTTTGAAGTTTCGATAAAATCATTTTTTCCGTATCCGTCGTCACTGACAATCAGGGGAACATTGCCCGGATAACCGTCAATCGTATAGTGGCGGTAGACGCGGATATCCATATGCTCCAGCTTAGTCTTAAAGGTGTCGGCGCTGGCCTGGCCTGAATAGTGGGTAATTACAACGCTGCCCACATAAAGGCCCTTGTCCGTAAAAGCCTGAATAAGGCGGAGAACATCCACATCATAAGTAATGCCGAGGTCAGAACGTATTTTATTCTTCTCAATATCAGCGGCGCTGATGGCGATCACAATCTCGGCCTGGTCGGCCAGCTGCAGCAGCATGCGGAGTTTACTGTCGGGCGCAAAGCCGGGCAGAACCCTGGAAGCGTGAAAATCATCAAAGAGTTTTCCGCCAAATTCCAGATAAAGCTTATCTCCGAACTGATTAATACGTTCCCGGATGTGATCCGACTGCATCTTCAGATATTTGTCATTGTCAAAACCTAACTTCATAACGTCCCATCCTTATCTATTAGTAATATTTTAAAATACAAACCCATCCTATTATCCTACAAAAACTCTGATTTGAGTAGGGGGAAAATGAAAAAAATTAAAAAAGAATGAAAAACGCCGGTAAAACATGTGAAAACACCTCGCGGAATACATCATGGCTGAACTGTTACTGAAAACTATCAAAAAAATTAGTTAGGACTGGAAAAGATAGGGGGCGGGGTGGTATAATGTCATTTAATCAAGCAGGTGAGGACGCTGCCGGTACGGCCGGACAAAGTCTGCGGATGCCGCCTAAATCCATCGCTGATTAATGCCGCCTAAATCCATCGCTGATTGGCGAGGTCTTTTCGAGCTTAGCAGCGCGATGCATTTCACAGAGCAGGAGTGTGTTCCGCAGACTTTAGCTTCGCCCGCAGCCCCAAACCACGGCAATATTCCCCCGGGACGAAAGACTCCGCCCCACTACACCGGACATTTCACAGAAAGAAGGTCGATCAAATGCGTTATTCAATCAAAATTCAAACTCCAGCAGGCCCTCTTCTCCTAATTGAAGAAAACAAGGCTTTAACAGAAATATCCTTCGCAGATAAAGATACCAGAACCTTCCAGGCCGGCCGTCAGGCCGAAACGACAGAGCAGGAAACACCGTTGCTGGCAGAGGCAAAGCGGCAGCTGGAAGAATATTTTGCCGGAAAACGCAGAGAGTTTAATATTCCGCTTTCCATGCGCGGTACTTCCTTTCAGAAAAAAGTATGGGAGCAGCTTCTCACGATCCCATATGGTGAAACTGTGACCTACGGAGAGATAGCGGCAAGAATCGGCAATCCGAGAGCAGGGCGCGCCGTGGGAATGGCGAACCACCATAATCCAATCGCCATAATTGTTCCATGCCACCGGGTGATCGGGGCGGACGGACGTCTGACCGGATATGGCGGCGGACTGCCGATTAAACAGAGCCTTCTTGAATTAGAAAAGAAATATAGGGGAACCATGTGATGAAGAAGTGGCTGGTATTAACCATTTGTGCATGCCTTTTAACCGGATGCACCAGATATAATCCAATCGATATAACGGACAGCGCCCTGGAGAATGCCTCACCATCCGAGCCGGGCAGCGCGGATACAACGGGCAGCGCGGATACAACGGACGGCACCGGAGCGGATGACGGCGCCGGCACATCGGATTCGGATGAGGCGGAGGAGCCGGTCCTTCAGATCACGGACGACGACCGGACGAACCGGCGGGAACCTGTAAAAGTAAAAGGCATCTACGTTTCCGCTTATGTAGCCGGAAATGAAACGATGATGGATAATATCATAAAAGAGATTGACGCAACAGAGCTTAATGCAGTGGTCATAGACTTCAAAAATGACGACGGCCGGATCACCGCTCCCATAGACTCGGAACTTTTCAATGAAATAGGAGCCTGCAAAGCCTATATCCCTGATATGAAGGCGCTGACGGATAAATTAAAAGAACATGATATTTATGCAATCGCCCGCATTGTGGCTTTTAAAGATCCGTATCTGGCGGAAAAGAAGCCGGAATGGAGCCTGAAAAAGGCAGACGGTTCTATTTACCGGGATAAAAAAGGGCTTGCCTGGGTAAACCCATACAGACAGGAAGTATGGGATTACCTGGTGGAAGCCGGCACACAGGCGGCTGAGGCCGGATTCGACGAGATACAGTTCGACTATATCCGTTTTGCCACCGATTCGACAATGCGGCAGGTGGTATTTGACGAGGAGGAGACAAAAGGCCGGTCAAAAACAGATATTATTGCAGAATTCACTCAATATGCCTATGACAGCCTCACCCCTCTCGGCGTGTTCGTTTCGGCTGACGTGTTCGGCGCGATTATCGGGAGCGAGGAAGATGCCGGGGCGGTAGGGCAGATTTATGGAGAGATGGCGCAGAGCCTGGACTATATTTGTCCTATGATTTATCCTTCCCATTACGGCGACGGAAATTTCGGGCTTGATCACCCGGATTTGCATCCCTATGAGACAATACTCGGGGCATTGCAGAAATCGGAAGAGGAGCTTTCCGCTTATCCGGAGGAGGAGCGCCAGGCGGTGGTCCGTCCCTGGCTCCAGGATTTCACGGCCACTTATCTGAAGCATCATATTAAATATGGAAATGACGAGATTCGTGAGCAGATCCAGGCGGTATATGATGCGGGTTACGAAGAATGGATACTGTGGAATGCATCAAACAACTATCATTACGGAGGACTTGAACAATGAATGCAGTTCCGAAACCAGGAGAATTTTACAGACACTTTAAAAATAGAATGTATCAGATCATAGCAGTGGCAACCCACTCTGAGACAGGAGAAAAAATGGTGGTATACCAGGCGCTTTACGGCAGTTTCAGCGTCTGGGTCCGCCCGCTTTCCATGTTCATGGAAGAGGTGGATCATGAAAAATATCCCGATGCCGGGCAAAAATACAGATTTGAGCCGGTAAACCCCGGACAGACGGCCAGGGAACCGGTGCCAGCCGGAGAAAAAGCAGAGGCCATAGTCCTGGGGGAAGATGATGAGTTTGACATTATACTGCTTGATTCTGAGGAAGAGGATGAACCGCCCGCAGAGGCCGCAGTCAGCCCGCTCCTGCTGGAATTTCTGGATACGGAATCCTTTGAGGAGAGAATGGCAATACTGCAGAGAATGAAGGGAAAAGCCGGACAGCGCGAGGTGGACAGCCTCTGCCTCTGTCTGGATGTGAAACCGTCGGAGGGGACGATAGAAGAACAGCTTGAAGATATAAAACAATGCCTGAGGATGCAGCAGAGATATGATGCGTCCAGACTGCGCCGGAGATAAAGATATGTTTAATATTGAAGAAGAACTGAAGAAACTTCCGGCTCAGCCGGGAGTTTATATCATGCATGATGCTAAGGATGAAATCATCTATGTGGGCAAGGCAATCAGCCTGAAAAACCGGGTCCGCCAGTATTTTCAGAGCAGCCGCAACAAGACCGCAAAGATAGAACAGATGGTGTCAAGGATTGCCAGATTCGAATATATCGTGACGGATTCGGAGCTGGAGGCCCTTGTCCTGGAGTGTAATCTGATTAAAGAACACCGGCCGCGTTACAATACAATGCTGAAGGATGATAAGACATATCCGTATATCAAAGTAACCGTGTCGGAGGAATATCCCAGAATTCTGTTCTCGCGTATGATGAAAAAGGATAAGAATAAATATTTCGGACCATTTACCAGTGCCGGGGCGGTGAAGGACACAATAGAGCTGATACACAAGATATACCATATCAGAACCTGCACGAGAAAGCTTCCTCAGGATATCGGCAAAGACAGGCCGTGCCTCTATTACCATATCCACCAGTGTGACGCTCCCTGTCAGGGCTATGTATCAAAGGAGGAATATCAGCAGTCCGTGAAGCAGGCCCTGGATTTTCTGGGCGGCAGATATGAGCCTGTCATGAAATACCTCGAAGACAGGATGACGGCGGCTTCCGAAGAGATGGAATTTGAAAAAGCGATTGAATACAGGGAGCTTCTTGGCAGTGTCCGCAAGGTGGCCCAGAAACAGAAGATAACCAGCCAGAGCATAGACGACAGGGATATTATCGCCATGGCCAAGGATGACGGGGATGCCGTTGTACAGGTGTTCTTTGTCAGGGATGGACGTCTGATAGGCAGGGAACATTTCCATATGTCCATATCCTCCGCCGAGGAGGACGGACAGATACTGAACAGCTTTGTAAAGCAGTTTTATGCCGGGACGCCGTTTATCCCCCATGAGATCTGGGTGCAGGAGGAACTTGAAGATGCTGAGGTTATCGTCAGCTTCCTGACAGCCAGAAGGGGACAGAAGGTAAAAATAGTTGTTCCCAAGAAGGGAAGTAAGGAGCAGCTTGTAGAGCTGGCCGAGAAGAATGCCCGGATGGTGCTTTCCCAGGACAAGGAAAAGATTAAAAGGGAAGAGCTTCGCACGATTGGCGCTATGAATCAGGTGGGAGAATGGATCGGTCTTAAGGGCGTAAAAAGAATCGAGGCCTATGATATCTCCAATATCAGCGGCTTCGAATCAGTCGGTTCCATGATTGTTTATGAGGACGGCAGGCCAAAGAGGAATGATTACAGGAAGTTCCGCATAAAAACTGTTAAGGGCCCAAATGATTATGCATCTATGCGGGAAGTGCTGACCCGCCGTTTCTCCCATGGACTTACGGAGGCGGAGCAGCTGAAGGCGGAAGGAACCGATGCGGCATTCGGAAGCTTTACAAGATTTCCGGATCTGATCATGATGGATGGCGGCAGGGGACAGGTTAACATTGCCCTGGAGGTGCTTAAGAGCCTTCAGATTGAGATTCCCGTCTGCGGTATGGTAAAAGATGACAACCACAGAACGCGCGGTCTTTATTATAATAATGTGGAGATTCCCATTGATCACCATTCGGAAGGATTCCGTCTGATTACAAGAGTGCAGGATGAGGCGCACCGTTTTGCCATAGAATATCACAGGAGCCTGCGCAGCAAAGAGCAGGTGCGTTCTGTCCTGGATGATATTAAGGGAATCGGGCCGGCCAGAAGAAAAGCTCTGATGCGTCACTTTAAGACGATAGAGGCTGTCAGGGATGCCGGGATCGAGGAACTCGCCGGAGCGCCTCAGATGAACCGGAATGCGGCCGAGGCCGTCTACCGATTCTTTCATGGGGAAGAGATGACAACCAGTTAAAGTTATGATAGGATAAAGACAGTTACTGTACACGATACGGCAGTGAATGAAGATACTGAACCGTTATATTATAATTAACACCGCAGAGAAGGAGAAGAAGGACCATGTATGGAGTTACGATAACGGAACTGATAGAAAAGCTGGGGCTTCGGAATATGACCATGGAGCTGGATACCGACGCGATTGTGCTGGTGCATCCGGATGTAAATCGTCCGGCACTGCAGCTGACCGGATTTTTTGATCATTTTGACAAGGACCGCGTGCAGATTATCGGATATGTGGAGCAGGCATATCTCGATAAATTGACGCCGGAGCGAAGACATGAGGTGTATGACGCCCTGATTTCCAGCCAGATTCCCTGTCTTCTCTTCAGCCGGGGAATGAAGCCGGCGGAGGATGTGCTGGAGCTTTGCAACCATTACGGGGTTCCCTGCATGGTGTCTGAGAAGACGACTTCCGATCTGATGGCGGAAGTGATCCGCTGGCTCAATGTGAAGCTTGCTCCGATGATCAGTATTCACGGTGTCCTGGTGGACGTGTTTGGAGAGGGTGTCCTGATTATGGGAGAGAGCGGGATTGGAAAGAGCGAGGCCGCTCTGGAACTGATTAAAAGGGGCCACCGCCTTGTCAGCGACGATGTGGTTGAGATCCGCCGTGTCAGTGATGAGACGATTATTGGTTCCGCGCCGGATATCACCAGGCATTTTATTGAACTTCGCGGCATAGGTATCATTGATGTAAAGACTCTGTTTGGTGTTGAGAGCGTAAAAGATACGCAGGCGATTGACATGGTGATTAAGCTGGAGGAGTGGGATCGAGAGAAAGAATATGACAGACTGGGAATGGAAGATCAGTATACGGAATTTCTCGGCAATAAGGTGGTCTGCCATTCTATCCCGATCCGCCCGGGCAGAAATCTTGCCATTATCGTTGAGTCGGCGGCTGTGAACTACAGACAGAAAAAGATGGGGTATAATGCGGCACGGGAGCTTTACAACCGCGTGCAGGCCAACCTTGCGAGAAAAGATTAAAGAGTTTGGCAAAGATTAATAAACAGGCAGGACAGAATATGAGTGGATTTTTTGAAAAACTGTGTCTGGCAGCAGGAAACGGCCAGGTAATGAGAGATGAGATGATGAACCGGCATACCACGTTTCGCGTGGGCGGCCCGGCGTCTTATTTTGTATCACCGGACGGCGATGAAGCGCTGAAAAAAGTGCTTCTCCTCTGCCGGGAGGAACAGATGCCCTATTATATACTCGGCAACGGAAGCAATCTTCTGGTCAGCGACAAAGGCTATGGCGGCGTTATGATTCTGATGGGGGAGGGATTCGCGCAGATCCGGGAGGATGTATCCGGCGAACTGGCGGCCGGGGCCGGAGCCCTTCTATCCAGAATCGCCAGAGAGGCGCAGGAGCATTCCCTGACAGGCTTTGAATTTGCGGCAGGGATTCCGGGCACGCTGGGCGGAGCGGTTGTCATGAATGCGGGGGCCTATGACGGAGAGATGAAAAATGTTCTGAAGACTGTGAGAGTGATGGATAAGAACGGCCGGATCCTGGAGCTGTCCGCCAATGAGCTGGAGCTGGGATACCGCCGAAGCTGCATCCAGGAAAAAGAATACATAGTCCTCTCCGCTGTGATTTCTCTGAAACAGGGAGACAAAGAGGCGATTCAGACAAAGATGGCTGAACTGGCCGGGAAAAGGCGGGATAAACAGCCTTTGGAATATCCCAGCGCGGGAAGCACGTTCAAACGGCCGGCCGGATATTTTGCCGGTAAACTGATAGAGGATGCAGGCCTTCGCGGCTACCGTGAAGGAGGCGCGCAGGTTTCAGAGAAGCACTGCGGTTTTGTCATTAACAGCGGCGGGGCGACGGCGGAGGACATCCGTTCACTGTGCCGCTCCGTGCAAAAAAAGGTGAAAGAGACATCTGGAGTGGACCTGGAGACGGAAGTACGTATGATTGGCTGGGATGAATAAGTACTCAGGAACAGCATGGAAAAGACAGAGGGATGACCGGAGGAAAAGAAAATGCGGCTTGTAATTGTGACCGGAATGTCGGGAGCAGGGAAGACTGCGGCTCTCAAGATGCTTGAAGATATGGGATTTTACTGTGTTGATAACCTTCCCATTCCGCTGGTGGGAAAGTTTGCGGAACTGGTGGAGAGCAGCAGCGGAGCTATAAAGAGCGGGGCATTGGGGATTGACGTGAGAAGCGGCGAGGAATTGTGCCAGCTTGAAAATACTCTGGGAGAGTGGGATCGGCTTAAATTTCCATATGAGATTCTGTTTCTGGATGCCAATGATGAAATTTTGATTAAACGATATAAGGAAACAAGGAGAAATCATCCTCTTGCCGGAACTCAGCGGCTGGATCGCGGCATTGCCAAAGAAAGGGAGAAACTGAAATTTTTAAAAAAACGGGCAGACTATATCCTGGACACGAGCAAGCTTTTGACAAGGGAACTGAGAGGGGAGCTTGAAAAAATCTTTCTGGACCATGAAAGATTTTCCAGCCTGTTCGTAACAGTGTTGAGCTTTGGATTTAAATACGGAATTCCGTCCGATGCGGATCTCGTCTTTGACGTCCGTTTTCTTCCGAACCCCTACTATGACGACAGCCTGCGTTACCATACAGGGAATGAGAGAGAGGTTCAGGACTTTGTGAAACAGGGAGGAACTGCCGATATTTTCCTGGGGAAGCTTTATGATATGATAGGCTTCCTTCTGCCATACTATGTGCAGGAGGGAAAGAACCAGCTTGTCATTGCCGTTGGCTGTACCGGAGGTAAACACCGTTCCGTTACCATTGCCAATATGCTGCATGAAAAGCTGAAAACTCACAGGGATATCGGACTTAAGATAGAGCACAGGGATATCGGAAAAGATAGTATAACGGCTCAGTAGACTTGTATGCAGGAAATAGAGGTGGAGAGATGTCATTTTCGTCCCGTGTGAAAGAAGAACTTTCCAGGCAGCTTAGCTCTGCCAGACATTGCCAGATAGCGGAGATTGCCGCCATCTTAAGTTTATGCGGCAGAATTCACATCGATGAAGAAGATCATTACAGTATCCGCATCCACACGGAAATTGTGGCGGTTGCGAGAAAATACTTTACATTATTGAAAAAAGCATTTAATATAGGAACTGATATTTCTATCCGGAGGAATGCATTCCTTAAGAAGAACAGAACTTATACGGTGGTGATACGCGGTCATGAGGACTCTGTCCGTGTTCTGGAGGCATGCAAGCTGTTGGATGAACACGGGGAGGTCTCAGAGAATTTTTCCATTGTGAAGAATCTGGTAGTCCAGAATCCGTGCTGCCGCAGGGCCTTTATCAGAGGCGCATTTCTGGCGGCGGGCTCCCTGAGCGATCCGGAGAAATTTTATCATTTTGAGATAGTCTGCGCTTCAGAGGAAAAGGCAAAACAACTGCAGGCTATGATAGCAACTTTTTCAATTGATGCGAAAATAGTTGTCAGGAAGAAGTATTTTGTGGTATATATAAAAGAAGGCAGTCAGATTGTGGAGATTCTTGGCGTGATGGAGGCGCATTTGTCCCTGATGGATCTGGAGAATATCAGGATCCTGAAGGAGATGAGAAACAGTGTCAACCGCCAGGTGAACTGCGAGACGGCAAACATTAACAAAACAGTTTCGGCTGCTGTAAAGCAGTTGGGGGATATTACTTACATCCGGGATACAGTTGGCCTTGACTATCTGCCGGAGACGCTGGCGGAGATTGCACAGGTCAGGCTGGACAGGCCGGACGCAACACTGAAAGAGCTTGGAGAGAGCCTGGATCCCCAGGTGGGTAAATCCGGAGTAAACCATCGGCTTAGAAAGATCAGTACGATCGCAGAAAACCTCAGAGCTCAGAAAGAGTAAAAAAAGGTAACAGCTCAGACAGGTCTGCGCACTCACTGCGCTGACCGTAAAAGTAAGAAAGCGATGGCGTAAGTTCTTTGAGAAGATGAGGAGGATATTATGAGAAGTAAGGAAGTTACAATTGGACTTGCATCAGGTCTGGAGGCGAGACCGGCCGCTATGCTGGTACAGGTAGCCAGCCAGTATAACTGCAGTATTTATCTGGAGAACGGAGACAAAAGTGTCAATGCCAAAAGTATTATGGGAATGATGACGCTTCAGCTGCGGGAAGGCGAGGAGGTGCTCGTTAAGGCTGACGGGGCTGACGAGGAAGAGGCGCTGGAAGGCATTGAGAACTATTTAAAGAGCAATTAATTTTACATCACAGGCTGCTGCAGGGAAACTATTGCAGCGGCCTTTTAAAATTGGTGAAAAGTAAGAATATTTTTCATCCTGCGAAAGGAGAACAGGGAGTGGCATTTACTCATCTGCATGTGCATACGGAATACAGTCTGCTGGACGCGTCCAGTAAGATTAAGGAATTGACGGCCAGAGCGAAAGAGCTGGGTATGGACAGCCTGGCAATCACCGACCATGGAGTAATGTATGGAGTGATTGATTTTTACCGGGCGGCAAAGGAAGCCGGAATCAAGCCTATCATCGGCTGCGAGATTTATGTGGCGCCGGGATCGCGGTTTGACCGGGAGAACGTGAACGGGGAAGACCGGTATTATCATTTAATCCTGCTGGCGGAAAATAATGTGGGATACCAGAACCTGATGAAGATTGTATCCAAAGGGTTTGTCGAAGGCTTTTATTATAAGCCGAGGGTGGATTTTGAAGTGCTCCGGGAGTACAGTGAGGGAATCATCTCCCTGAGCGCCTGCCTGGGAGGCGAGGTGCAGCGTTATCTCACCAGAGGGATGTATGAGGAGGCCTGCAAATCGGCCCTCCGCTATCAGGAAATTTTCGGAGAGGGGAATTTTTTCCTGGAGCTTCAGGACCACGGAATACCGGCGCAGAAGACGGTAAACCAGGGACTGCTGCGCATGAGCCAGGAGCTGGGCATCCCGCTTACGGCGACCAACGACTGCCATTATATTTATAAAGAAGACGTCGAGTCCCATGATATCCTG
This sequence comes from [Clostridium] symbiosum ATCC 14940, assembly GCF_000466485.1. Taxonomy (GTDB): domain Bacteria; phylum Bacillota; class Clostridia; order Lachnospirales; family Lachnospiraceae; genus Otoolea; species Otoolea symbiosa. The sequence goes on along the minus strand of NZ_KE992807.1, from coordinate 26,017 downwards.
CTCTGCATCCAGACAGGCAAGAAGGTGGCGGATGAGAACAGGATGCGGTATGAGGGGGGCCAGTTTTATCTGAAGTCGGAGGAAGAGATGAGGGAAATTTTCCCATACGCCGCCGATGCCCTGGATAATACCCATAAAATAGCGGAGCGCTGCAATGTGGATATTGAATTCGGCGTCACAAAGCTGCCTCAGTTCGACGTGCCGGAGGGGTATACCTCGTGGGAATATCTGAGAAAGCTCTGCTTTGACGGTTTTAATAAGCATTATCCTGACGATGACGGAACGCTGAAAGAGAGGCTGGAATACGAGCTGGGTGTTATTCAGTCCATGGGATACGTGGACTATTTCCTGATCGTATGGGATTTTATCCATTTTGCAAAATCCCATGATATTATGGTGGGGCCGGGACGCGGTTCCGCAGCAGGCAGTATTGTGGCCTACAGCCTGGGGATCACCGATATCGATCCCATCCGTTACCAGCTGCTCTTTGAGCGTTTCCTGAATCCGGAGAGGGTGTCGATGCCTGATATTGATATCGACTTCTGCTTTGAGCGCAGACAGGAGGTTATCGATTATGTCGTGAGCAAATACGGAAAAGACAGGGTGGTTCAGATTGTGACCTTCGGTACGCTGGCCGCTAAGGGCGTGGTCCGTGACGTAGGCCGTGTTCTGGACATGCCTTATGCAAAATGTGATTCGATTGCGAAGATGATTCCGGGAGATTTGGGAATGACACTCGACAAGGCCCTGAAGGCCAGCCCGGATCTGCGGAACGCCTATCAGGAGGATGACGAAGTCAAGTATCTGATAGACATGAGCCGGAGACTGGAGGGCCTGCCGCGCCATACGTCTATGCATGCCGCCGGAGTCGTCATCAGTAAGGCGTCGGTAGATGAGTATGTACCGCTGTCAAGAGCGGCCGACGGTTCCATTACGACCCAGTTTACCATGACGACGCTGGAGGAACTGGGGCTTCTTAAAATGGATTTCCTGGGCCTCCGTACCCTGACGGTAATCCAGAATGCGGTACGTCTGGCCGAAAAAACCTGCAAAAAGACAATCGACCTTTATAATATCGATTATAATGATAAGAACGTGCTGGATGCCATCGGAACGGGAAAGAACGACGGTGTGTTCCAGCTTGAAAGCTCGGGGATGAAGAGCTTTATGAAGGAGTTAAAGCCCGAGAACCTTGAGGATATCATAGCCGGTATTTCCCTGTACCGTCCGGGTCCGATGGACTTTATTCCCCGGTATCTCAAAGGGAAAAACGACAAGAAATCCATAACTTACGAGTGCCCGCAGCTTGAACCCATCCTGTCTCCGACCTATGGCTGTATCGTTTATCAGGAGCAGGTTATGCAGATAGTAAGGGATTTGGCGGGATATACCCTGGGACGGAGTGATCTGGTGCGCCGCGCCATGTCAAAGAAAAAAGGTTCGGTTATGGAAAAGGAGCGCCAGAACTTCGTTTACGGCAACGGGGAAGAGGGCGTAAAAGGATGTATTGCCAACGGGATTGACGAAAAGACGGCAAACCATATTTACGATGAGATGATAGACTTTGCCAAATACGCGTTTAACAAATCCCATGCCGCTGCCTATGCGGTTGTCTCCTACCAGACTGCTTATTTGAAATATTATTATCCCGTTGAATTTATGGCGGCGCTGATGACTTCGGTCAAGGACAATGTGACGAAGGTGTCTGAGTATATCATGGCCTGCCGGCAGATGGGAATGAAGATAGTTCCTCCCGATATTAACGAGGGGGAAGGCGGCTTTTCTGTCTCAGGCGGTTCCATCCGCTACGGCCTTTCCGCAATCAAGAGCATCGGCCAGTCCGTTGTGGAGGAGATAGTGAAGGAGCGCCGGGAACGGGGAGAATTTAAAACCCTGGAAGATTTCGTGGACCGGATGAGCAGCAAAGAGGTAAATAAGAGAACGCTGGAGAGTTTTATCAAGTCCGGGGCCATGGATTCGCTTCCGGGAACGAGAAAACAGAAATTCCTGGTATCCGCGCAGCTTCTTGATCAGAAGAACAAAGAAAAGAAGAATTCCATGGAAGGGCAGATGACGATGTTTGATTTCGTGGCCGAGGAAGAAAAAGAGAACTTCCAGGTGACGTTTCCAAACGTCGGGGAATATACAAAGGACGAGCTTCTCTACTTTGAAAAGGAGATGCTGGGCGTATACATCAGCGGCCATCCGATGGAGGCCTATATCGGCTTATGGGAAAAGAATGTAACTGCCAGGACGTCGGATTTCATAGTGGACGAAGAGACAGGCGAAGCGCAAGTCAGGGACGGCGCTATTGTCACCATCGGCGGTATGCTTACGGCGAAGACAGTTAAGACTACCCGGACCAATAAAATGATGGCGTTTGTGACAATCGAGGATCTGTACGGCAGTGTGGAGGTTCTGGTTTTCCCCAGGGATTATGAGAAAAGGCGGGATCTCCTGGAGCAGGATGCCAAAGTATTCATAACAGGGAAAGCGTCTATCGGCGACGACCCCGTAGGAAAGCTAATCTGTGAGCAGGTAATCCCATTTGAGGCCGTTCCCAGGGAATTATGGCTTCAATATCCGGATAAGGAGGCCTATTTCTCCCGGGAGCAGGAGCTTTTGGATCTGCTCAGGGGCTACGAAGGAAACGATCAGGTGATTATCTACCTGGGAAAAGAAAAGGCAAAAAAAGTGCTTCCAAGAAACTGGAACGTGGAGGCAAAGGAAGAGCTTCTGGATGCTCTCAGGGGAAAACTGGGGGAAAAGAATGTGAAGGTGCTGGAGAAGACAATTGATAAGGTAGGACGGAGAGGGTAGAGAATCAAGGATGGAGGATGCGTCCGGGATGAAAGCCTTCTGCCGGGGCGTCTCGCCTTCTCCGCGTCTCCTCTAGTTAAAAAAATATCATAAACCCCTTGAAAAGATGAAAAAAATGCATTAGAATAAGATGAATTGAGGTAATTGTCAGGGTTCAGAACAGTTACGGATTAAGGAATAACCAGTATTTGTTGATAGATATGGCGAGACGGAGGAATATACTATGACAAAAGAGGTAAAGACGATCGGTGTTTTAACCAGCGGCGGCGATGCGCCGGGAATGAATGCGAGTATCCGGGCTGTCGTAAGGACGGCAATCAACAAGGGGATGAAGGTAAAGGGCATTATGAGGGGATATGCCGGTTTACTTCAGGAAGAGATTGTTGATATGGACGGTACAAGCGTTGCCGATACCATCGGACGCGGCGGCACGATTCTTTACACGGCACGATGTCCCGAATTCACTACGGTTGAAGGCCAGAAAAAGGGAGCTGAGATTTGTAAGAAACACGGTATTGACGGTCTGGTGGTCATCGGAGGAGACGGTTCTTACCGCGGTGCGGGCAAGCTTTCTGCTCTCGGTGTAAACACGGTCGGACTCCCCGGAACCATCGATCTTGATATTGCCTGTACCGATTATACCATCGGTTTTGACACGGCTATCAATACGGCGATGGAGGCCATAGATAAGGTAAGAGATACATCCACATCCCATGAACGGTGCAGTATCATTGAGGTTATGGGACGCCATGCGGGCTATATTGCGCTTTGGTGCGGTATTGCCAACGGCGCGGAGGACATTCTTCTGCCGGAACGGTATGACGGCAACGAACAGATGCTGATTAACAGGATTATAGAGAACAGGAAGCGGGGCAAGAAGCACCACATCATTATTAATGCCGAAGGAATCGGCCATTCCGCTTCCATGGCCAGAAGAATCGAAGCGGCGACCGGGCTGGAGACAAGGGCAACCATACTGGGCTACATGCAGAGAGGCGGCGCTCCCACCTGTAAAGACAGGGTATATGCCTCCATCATGGGTTCAAAAGCGGTGGAACTGCTGGCCGAAGGAAAGACAAACCGGGTGGTAGCGTATAAGCACGGAGAATTTGTTGACTTTGATATTCAGGAAGCGCTTAATATGACAAAGGATATTCCGGAGGATCAGTACGAAATCAGCAAGCTTCTGGTAAGATAGAAGGATTGCAGGCCGGGAAAAGACAAAAAGATTGATAGGTATATGAAAAAGGCATACTGTCCGGAGGGCAGAATGCCTTTTGATGTGTAACGGATGGAGGATAAGATGGAGAATGCGGCAGGTGGTAAGCATGAGGAGAATATCGTTCTCTGCGGCGCCAATTCCTATGTGGAAAAATATTATTTTAACGAGCAGTTTGCCGGACTACCGGAGGGGATCAAGGAGGAACTCCATATTATGTGCGTACTCTTTACGGAAGATGTGGGAGGCGCCATGATGCTGGAATTTGCTCCGGACGGAACGCTGGAGTTCCGGATTGAGGCTGAAGAGACGGACTATCTCTTTGATGAGATTGGCAGCGGGCTTAAGGTAAAGCAGTATCAGAGGGAAAAGCGGGAGCTGCTGGAATCTCTGGAGTTATATTACAAAGTATTTATCCTCGGGATACCGGCGGAACAATTGCTGGAAGAGCGGGAGGAAGACGGAGAAGAACAGAGCAGATGAAGTTACGAATAGGAAATGTAGAACTGGAGAACAACGTTACACTGGCCCCCATGGCCGGAGTGACGGATCTCCCCTTCCGGCTGCTGTGCAGGGAGCAGGGCTGCGGCCTGATGTGTACGGAGATGGTCAGCGCCAAGGCACTTCTTTATAATAACAGGAATACGAAACCAATCCTGGCGGTAAGGGAAGAAGAGCGTCCGGTAGCCGTACAGCTTTTCGGTTCGGATCCCGATATCATGAGCGATATGGCGCTCCGGCTGGAAGAAGGTCCTTATGATATCATTGATGTCAATATGGGCTGTCCGGTCCCGAAGATTGTAAACAATGGCGAAGGCTCGGCTCTGATGAAAAATCCGGAGCTGGCCGAGGCAATCCTGACCTCGATGGTTAAAAAGCTTCATAAACCGGTAACCGTAAAATTCAGAAAGGGATTCGATGATTCCTGTGTCAATGCGGTGGAGTTTGCCAGGATGGCGGAGAGCTGCGGCGTCTCTGCGGTGGCGGTTCACGGGAGGACCAGGGAACAGTACTATTCCGGAAAAGCGGACTGGGACATTATCCGGCAGGTGAAGGAAGCGGTTAAAATCCCGGTTATCGGGAACGGCGACATTTTTACGCCGCAGGATGCCAAGCGGATGATCGACCTGACGGGCTGTGACGGTGTCATGGTGGCCAGAGGCGCCAAAGGCAATCCGTGGCTGTTTGGGCGTATCAACCATTATCTCGATACCGGAATTCTTTTGCCTCCCCCGGACAGGGAAGAGCTAAAAGCGACAATTATCCGCCACGGCAGACTGCAGACGGAATTCAAGGGCGAACACATTGCGATGCGTGAAATGCGGGGGCATGTGGCCTGGTATACGGCCGGTTACCCCAATTCATCTTCCCTTAGAAATGACATCAACAAGGTTGCTTCGATGGAGGAATTGATTACCCTGATTGAGGAACGCTTATAACGAAAAAACCCTTGTAAATAAACGGAAAACGCAGGTTCCGATTCTTGACAAGGGGAACTTTATCAGTTATAATAGTGCGATGCAATATTAGAACGATTTCGGAGACGAATTATCGGAAGGAAGGATAGTTGTCATGGCAGAAAAGAAAAATATTTTAACGTATGCAGGTCTTAAGCAGTATGAAGATGAGCTGCAGGATCTGAAGGTGAATAAACGCAGGGAGATCGCCCAGAAAATTAAAGAAGCAAGAGAGCAGGGAGATTTGTCCGAGAATGCGGAATACGACGCTGCGAAGGATGAGCAGAGGGATATCGAGGCCAGGATCGAGGCTCTTGAGAAGCTTCTTAAGAATGCAGAAGTAGTTGTGGAGGACGAGATTGACCTTGACAAGATCAGCGTTGGCTGTAAAGTTAAACTTCTGGATGTGGAAGAAGACGAGGAGATGGAATTTAAGATTGTAGGTTCCACAGAGGCCAACAGCCTTCAGAACAAAATCTCCAACGAATCTCCGGTAGGCCATGCGCTGCTTGGCAAGAAAGAGGGAGAAACCGTTCAGGTAGAGACACAGGCAGGAATGATTCATTATAAGATACTGGAAATCCAGAGAGTATCATAATTTAAGTTCACAAAGGAGTGGAAGAAATTGGCAGAGCAGAATCAGCAGAATAAGAAGGAAGAACAGGATTTAAACCAGCTTCTTAAGGTGCGCCGCGAAAAGCTGGCGGAGCTTCAGGAGAATGGAAAGGATCCGTTTCAGATTACGAAATTTGATGTTACGGCACACAGCACCGACGTAAAGGACAACTTTGAGACCATGGACGGCAAAGAGGTGACTCTTGCGGGACGAATGATGTCCAAACGTGTGATGGGCAAAGCGTCTTTCTGTAATATCCAGGATTTAAAGGGCAATATCCAGTCTTATGTTGCCAGAGACAGTATCGGTGAGGAATCCTATAAAGAATTCAAAAAGATGGATATCGGTGATGTAGTGGGAATCAGAGGTACGGTATTCAAAACTAAGACAGGAGAGATTTCCATTCATGCGGAAGCCGTAACCCTTCTATCAAAGAGCTTACAGATTCTGCCGGAGAAATTCCACGGCCTTACCAATACAGATATGCGTTACAGACAGCGATACGTTGATCTGATCATGAATCCCGAGGTTAGGGATACGTTTGTGAAGCGTTCCCGGATTATCAAGGAAGTCCGTAACTTCCTAGACGGCCGCGGATTTATGGAAGTGGAGACGCCAATGCTTGTTCCGAACGCAGGCGGTGCGGCGGCCAGACCGTTCACTACACATTACAATGCCCTGGACGAAGATGTTAAATTGCGTATTTCACTGGAGCTGTACTTAAAGAGGCTGATCGTGGGCGGTCTTGAAAGAGTCTACGAAATCGGCCGTGTATTCCGCAACGAAGGCGTGGATACGAGACACAATCCTGAATTCACCCTGATGGAATTATATCAGGCGTATACCGATTATTATGGAATGATGGAACTGGTTGAGACGATGTTCCGCGAGGTGGCGAAGAAGGTTCTCGGCACGGCGAAGCTCATATACGACGGTGTGGAGATTGACCTGGAGAAGCCGTTTGAGAGGATTACGATGGTGGATGCCCTGAAGAAATACAAGGGAATCGACTTTACGCAGATCAAGACGGACGAGGAAGCAAAAGCGCTGGCGGATCAGTATCATATTGAGTATGAGGCCAGACATAAGAAAGGCGATATCCTCAGCATGCTGTTTGAGGAGTTTGTGGAAGAGCATCTGGTACAGCCTACCTTCATCCTGGATCATCCGATAGAGATCTCTCCTCTGACGAAGAAAAAACCGGAGAATCCCGACTATACGGAGCGTTTTGAGCTGTTTATCACAAAGCGCGAGATGGCTAATGCCTACTCCGAATTAAACGATCCGCTGGATCAGATAGAACGTTTTAAAGCACAGGAAGCCCTGCTGGCGGCAGGAGATGAAGAAGCCAACTCAATGGATGAGGACTTTGTCAATGCCCTGATGGTTGGTATGCCTCCGACCGGCGGTATTGGTATCGGTATGGACCGTTTCATTATGCTGCTTACGGATTCCTACGCAATCAGAGATGTACTTCTGTTCCCGACGATGAAGACACTGGGCGGAAATGACGTTTCTAAGAAAGAAGAAAAGACAGTTATCACAGAGGAAAAAGCAGCGGAAAAAATTGATTTTTCCAATGTCAAAATAGAGCCTTTGTTTGAGGAAATGGTTGATTTTGAGACATTTGCAAAGTCTGACTACCGTGCAGTCAAGATTAAAGACTGTACTGCCGTTCCAAAGAGCAAGAAGCTTCTTCAGTTCACATTGGATGACGGAAGCGGTACGGATCGCACGATATTAAGCGGAATTCACGAGTATTACGAGCCGGAAGAGCTGATTGGAAAGACGGCAATCGCCATTGTCAATCTGCCTCCTCGTAAGATGATGGGGATTGATTCCTGCGGAATGCTGATCTCGGCGGTTCACGAGGAAGATGGAAAAGAAGGGCTGAATCTTTTGATGGTAGACGACAGGATTCCGGCCGGAGCAAAGCTGTATTAAGCGTAACAGTTTAAGCGGTCTGAATTTGTGTGAAAATCTGATAGAATTGACAAATAAGGTGGGAAAGCATCAATTAATGATACTTTCCCACCTTTCTGTTGAAGGCGGTGATCTGTGCGCGGAGCGTGCAGGTTATCGTTACTCGGCGCTGATTGTGAATCCCGGCCCGTCCATCTGCTTGGCTCTGTACATTGCAGCATCTGCTTTCCTGTACAATTCTTCAAAATCGGCCGTATATTCATTAAATAATGCGACTCCGATGCTGCAGCTGATATCAATATTGATATCCGTACATTCAAAGTGTGTGGCTTTTGCCAGCTCATGCGCCTTTTTTTCGGCAAGAGAGCAGGAGGAAATGTTTTTAATCAGCGCCATAAACTCGTCTCCTCCGATACGGCCGACGATGTCATCGCTTCTGAAGACAGAGCGGATTTTTGCGGCAACCTCAACCAGAACCTGGTCTCCCGGCATATGGCCGTAATTGTCGTTAATCAATTTGAATTTATTGACGTCAATCATGAACAGGGCGTGCTTCTGGGAGGCGCCTTCCCCGGCCAGGAAGGTTTTGATAAGCTCCAGCGTGGTGTCATGGTTATAGAGACCGGTCATCTGGTCCCTCTGCGCCAGAAGCTTCAGTCTTTCCACTTCACGGTGCTGCCGGTCGATATTTCTGTAATATACAAAGGCCAGCAAATCGTTATTGAAAGGATCCGGCATGGTATGCAGTTCAAAGCTTACCCAGGCCGGAACGCCGTTCATCTCTTTCAGAAATTCATAGGTAATGGTGGAATGGCCTTCGTCATAAGCCTTCCCGATATTTTCTCTGGAAAGAGTACCGAAATAATCGACGGCTTCCTTGCTGATACCGGGCATCAGGGCCAGTATTTCCGGAAAACGCCTGTAAGTGATACTGTTTATAAAGTCCTGTTCTTCAGGGATGTCCGTGTGGATTTCTTCGATTGTATTCTGCGAGACATTGATCCGCGCGGTGGTGAAAATATCCGACGGCAGTGTTTTGTTGAATTCAATTTCCCGTTCATACCGGGCAATTATGTTCCGCTGCTCCGTCACATCGTTGGATATGCCGATGGCGCGGTAGGGCCTGCCTTCCTTGTCAAAGGTATTGGTATACCTGATATGCTCATACCAGTAGCCCTGCTGGTCGGCCCTCCGTATTTTGAAGATACCCTCCGCCGCCGGGGAACCGTTGTCCAGGTCTTTGTACATTTTGGCAAAGGCGTCCGCACTGTCGGGGTGGATATATTCCGACTCAATCAGTGAGCGGGGAACGTCCTTCACGACGGTATTCATACCGTGTACTTTTACGGAATTCTCGCCCTGGATGATACATCTGTTTTTAAAATCATATTCCCAGATACTTATACCTGTGGTCTCAAGGGCCACGTTTGCAAGCTGTTCATTATAGCGGGCTTTTTCCTCCGCGTTCTTCGTATCCGTAATATCGACACAGAGGGCAACAAGCTTTTTACCGTTCGATTCGTCGTGGGAATATTTGCCGTTCTCACGAATCCAGATATATTCCCCGTCTTTTTTCCGAAGCCGGTATTCACGTATGAATTCTTTCTTATGGTAAAGCTGGCGGCGCATGGTCTTCTCTGCTTCATCCACCTCATCAAGGCAGATGAGATTAGACCATTTGCCGTTCACGCAAGCGATCAGTTCGGCGGCAGTCCGATAACCGAGATGGCGGGCCAGGGATTCGCTGACATAGTGAATCGGGTAGCCGGCCGTGTCACGGATGCACAGGGTGCCTCCGCGGAGCTGGCGGTTAATCAGGTCCAGGAATTCGCGCTGGAGGGAATCGTTGTATGCGTAGCCGATTCCATAGTTAGAAAGGACATTATTGACCCGCAAACGGACAATTCCCGGATCTAACGGTTTATCCACGAAATCGGCGGCTCCCAGAGAGATGGCCTTCTGCTTGATCTGATCATCCCCCACGGAGGTAATAATTATGACAGGTATGCCGTTATTGTAGATAAACTTGTTCTTTTCTTTCAGAAAAGTGAAGCCGTCCATGACAGGCATCGATACGTCGCAAATAATAAAAACCAGATCCTGACGGTGGCGGTCGAGCAGGGTAAGCGCGACCTGGCCGTTTTCGGCCTCCAGCACCTCAAAGTTGTCCTTGAAGATCAGCTTTGCAATATATCTTGTTATAATATCATCATCCACGATTAGTATTTTATTTTGACCGGACATGGCGTCTCCTTTTCGGCTCCCTTATAATCATCAAAGGACGCAAATCCCTTGCCGCTTCAACATGGTGGAGCACTAGCCGAGCATATTTATCTTATCTATAACAATCTGATATTCCTTTTGAGCCGTCTCAAAATATGGAGGGATGTCTTCCGTCCGCATCGTACAACTGTCCTCCGAGTCCAACTTTTTCAGTTTACATTTATCGCTATTATAATATATATTAAGCCTATATTCAAGCAAATCGCCTTTTTTCAGCACGTAAAACGCACGAATGCGTTACCGACAGTTTGACGTACTTTTTTCAGACAGCGGAAGGCGGTTTTAGTTACTGTCCACAGGCAGGAATAAAGATTGACAGAAGGGCGTTTAAAATTATATCATAGAGGCAGGTATTCAATAAGAGAAACTGTGATTCGGAAACTTAAAATAAAGATTTGAGGTAAGTTAAATAATGAAAGAAGAAAATGATAAATCAAAGAAACTTCAGACAGTAGAACGGGCTTTGGATGTACTCTACCTGTTTCACAAATATAACGGCATAACATTAAGCTTTGTGGCCGAGGAGATGAATATGAGCACTACGGTAGCCTACCGGCTGCTGTATACACTGGCGGACAGCGGTTTCTTAAGGCAGGAAAAGGCAAGCAAGAAGTATTATCTGGGAGAGAAGAGCCTGCTGCTGGGCTACAGCGCGATACGTTCCCAGGAGCTGGAGAAAACAGCCTATCCCATTATGAAGAGGCTCATGGATAAATGCGGGCTGAGTGTGATCCTGACTTCTTTAACCGATATGCAGAGCCTGTGTGTCGAGAAGATAGAAGCGGAGGATGATCTGCAGCTTTCCATGCGGGTTGGTGGAATTTATCCCCTTCATAAAGGAGCTTCCAACCGTCCGCTGCTGGCGTATATGGAGCAGGTGGTACCGTGAAAGCGGACTGCCATATGGATGGCATCATATTGAAGCCGGATCTGTATCTGGATGACCAGTTGATTATCAAAGCCGGAGAGTTTCAGATTGAACTGTCCGCACAGTCATATTAAGACCTGGGACTGCCTTATGGCAGCCCCGGGTCTTTTGGCGATGGATGGAGTATAGTCCCTGGGGATCTTTTAAATTATCCTGAATTTGCCAGTAAACTATACCTTTTCTTACGTTTTTCTGAACTTTTTCAATATCATATTGATCTTGAAGTGATCCTTTGTCATACTTCGTTTATTATGGTAGAACACAAATAGTCGTAAAATAAATAAAAACGGGGAGCTGAATTATGTGGCATAAGAAAAAGAATAGTGATAATGAAGAATTAATCGTGACAAATGATGCGGTGGAAAGAAAACTGCCGGACAATAATGAAAAAGAGCAGCCGGACTTTGCAGAGGAAAAAGACGTGTCGGAAGTGGAACAGGAACTTTTGGACTACATGAACGAAGACCACAGCGGCGGCAAGAAGAAAAAGAAACGGTTTGCCCGCTGGACGAAAAAACAGAAGCTGATCGCGGGAGGCAGCACGCTCCTTCTTCTGTTTATTATAAGCCGAATTGCATGCGGGGGAAGTAAGCAGACAGCCCCTGTTGTGGCGGCGGCTCCTCTGGCAAAAGGAGATGTGACTGCGGTTTTAAGTCTTAGCGGGCCTGTTTCGGGCACGGAAAGCGCAGATGTGGTTTCCAATCTCCATGCAGAGGTGCTTCAGATTATGGTAAAGGAAGGCGACCGCGTGAAGAAGGGCCAGATTCTTGCCCTGATCGACAGCAGTGACGCCCAGAAAGCTGTGGATATTGCCCAGAACTCTTACGATCTGGCAGTCAGCGAGTATAATGAAAATATCAGGGATACACAGCATAAATATGAGAAGGCAGTCCAGGATTATAACACGGCGAAGCTGAATTACGACAGAAACAAAGTATTATTCGATGCCGGCGATATCTCCTCCGCAGATTTGGAGGCGGCCGGAAACACCCTGAAAGACGCGGCCAGGGAAAAGGATTCCTTTACTGTGGAGAAGGGGAAAGCGATGCCCGATAAATCTTATGAATTAAAGGTGAAGTCGGCTCAGTTCGAGCTGGAGCAGAAAAAGAAGGATCTGGAAAATGCCGAGGTGAAAAGCCCGATTACGGGTACGGTCGTACGTGTCAATTCGAAGGTTGGCCAGTTCGCGGATAAGCCTGAGGATGAGAAGCCAATGTTCATTGTGGAGAACCTGGATAATCTGGAGATGGAAATCGCCGTCAGCGAATATTCCATTTCGAAAGTCCGGGTAGGGCAGAAGGCGCAGATTGACGCCGATATTCTGAACGGAAAAAGCGAGGAGGGCGAAGTTGTCTCCATTTCCCCGACAGGTGAGGAAAAGGGCGGCGGCTCCTCGGAGCGTGTAGTTCCTGCCACGATCCGGATTGCGGGAGGCGCTTCCAACGGCCTGATTGCCGGCATCACCGCCAAGGCGTCGCTTGTGACAGGGGAAGCGAAAGGTGTCTTTACGGTTCCTCAGACAGCTCTTGTGACAGGGGAGGACGGAAGTCTCAGCGTTGCAGTTGTCAACAGCTCAGATAATACGGTACATATGGTTCCTGTTACGACGGGAGTGGAGAGTGATCTTTCCGTGGAGGTGAATGCCGTGGAAGAAGGCGCACTGACGGAGGGAATGATGATTGTGACATCTCCGGCAGGACTCACGGAAGGGATGGCGGTGACGCTCCGATGAGAAATAAAGCGATGAGTAAAGCTTTGCAGGGAGCCGTTCACACAGTGACGGAGCAGAATAAGGGAGGCACAGACAATGATTGACAGAAGAAAACTCCAGACCAGAATCAGGAAGAGGCTGGACCGCAAAGCCGAGCTTCCAGAGGTAGATACAGACGAGCTGATTAAGATTGTCAATCTCTGTAAGGTATATGATACGGGGGCGGTCAAAGTAATCGGCCTTAAAAATATAAACCTGACGATAAAAAAAGGTGAATTTGTTGCGATTATGGGCCAGTCCGGCTCGGGTAAATCCACGCTGATGAATATCCTGGGCTGTCTTGACAGGCCTGTGATGGGACATTATTATCTGGACGGAATTGACATCTCCGCATTAAACCAGGATCAGCTTTCCAGAATCAGAAACCAGAAGATTGGCTTTGTATTCCAGTCGTTCAACCTGATTTCCAGAACATCGGCGGCAAAGAATGTGGAGCTTCCGATGACCTATGCCCATATGCCGAAGAAACTGAGGCATGAACGTGCGGTAGAGCTTTTGGGCCGCGTGGGGCTGGGGGAGAGAACGGAGCATATGCCCAACGAGATGTCGGGAGGCCAGAGACAGAGGGTAGCCATCGCCAGGGCGCTGGCCAATGAGCCGCCGTTAATCCTGGCGGATGAGCCGACCGGTAACCTGGACACTGCTTCTTCGGTCGAGATTATGGATCTGTTCTCCAAGCTTCACGACGAAGGCGCCACCGTGGTTGTGGTTACCCACGAGGAAGATATTGCGGCATTCACGGATCGTGTTATCAAGTTCCGTGACGGGGAGATTGTCAGCGATGTGAGGAAAGACAGAGCCGGGGGGAAGAAGGTGGAGTCATGCTGATAGAAAATATGATTATGGCATTTTCCGCGCTCAGAGCCAACAAGATGAGGTCGTTCCTGACGATGCTGGGAATCATCATCGGTATCGGCTCGGTTATCTCGATAGTATCCATCGGCGATACGATGAGGGGGATGTTTTCCAGCCTTTACCAGGATATTGGCATTACCCAGGCGTATCTGGGAATTGGATACTGGATTGACGACACCAGGCAGAGCGATTATTTTACCATGGATGAGCTGAGCAGGATTAAATCGGTATTTGGAGATAAAATCAGCTACATTGACAGCGCCATGAGTACCTCCGCCGATGCGGTTGCCGGACGCAAAAAGGTAAAATTCGGTTTCAGCGGCCTGGATTATAATTATATCGACGTACAGCCTGTTGATATACTGTACGGCAGATATCTGAATGAGGCGGATGTGAAAGCGCGTAAAACAAACGCCGTTCTGGATGTGGACAGCGCAAAGATGCTGTTCGGGACAGAGGATGCGGTGGGGAAAACCTTCCGCACGGAGCTGTTCGGCAACGTAGCAGAGTTTACCGTTGTGGGTGTATATGAGAAGAAGATGAGCGCATTCCAGAAGCTGATGATGGGGACGCCAAGTGATAAGGGAACGGCCCATATTCCGTGGACGCTGCTGACCTGGCCCAATGATCACTTCTATTACTGTCATTTCTTTGCCGACACGTCGATGAGCGAGGCTGAGCTGAACACATTTTATGACGATCTGCTGAGTTATGTGGCAAAGCTGAAAGACCGTAAAAAGTCGGATTTCTATATGGAGACGGCGATCAGTCAGATGGGGCAGGTGGATTCCATGATGGCAGGGCTTTCCCTGGCGGTGGGCGGCATCGCGGCTATTTCGCTGATTGTAGGCGGGATTGGAATTATGAATATCATGCTGGTTTCGGTAACGGAGCGGACTAGAGAAATAGGAATCAGAAAAGCGCTGGGGGCCAGGACCCGGGATGTCCTGATCCAGTTCCTTACGGAATCTGCCATCCTTTCGGCCTGCGGAGGAATCATAGGGATTCTTCTGGGCGGCGGCCTGGTCACTCTGGTGGGGGCGGCCATCGGAGTCCCGACGATTGTCAAACCGGGAGTCATTCTGGTGGCGGTTACTTTTTCCGCTGTAGTCGGAATCTTCTTTGGACTTTATCCGGCCTCCAAGGCGGCGAAATCAGATCCGATTGATGCGCTGCGATATGAGTAAATGAGAAAAATAATAGCGAATTTTCATTTTATTTACAATTTTATGAAAATTATTTAAGACACTCGCCATTTACCTGAACTTATGCTATAATAAATTGATACGTTTATGGTAAATGGGGAGTGAACTTATGCTCAATGAAGAGAAGATCAGGCTGATGGCCGACCTGGCTGTTTTCGAGAAAAAGAACGGCGGCAGGATGCAGGCGGTTACCAGTTACTTCAAAAGTGATTATATCAGCCGGAACATGATTCGCGGTTTTATCAGCTATACTCTCTGCTGCGTGATGATTCTGGCTATCTGGGTTTTATTTAATATGGATGTTTTCCTGAGCACCATAGGTATCGACGCTCTCACAGGGCTTGCCTGGAAGGGCGGGGCGGTTTACCTTGTGGGGCTTGTTCTGTATATGGCGCTAATCTGCGTTATTTACGGCAAACGATACGATTATCAGGCTAGAAAAAACCGTATTTATATTGCGAAATTAAAGCATCTGGACAAGCGCTATGATTACCACAGCCGTTCCAGGGAACTTGCGAGGGAGGGCAGACGCGTATGATGGGACTTCTGGTTTTTAAGGAGAGGCTCAAAGCATTTTACGGTAAAAACAGCGCATTTGTAATTCCTGTCCTGAAATTTATCGTAGGATTTACCGCCATCTTTCTGATTAACAGGAACGCCGGTTTTATGCCTAAGATTTCAGGCCCCTTCGTACCGGTGGCTATAGGACTTGTATCCACCTGTCTGCCGTATGGGACGATCGCGTTTCTGGCAGGCGGATTTCTTTTGATACAGCTTTATGCCGCATCTTTGGAGGTTGCGGTGATTACCTGTATTTTCCTGCTGATTGTAGTCCTGCTTTACTATGGATTCCAGCCGGGAGACAGTATTCTGCTTCTGGCAACGCCGATCCTGTTCTTTTTTAAAGTGCCGTTTGCCATTCCGATTCTGGTGGGCCTGGCGGGCAGCCTGGTTTCGGTAATACCGATGAGCTGCGGTATCTTTATTTATTATGTGATTATGTATGTGAAGCAGAACAGCAGTTTTCTGGCGGGCAGCGAACAGGTAGAGATGACGCAGGTATTTGCACAGGTTGTGAAAAGCCTCATTGGCAATCAGACGATGCTTGTCATGGTAGCGGCGGGATGTCTGGGCGTTTTGGTCGTCCATGTCGTGAAAAATCTTTCAATTAATTACTCCTGGGGGACGGCGATAGCGGCCGGTTCCATTATCCAGCTGATTGTGATATTTGTCGGTGACTTTAAGTTCGGTGTGTCGGTATCGGTGCCGGGCCTTATAATTGCCATTATATTATCCGCAGCGGTTGCGGGAGTGTATCACTTCTTCGTTTTTGCCGTAGACTATAGCAGAACGGAGTACGTGCAGTTTGAGGATGACGATTACTATTATTATGTGAAGGCGGTTCCCAAAATTGCGGTAACTAAGCCTGAGGTAAAGGTACAGAAGATTAATACGCGCAGAACGCCGAAGCACTGAGAACGTGCGGCGGCAAGTTAGAATGAATGACAGAAGGAGGTGAGCGCATGGCAGAGATTCTAAGGGAACTTTATTCCTGGATAGCATTTGTGCCGGAGATTACTTTCAAGAACTTCTTAGAGATTGCAATCATTACGATAGTCGTTTATGAGATGCTGGTATGGATTAAGAATACAAGAGCATGGACTCTTCTGAAAGGGATTCTCTTTATTTTTGCGTTCGTACTTTTAGCGGCCATACTGGAGCTGGATACCATCCTGTGGCTGCTCGAGAAGACTTCCTATATTGCGGTGACGGCGATTCTTATCATATTCCAGCCGGAGCTGCGAAAAGCCCTGGAACAGCTTGGCAGCAAGAATGTCCTGACCAATCTTTTCACGGCCGATGATGTGAAGAAGAATGAAAGTTTTAATGAGAAGACAATCAATGAGCTGGTAAGGGCCAGCTTTGAGATGGGCAAGGTTAAGACCGGAGCCCTGATGGTAATCGAGAGATCAACTCCTCTCGGAGAGATCGAGAGAACCGGAATCGAAGTGGATGGCATTGTCACCAGCCAGCTTTTGATTAATATATTTGAACATAATACGCCTCTGCATGACGGAGCCGTTGTGATCCGCGGAAACCGTGTCACGGCTGCAACCTGTTATCTGCCGCTGTCGGACAATATGGGCATCAGCAAGGATCTGGGTACGAGACACCGGGCGGCCGTGGGAGTCAGCGAGGCTTCGGACAGTGTGACCATCGTCGTTTCGGAGGAAACAGGACGGGTCACGGTGGCGTCAGGAGGACAGCTTCGCAGGGTAGCCAGCGGAGACGAACTGAGGAGCCTTCTGTCCACATTGATTAAACACGAAGACGCAAACACGGGCAGATTTAAGATTTGGAAGGGAAGGCGGAAGAATGAAAGAAAAGCTGACTAAAAATTCCGGACTGAAGCTGGTTTCCCTGCTCTGTGCATTTTTTGTCTGGCTGGCCGTCGTAAATGTGGCGAATCCGGTGACTACAGGGACCAAAGAAGTCCCTGTAGAGCCGATTAATGAGCAGGTTTTGGAAAAAGCGAACCTGACATATGAGATCGTAGGCAAGAAAACGGCAGTCATTACCTACCGTATCAGAACCAAGGATCAGTATAAGGTGAAACCGAGTGATTTCAGGGCATATGCCGATCTCTCCGAGATGTATGATGTCACCGGGGCGATCCCTGTCAAGGTTGAGGTGGTCAACAACAGCGACCTCTTTGAGACGGCGCCGACGGTCAAATCACCGGAAGTCATTAAGATTCAGACGGAAAACCTGCAGACGAAAGAATTTACACTGGTGCCGAATCCATATGGAAAACAGGCGGACGGATACCAGCCGGGTGAAATTACCATGTCGCCGGATCACGTCTATGTCAAAGGACCTGTATCCCAGGTGGGACAAATCAGCGGAGTAGGAATCGAATTTCCGATCGAGGGGGCCAGCTCGGATGTCACCGGCACGGCCACACCGGTATTCTATGATGCCAATGGGAACAAGCTGAATGATCTCCAGGACAAGGTCAAGGTGCTGGGCGGAGATATCACGTACACGATGCAGATACTGAAGGTAAAGACGATACCGCTTGATTTTGTCGTCACGGGCGAGGTTGCCCAGGGATATAAATATACGGGTGTGGAGACTTCTGTCAAGAATGTTTCCGTGGCAGGGCTTAAGTCGGATCTGGCGGGTATCAGTACACTTACGGTACAGGATCCGCTGCTGAATATCGACGGAGCGACTTCTGACAAGACATGCGAGATTGACCTCAAAGATTTCCTGGAACCGAATATCACGATAGCCGGTATGAGCGATACCGTGATCACGGTGACTCTGAAAGTAGAGCCGCTGCGGGAGAAGACATTTACGGTCAATACGAAGGATATTGCGCTGAACGGCAGGTCCGATAATTATTCCTATACGTTTGGCAGCGATAAGGCGGAAATCAGGGTGCGGGGACTCAAGGAGGATCTGGACAGTCTCTCCACCGCAAAGATGAATATACATGCCGATGTCACCGGTCTTGGAGAAGGAACCTATGACATCGAGGCGGCCCTTGACCTGGATGATGCATTCGAAGTAATCGCCTATCCGAAGGCGACTATGACGATTGCCGAGAAGTCACCTTCCGACGAGGTTTCGGGAACTGCGGAAGAGACGAAGACGGGCGAGACTAAGCCGAATGAATCAAAATCAAACGAAACAAAAGAGACTAAAGCTGCAGAGAGCAGCCCGGCGGAGACAAAACCGGCAGAAAGTAAATCAGAATAGTAAAGAGGGGTTATTTTGTCATGGTTAAGGCAAAAATAAAAATTAAGAATCCAACCGGCCTTCATTTGAGGCCGGCCGGGATTTTCTGTAATGAAGCGGGTAAATATGACTGCTCCATTATGTTTAACTTCAGAAATTCAACATCGAATGCAAAGAGCGTGTTAAGCGTTCTGGGCGCCTGTATCAAGTGCGGGGACGAGATTGAATTTATATGTGACGGCAAGGACGAGGAGGCAGCATTGTCTGCAATGCTTAATATTGTGAACGACGGCCTTGGCGAGTAAAGAAATCCGGAAAGAGGAGGAACCACAATGGCAAGAGGGACAGGCGCATCTGCCGGTATCGGTATTGGAAAAGCAGCTATTCTGAGAGAAGAGAAGTTAGTGATTGAAAATACCGGAATCGAGGATGCCGAAGCAGAGAAAGAACGTTTTAAAAGTGCGGTGGAGCAGAGTATTGCGGATGTAAGCGCCCTTGCGGATGACATGGCATCCAGAATCGGAGAGAAAGAAGCTGAGATTTTAAACGGCCATTTAATGCTTTTACAGGATCCGATGCTGACGGGCGAAATCGAAAATCAGATTGATAACGATAAGGTCTGCAGTGAATTTGCGGTGGAGACAGTCTGCAATATGTATGCAGATATGTTTGCTTCCATGGATGATGAATTGATGCAGCAGAGAGCTGCGGATATGAGAGACATAAAGACAAGAATGCAGAAGATTCTTCTGGGAGTCCAGTCGGTGGACGTATCCCTTCTTCCGGCGGGAACTATCCTGATGGCGGAGGACCTGACACCGTCTGTCACGGCAGGAATCAACCCCGATAATGTGGCGGGAATTGTGACGGAGCTTGGAGGGCGCACCTCCCACTCGGCAATCCTGTCCAGAGCCTTGGAAATTCCGGCTGTCGTAGCGGCATCGGGAATTCTTAGTGAGGTGAAGGACGGCGACGAACTGATTCTGGACGGAGAGTCAGGAGAGATTTTTGTAAATCCCGGCAGTGACCTGATTGCAGAGTATGAGAAAAGACGGGATGCCTATTTACAGGAAAAAGAAGAACTGAAGCAATATATCGGAACGTCCAGCACCACGGTGGACGGAGTGACGGTCGAGATAGCGGCCAACATCGGAAAGCCCGAGGATGTGGACCGGGTGCTTGCCTACGACGGGGAAGGAATCGGTCTTTTCAGAACCGAATTTCTGTTCATGGATCGGAACGAGATGCCGACCGAGGATGAGCAGTTTGAGGCTTATAAAAAGGTAGCCGTCGCGATGAAGGGGAAACCTGTTATTATCAGAACCCTGGATATCGGCGGCGATAAAGAGATTCCTTACATGGGGCTTAAAAAGGATGAAAATCCGTTCCTTGGCTACCGGGCGATCCGGTTCTGCCTTGACAGAAAGGATGATATTTACCGTCCGCAGCTTAAGGCCCTGCTCAGAGCCAGCGCTTTTGGCAATATAAAGATTATGGTTCCGATGGTGACTTGTATTGAAGAATACAGGGAAGCGAAGGAGCTGGTGGCGGATATCGGGAAAGAGCTTGATGAGGCAGGAATTGCCTATAATAAAGAGATTCAGGTCGGAATCATGGTTGAGACGGCAGCCGCATCCCTGATGGCGGATGTGTTTGCGAAGGAAGTCGACTTCTTCAGTATCGGCACCAATGATCTGACACAGTATACAATGTCGGTAGACCGCGGCAATGATAAGGTTTCCTACCTGTATTCCACCTTTAACCCGGCAGTGCTTCGCAGTATCCGCCACATCATCGAATGCGGACGCAGGGAAGGAATCATGGTGGGAATGTGCGGTGAGGCAGCCAGCGATCCGCTTATGATTCCTCTGCTGCTGGCATTCGGGCTGAATGAGTTCAGCATGAGTGCATCTGCAATTCTGAAAGCGAGGAAATATATTACCGGATACAGTGTGGAAGAATTGAAGGCGGTTGCGGAACAGGCGATGGGCTTTGTGACGGCAGCCGAGACACAGCAGTTCATGAAGAATTTTGTGGAAGGCCGATAAACCGTGATTGCGCGCTGTTTTCCGGTGTGGTGTGAGCCAAAATAAGTTTCTGACTGAGAAGACAAGGTGCCGCATAATTATAATTTGTAATGATACAATTATGATTATGCGGCACCTGCCATATCGGCGGGGGGCGGGGTACGTCAGATAACTGATAAAAAT
>NZ_KE992807.1:0-4886 GCF_000466485.1 [Clostridium] symbiosum ATCC 14940 | reverse complement strand
CCCCCTGCCATATCGGCGGGGGACGGGATACGTCAGATAACTGATAAAAATTAGGAAGATACCTGTTGAGGATGAAAAGTATGACAGTTTACGCACTATGTTACGCAGCCGCATGGCTGTTTGCAAAGAGCGGCCATTTCTATCTGTCCGGTGCCGGACTGATAGGGGCAGCCCTATATCTTTACTTAATGGACTATAAAAGAACAGAGAATATGCTGAATCTGCGGGGGCTTTTTTCGCTCTCCTGGGTCGGCGGACAGGGACTGGCATGCTTAAAGCTCAGCCGTCTGGGCGCCGACTGGCCGGCAATGACCTGGCTCTGCTTTCTGGCGGCATTTGCCGGCTTCTACGCAGTGTTCTGGTTTCTGGAACATTATATCGGCACGGAACGTGTAAGCCCGATGCGGTTTAACGCGTTTGGAAATTATGAACAGTCCGTCTTTTTCTGTGCCTGCGGCCTGACGGCAGTATCCGTTGGCTGTTTCCTGATTGAGGCGGCGGCGCTGGGATATGTGCCTCTGTTTGTCAGAGGCGTGCCCCATGCATATTCGGCCTTCCATCTGACCGGGATCCATTATTTCACGGTTTCATCTGTTCTGGTGCCATCGCTGTGCGTCATCTATTACTGCATCAACAGAGGAAGGAACAGAGCGGGAAGCGCAATCATAGCCGTGCTGGGCCTGATTGCCCTGGCCATACCGATTCTGTGCGTCTCCAGGTTCCAGCTGATTTTTGCGGTAATCCTGGCTGTGCTGACCTATATTCAGATGGACAGCAGGCTGAACCTGCTTTATGCGGTTTTTGCCCTGGCGGCATTAGTGCTTCTTTATCTCCTGCTGACAGTGGCCAGAAGCCATGATGTGACGTATTTGAATGCTGTTTTTGAAATGAAGAACGGGAATATGCCGATTTTTATCACGCAGCCTTATATGTATGTGGCTAACAATTATGACAATTTTAACTGTCTGGTAGAGGAACTGGGAAGCCATTCCTGGGGACTCAAGATGCTGGCGCCGCTGTGGACTCTGTCAGGACTCAAATTTAAATTTCCCGGTCTGGTGAATTTCCCTTATTTCGTCAATAAGGAGGAACTGACCACTCTGACTGTATTCTATGACGCCTACTATGATTTTGGAATCATTGGTGTGCTGGGACTTTCCTGTATACTGGGGGCCTTGGCTTTCTATATGATGCAGGCGATGAAGAAGGTACGCAATCCGATTATGTATCTGTTCTATTCCCAGATTGCGATCTATATGATGCTGTCTTTCTTCACAACCTGGTTCAGCAATCCGACAACCTGGTTTTACCTGGCGGTTACGGGAGCAGCCGCGTTTGCCGTGTCCAGGCGATGGGGCACAATAAAATAAAGAAAAGGGGATAAAAGTGATGATTTCAAAAAAGATGATACCGCTTATGCAGAATAACTCTGCAATCAGAATGATGTTTGAAGAAGGAAAGAAGCTTGCCGCGATCCACGGACAGGAGAATGTATTTGATTTCAGCCTGGGCAATCCCAGCGTTCCGGCGCCGGAAGAAGTAAATCAGGCAATTAAGGATATAATAGAGGAAGAGGATTCTCTTTTTGTACATGGGTATATGTCCAATGCAGGATATGAGGATGTGCGCGAGACCATCGCAGAGTCGCTGAACCGGCGGTTTAATACGTCATTTGGTTCCTCAAATATTCTGATGACCGTAGGTGCGGCCAGCGGCCTGAATGTAATTTTAAAAACACTCTTAAATCCTGGCGAAGAGGTTATCACATTTGCCCCGTATTTTGTGGAATATGGCTCCTATGTGCGGGGATACGACGGAGAACTTGTCGTCGTGTCTCCGAATACCGTGGATTTCCAGCCGAATCTGCAGGAGTTTGAGGAGAAAATAAACGGAAAGACAAAAGCCGTTATTATCAACACTCCCAATAACCCGACAGGTGTGATTTACTCGGATGAAACACTCAGAAGAATTGCAGCTATCCTGGAAAAGAAGGAAAAAGAGCTGGGAAGTTCCATTGTCCTCATATCAGATGAGCCGTACCGCGAACTGGCTTATGACGGGGCCACGGTTCCCTGGGTGACAAATTATTACCATAATACCGTTATCTGCTACTCCTACAGCAAGTCTTTATCCCTCCCGGGAGAGCGGATTGGATATCTGGTAATTCCGGATGAGATGGAAGACAGCAGAGATGTGATTCAGGCTGCCACCATCGCCAACCGCGTGCTGGGCTGTGTCAACGCCCCGTCCCTGATGCAGAGGGTGATTAAGCGCTGCGTTGACGCCGAAGTGGATGTGGCGGCATATGACAGGAACAGAAATCTCCTGTATAACAGCCTGAAGGATTATGGCTTTGACTGCATCAAGCCGGAAGGCGCTTTTTATCTCTTTGTGAAATCACCGGTGGAGAATGAAAAGGAATTCTGTGAGACGGCGAAGCAGTATAATGTGCTGGTAGTGCCGGGAAGTTCCTTTGCCTGTCCGGGTTATGTGAGGATTGCATATTGTGTTTCGTACGATAAGATTGAGCGCTCCCTGCCGGCATTTAAAAAGATAGCGGAGCATTACCATTTAATTTAAGCTGACAGTTAACAATTATTTGTGATTCAGTATTCATCTGTCATTCAGTGTAAGCCGGAATCTGACGGCTTTAGGAGGTGTTTCTGGTTGGAGGATGCAAAAAGATTTCTCAGAATGATATTAAACATTTTAATTCCTCTGGCGGGTCTTTGTATTGTGTGTTTTCTTGGTCCAAAGCTGCTGGGATTTTTCATGCCGTTTGTAATCGGGTGGATTATTGCGCTGATTGCAAATCCCCTTGTTAAGTTCCTTGAACGCCATTTAAAGCTGGTGCGCCGCCACGGTTCCATGGTGATAATCGTGGGTGTTCTCATCCTTGTCATAGGTCTGTTATATCTGGCAGTCGTGTGGACCTACACGGAGATGGCAGGATTTGTGAAGGATCTGCCGTTGCTGTATGACAATGCGCTGAGTGAGATCACGGAAGCCATTGAGAACAGCAGGAAGCTGGTCACTTATCTGCCGGACAGCCTCCAGAAACCGCTTCTTGAAATCTCCGATAATTTGGGAGGAACCATCGGTGCGCTGTTCTCCAAAGCAGCGGCTCCCACAGTGGAGATTGCGGGAAATGTGGCAAAAGGCATTCCGAACGTCATGGTGAACACAGTCATCATGATTTTGGCATCCTATCTGTTCCTGGTGGAGCGCGATAAGATTCTGCGCGGCTTGAAGGCCGTGCTGCCGCCATTCGTGTTCCGGTATGTGGACTATCTGAAGAAGGACGCGAGAGGGCTGATAGGCGGCTATTTTCTGGCACAGTTCCGAATCATGTTTGTCGTGGCGGCTATCCTGGCGGCAGGTCTTATGATATTGGGAGTCAAATACAGTCTGGTGCTTGCCGTGCTGATAGCGGTTCTGGATTTTCTGCCGATTTTCGGAACAGGGACCGTTCTGCTGCCCTGGGCGGTCGTAAAACTGTTTTCGGCAGAATATCCGTATGCGGCCGGTCTGATTCTGATATATATCACAACGCAGGTCGTGCGGCAGATTATCCAGCCGAAGATTGTGGGAGATTCCATGGGGCTGCCCCCGCTGATTACGCTGTTCCTGCTCTATATGGGGTACAAAGTGAAAGGAATCGCAGGTATGATCCTGGCTGTGCCGATTGGTCTTATATTTATTAATTTTTATAAATACGGGGCCTTTGACTCTATGATTGAGAACACGAAGATGCTGATAAAAGAAGTGGATAAATTCCGAAAAGGAGAATAAGGCCTGTAAAGGTTACTGTGAAAGAGCCATTGCGCCAGAAGGAATGAATAACCTACTTGGACAATGGCTTTTTTTGAAGGCGGTGCTCTGTGCGCGGAGCGTGCAGGTTATCGACTGACGTCCGTCCTTCCGGTCTCTTGCCGGATTTTGGATTTTCACCGAAGTTTTTTTTGTATGCCCGAAGGAAAGCGGCATAGTTGCGGAAGCCGCAGCGGAAACAGACCTCGGTTACCGGCAGGTTACGGCCCAGCAGTTCCTTGGCCATCAGGAGGCGCTTCTCATTTATGTAGCTGTTGATGGTATAACCAGTTTCCTGTTTGAAGAGACGCATCATATGGAATTTACTCAGGAAAAACCGGGAGGCCAGACTGTCAATTGTGAAGTC
Organism: [Clostridium] symbiosum ATCC 14940; assembly: GCF_000466485.1. GTDB lineage: Bacteria > Bacillota > Clostridia > Lachnospirales > Lachnospiraceae > Otoolea > Otoolea symbiosa. Next base: position 709 of record NZ_KE992807.1, on the reverse strand, counting down.
GGCGGAAGGATTTTCCGAGATATAGCGCATGATTTCCAGAACCTTTTCGCTGCTGGGGCTGGTGCTTACATATTCCAGATGGCTCCCGGACGCAGCCCGGTTCAGATGGATCATAAACTCCAGAAAAAGAATACGGCAGTACAGTTCTTTGGCATAGCCGTCTTCCCGGCATGCTTTTTCAAGGCGGATCAGGCTTTCATAGAGAGAGCTGATTTTCAGGGAACTGATCCGAAGCACATCGGAGCAGTGTTCCCTGGCGTCTTTAAAGCAGCGGCTTAAGTCGCAGTTCTCGGTGCGGAAACTGTCCACGTAACCGGGAGAGAGGTATACGACGATCCGCTCATAGACATCCCCGGAACGGAGCAGCGGCTTATGAATGGAATGGTGGCCGACCAGAACGATGTCGTATGGGTTCAGGTGATAGGAACGGCCCTCTATGACATAATCCACATCTCCGCGGAGAAAAATCAGGATTTTATCAAAGTCATGGTAATGATAGGAGATATCGCCGGGGAGACAGGCTGAGAGATGGAACAGCCGGAATTCCCGATCCAGATAGCCTCGTTTTTCGTAAGAATCCATAGGCAGGCAGCCTCCTTTCGTGAGCTTGATGTGATTCGCATGGTAATATCATTATAGGTAACAGTTCGGACGGGGGGGGCAGTTGCTAAAGCATAATGGAGATTTAGTTAAGCAGGTGAGGACGCCG
>NZ_KE992806.1 GCF_000466485.1 [Clostridium] symbiosum ATCC 14940 | reverse complement strand
GCCAGCAGGTTGTACTGCCGGGAGTCGGAGAGGTGACAATACCGGGAGATGCAGCGGGTTCAGTGGCTGGGGTATTGCCGCCAGGTAATATCTTGAGGGATCAGGAGAATAAAAAAGAATCGGAGGAGGAAGGTAAGGGGGATTCTAATTCTCAAAACAGTTCAAGTGGGTGGTCTTCCAAAGACCCACTGGTTGGCGATGTAGCCAATGCTATTGATGATACAATTCCAGGGAAAGTATCTGATGTAAATAGAGTTATTAGAGATTCAGATGGACGGATCATTACAGATTTAGACATTGAATTAGATAATGCTGTAATTCAGGTTAAGAGTGGTGGTGGAAAAGGATTAACTACTCAACTAATAAACACAGCAAATGCTACAGGCAAAGAAGCCATTGGATATGTCCCGGATGCAAAGCCATCTATTATTAAAGGAGCAGAGGCAAATGGATTCAAAGTTTTTACTAATTTAAATGAATTGATAAATTATTTAAAAGGCAATTAGGAGGGGATGTATGCAGTCAATTGTTTTAATAACAAATTGTAACCAAATATTGAGTTTGATTAATAGTCAGTGTAAGGGGGATGATATTAGTAGTTATAAAAAAGGAAATCAGCTAAATATTGAGATGGAAAATGGACGAGTTTACATTACCTTATCAAATGAAATAGTCGAAGATTTTGAGTATGGCGAAATGCAATGTATTCATAAATTATTTCCTGATAATATATTTTTCTATTTGATATGTTATACGAACAACGCTGTACTAAATAAATTAATGAAACAGCTTATATTTAAAGAAAAAGTATATGTTGATGATGATAAGGGAAACATTTTTACGTTTAATGAGTTTAAAGAATATTGTTTAAAGACATTTGTAGAGTGATATTCAATTTAATAATCACTTGTCCGGCTTTGCCAGGCGATGTCCTCCGGTTGGGTGGCGTAAAGCCACCCAGCCTTTAATCTGCACACTTTTCAACCCAGCGATTTTAAAGCCTGAATTGAATCATGGAGAGCCGGTAGGACCTCATTGGGATTACATACCTCACAAAAATGGAACTCAGTATAGAGTGTATTCAGATGGAACGTTAGTGTCAAAATAAAAGAAAGGAAAAAGAATGAATATAGATGATTGGAGAATAAGAGACCAAGAGGATTATCTCGTGGGGGAAACTCTTATGCACAAGCGATTTATATCTAATCTTCACCCAATACTTATGCCAAGTGATGACCCACGTAAGTATAATGACCATGAGCATTGTGCTTTTTGTTGGTATAAATTTATGGAAGATTGCTCAATTGATAGATACTGCACTCTGGACGAGAAAAATTGGATATGCCAAAAGTGTTTTGATGATTTTAAGGAGTTATTTAAATGGTCGGTTATAGAGGAGTTAACTGAGGGTGTTAGGTGATAAACTATACCAAATTGCTTTAATGATTGTTATACCTTAGGACTTTTCATCCCTCAACCCCTTTGAGACCACCCAACCCAACGCCGAAAGCGTAGTAGATCCAACCATCCATCCAGGTCTTGGTCTTTATGATAAATTTTTGAGGCTGGGTATACGTAAGTTCACATTCAGTTCCAAAAGCATGAGATAAACGCACTCTGTCTAACAATGAACAGCTGTTGGAAAGGGTGTGTTTATTATGAGAGTAAAGAGAATAAAGTCTGATTTTTTTATTCTGCACAAGAACACCGAATTAAAATTGAAGATCTGCGGAGCCTGCCAAGAAATTCAGTTTACGGCTGGAACCAACAAAAAGTGTCGATTCAAAATCTCAGTAAGGACAAATATCTGGATTAGGAGACTGGCGAAGTCAAGGAAAGAGTACATAAGAAGAGCCGATACCAATCGCCGAAGAGCGTCAGAAAAAACGTTAATAAGCTGATGGATTTGATACGATGTAATGCGGTTGATTCCGCTAATTGTAAGTGACTGACTCTGACCTACGGTGATGTCATGACCGATTATAAGCGGGTCCGTTATTATGACGTGGAGAGAGGGAATTTCCTGA
>NZ_KE992805.1 GCF_000466485.1 [Clostridium] symbiosum ATCC 14940 | reverse complement strand
ACGCGTCCTCCAAACCTCAGTTAAATCTCCATATGAAACTTCTTGACAATCTGATATAAAACAAGGAGAATATTAATTGTCACAAAACACACTCTCGATAACGCTTCGGGCAGTATTGCCTGTGAACAATAACTAACAGAGGTAAAAGAACGTGAATCCAGATTCAAAAGACAGCTTAAACAAATCAAAAACAGCCCGCGGGATTTTCTTTACGCTGGCGGGCGGTACCATGTGGGGTTTTTCCGGCACCTGCGGCCAGTATCTTTTTACATATAAAAACCTGGACTCCGCATGGGTAACGGTCACGCGCATGATTTGCGCCGGCATCATCCTGCTGGTCCTGGCCTTTATAAAGCAGCGTAAAGAGATGAAAGAAATCATGCAGGATAAAAGGGACCGGCGGCAGCTTTTCATTTTCTCCATCTTCGGCCTGATGTTCTGCCAATACAGCTATATGACGGCTATTTCCCATTCCAATGCAGGGACCGCCACCGTTTTGCAGTATCTTGGTCCGGTTCTCATCATGATCGTGTCCTGCTTTATGGCAAAAAAGCTTCCTTCAGGCAGGGAGGTCTTCGCTATCATCCTGGCTGTAGCGGGAACCTTTCTTCTGGCTACCCATGGCAATATCCACTCACTTGTCATCTCAAACCTTGGCCTGGCATGGGGACTTTTATCAGCGGTGGCATTGATGAGCTATACCATGCTGCCGGAAAAAATCATAGGACGCTGGGGAAGCACGGTCGTCACCGGTTACGGCATGCTGATAGGAGGTATTTTCCTGTTCTTCGCCACCAGGTACTGGACGGTCCGTGTAACCTTTGATCTGGGAACGGTTCTTGGCCTGGCCGCCATCGTGCTGATTGGAACCGCCCTCTCCTTCACCCTCTATCTCCAGGGCGTCAGTGATATCGGCTCCGTCAAAGCCAGCATGCTGGCGTGCATCGAACCGGTTTCAGCAACTGTTATCTCCGCTCTGTGGCTGGGCACCGACTTTACCGTAATGGATTTTGCCGGACTGGCGGCTATTATCACTACGGTACTGCTGCTGACACAGAGAAAAAGGAGAGGATGAGAGGGACAGCCGGGCTGTCTCCCTTTTCCATGATATCTCAGGCTGTGAATCAACGTCATTTAGTTAAGCAGGTGAGGACGCCGCCGGTACG
>NZ_KE992804.1 GCF_000466485.1 [Clostridium] symbiosum ATCC 14940 | reverse complement strand
CCCCCTCACCACACCGGACATGATCCGTTCCGGACGCGTCCTCCATTTTCAATTAAATTTCACTTTGCAGACACAAAAGAAATTCCTACTTGACAAATAAAAGAGATGTGCTAAAATATTACCTAAGTTTAACAGAAATCCCTATAGAAAAAGGCTGCGAAAGTGTCAGTAGAATCTTATTTCCCATCAGAGAGAAGGAATCACCGGCTGTAAGTTCCTTCAGGTTCAGATAAGTGTTCGAATTTCCCACCGGAGCTGCATGGCCGAACCGTGATACATTCAGTAGGCTGTGACGGATCATACACGTTACGTATAAGATAAGAGCCTGCATGGCAGGAAACAGGGTGGTACCGCGAGCTTGATGCCTCGTCCCTTCGCAATTGCGAAGAGACGGGGCTTTTTATGTTGCAGACGGCGTAATTTATCTGTGGGCCGTTTCAAATTCACACTTCAAAAAGGAGTCAATATGAGAGAGCAATTAGAAAAGATTAAAGAAGAAGCGTTAAAACAGATTGAAGCTTCCGATGCGCTGGAGAGATTAAATGATATCCGTGTTGCTTACCTGGGGAAGAAAGGCGAGCTGACAAGTGTATTAAAGAGTATGAAAGACGTCTCGCCGGAGGAGCGGCCAAAGGTAGGACAGATGGTCAACGAGGCCAGAGCGCTGATTGAGGCGAAGCTGGAGGAGACAAAAAACGTTCTGGCCAGAAAAGCCAGAGAAGAGCAGATGAAACGGGAAGTAATCGATGTTACGCTTCCTGCTGAAAAAGGCAATGTGGGACACAGCCATCCGAATACCATTGCGCTGGAGGAAGTGGAGCGCATTTTTGTGGGCATGGGATATGAGGTTGTGGAAGGCCCGGAAGTGGAACATGATCTGTATAACTTTGAAAAACTGAATATTCCGGCAAACCATCCGGCAAAGGATGAACAGGATACTTTCTATATTAATAAGGAAATCGTATTAAGGACCCAGACATCGCCGGTTCAGGTACGGACAATGGAGCAGGGAAAACTCCCGATCCGTATGATCGCACCGGGACGCGTATTCCGTTCCGATGAGGTGGATGCAACTCATTCTCCGTCCTTCCATCAGATTGAGGGACTTGTAATTGATAAAAACATCACATTTGCCGATTTAAAAGGGACGCTGGCTGAATTTGCCAGGGAATTATTCGGACCGGAGACAAAGGTTAAGTTCCGCCCCCATCATTTCCCATTCACGGAGCCGAGTGCCGAGGTGGACGTAACGTGCTTTAAATGCGGCGGAAAGGGCTGCCGTTTCTGCAAAGGCTCCGGCTGGATTGAGATCCTGGGCTGCGGTATGGTACATCCCCATGTTCTGGAGATGAGCGGCATTGATCCCGAGGAGTATTCAGGGTTTGCCTTCGGTGTGGGACTGGAGCGAATTGCGCTGTTGAAATACGAGATAGACGACATGAGACTTTTATATGAAAATGATATCCGTTTCCTGAAGCAGTTTTAATGAGCGGATAAGAGTAACAGTTCATGTTGTTTGAAATGTTACGGATTAGATGATGAAAGAGCAGAGGAGATAGAAATGAACACAGCATTATCCTGGATTAAAGCATATGTTCCGGACTTAGACGTAACGGCTCAGGAGTATACCGACGCCATGACCTTAAGCGGAACAAAAGTAGAGGGCTATGAGTGCCTTGATAAAAATCTGGAAAAGATTGTGGTTGGCCAGATTACAAAGATAGAACGCCATCCGGATGCAGATAAACTGATTATCTGTCAGGTCAATGTCGGAGAAGAATCCATCCAGATCGTAACCGGAGCGCCGAACGTGAAAGAGGGGGATAAAGTTCCGGTTGTACGGGACGGCGGCCGGGTTGCAGGAGGGCATGACGGCGGCCCGCTTCCGGAAGACGGAATCAAGATTAAAAAAGGAAAACTCAGAGGAATTGAATCATACGGAATGATGTGTTCCATCGAGGAACTGGGATCCAGCCGTGAAATGTATCCGGATACTCCTGAATCAGGCATCTATATCCTCCCTGACGATTGTGAAGTGGGTGCGGATGCGGTGGAGATTCTGGGACTGCGCGACGTGGTATTTGAGTATGAAATCACATCCAACCGCGTGGACTGCTACAGCGTTATCGGTGTTGCCAGGGAGGCGGCTGCCACATTTAATAAGAAATTCATGCCTCCGGTTGTGACGGATACGGGAAACAGCGAAGATATCCATGATTATCTGGAAGTATCCGTGGAGGATACCGGGCTTTGTCCGAGATACTGTGCAAGAATGGTGAAAAATATAAAAATAGCGCCATCGCCGGTCTGGATGCAGAGACGTCTCGCTGCAAGCGGAATCCGTCCAATCAACAATATTGTTGATATTACGAATTACGTGATGGAAGAATACGGACAGCCGATGCATGCATTTGATTACGATCAAATCGGCGGTCATAAAATCATTGTAAAATGTGCAAAAGACGGAGATGTGTTCCAGACTCTGGACGGACAGGAGCGGAAGCTGGACAGCCGTGTCCTGATGATCAATGATGCGGAGAAGGAAGTGGGAATTGCCGGAATTATGGGTGGTGAAAACTCAAAAATCACAGATAATGTAAAGACCATGGTTTTTGAGGCAGCCTGCTTTGATGGTACGAATATCCGTCTTTCCTCAAAACGTGTGGGACTTCGGACCGATGCGTCGGGCAAATTCGAAAAGGGGCTCGATCCGAATACGGCAAAAGCCGCAATCGACCGCGCCTGCCAGTTGATTGAGGAACTGGGAGCTGGTGAAGTGGTAGGCGGAATCATTGATGTCTATCCGGTAAAAAGAGAAGGCAACAGAGTGAAATTCGAACCGGAGAAAATCAACCGGCTTCTGGGAACGGACATCGCGGCAGACACAATGCTTGAATACCTGGGACGGGTGGAACTGGACTATGATAAAGAAACGGGTGAAGTGATTGTGCCTAGCTGGAGACAGGATATACACTGCATGGCGGATCTGGCGGAGGAAGTGGCGCGGTTCTACGGATACGATGTGATTCCGACCTCTCTCCCGACCGGTGAGGCTACAACAGGAAAACTGTCCTTTAAGCTGAGGGTGGAAGAAGTGGCCAGGGAGATTGCGGAGTTTTCAGGATTCAGCCAGAGCATGACGTATTCCTTTGAAAGCCCAAAGGTATTTGATAAGCTGATGCTTCCGGCAGACAGCGGGCTCAGAAATGCAATCACAATCTCCAATCCGCTGGGAGAGGATTTCAGTATTATGCGTACACTGCCGTTAAACGGCATGCTCACCTCCCTGTCCACCAATTACAACAGGAGAAATAAAGATGTGCGTCTCTATGAGCTGGCTACGATCTATATTCCTAAAGAGCTTCCGCTGGCCGAGCTTCCCGACGAGCGCCAGCAGTTTACGCTGGGCATGTACGGCAGCGGGGACTTCTATACGATGAAGGGTGTAGTTGAAGAATTTTTCGACAAAATCGGAATGAAGAAAAAGCCGCATTATAATCCGGAGGCGGGCAAAGCATTCCTGCATCCGGGCCGGCAGGCGGAGATCATTTACGACGGAACAAGTGTCGGATATCTGGGGGAAATCCATCCCGATGTTGCCGATAATTACAAACTGGGTGAGAAGACGTATGTGGCGGTTCTCGATATGCCGTCCATCCTGCCCAATGCCACCTTTGACCATAAGTACACCGGAATCGCCAAATATCCGGCTGTGACAAGGGATATCAGCATGGTGATGAAAAAAGAGATCCTGGCCGGTCAGGTGGAAGATATCATTGAACAGAGAGGCGGAAAGATCCTGGAGAGCTACAAGCTTTTTGATATCTATGAGGGTAGCCAGATCACTGCCGGTTATAAATCTATCGCTTACTCAATCACCTTCAGGGCTAACGATCACACGCTGGAGGATAAAGAAGTAAATACGGTTATGAATAAGATTCTGAACGGCCTGCAAGGTCTTGGAATCGAACTTAGAAGTTAAATCAAGCAGGTAAGAGGCACCCGGCCACAGCTGATTCGTCAGCCATGGCCGGGTGCCTCTTTTTGAAGGCAGCGGCCTGTGCGGAGCGGGCAGGTTATCGTTGTAAGAAAGTGACCTGAGGCGGATCCTGCAGGTTCGGCTATCGTCTATACAAATAAAAAACAAGTTTCGAAATTTGTAAAATTTTACTTATATATGATAAAAAAGTGGAAAATATTGACGGAACAGGTATAAAAAGTTTATAATTATTTGTAAATATTGCTGTCGAAGTATGCCGGCAAAGACACAAGGTGGGGAAGCTATGGGAAGAATTTCAAACAAAGAAGATACCGGAATTTATATTATAGATGATCAATACCGAATCGTATACTTTAATGACAAAATAAGGCAGACATTTCCGTTTCTGTGCTGCGGGGAACGATGTTACGAAGCGCTTTGCCGGGAAGAGGAGCCATGCCGTGACTGCCCGGTTGCGAAGGATGAGGCGAAGAGCGGGGTGCTTTATAACAAGGTGATCCAGAGATGGGTGGAGGTCAGCGGGGGAAACATCGAATGGCCGGGCCATGGCGCCTGCACCATGGTTATCACGACCGGAATTCGCGAGGTTAATAAGAATTTATTTTATAATCTTACCAGTATATCGGCTTACGATGAATTGTTTGAATTGAACCTGACCCGGGATACGTATAAAATTCTCTATCATCTGGCAGGGAAATATGTGATACCGGCAGAGGAGGGCTCTCTGGGGGCGATGCTGGACGAGGTAGTCACGCATATGATCCATCCTGACGACAGGGAGGAATTTCTGGAATTCTGGTCCCTGGACAGGATGGCGGCATGTCTGCAGGAAGAGGGGGAGGACCATATCCTTAAAAAACGGCTGCGTAAATTAAAAACAGACGGAAGCTACTGCTGGGTTATCCAGATCGTAGTGCCGCTTATCCAGGGAGAGCATGACGACAAGATCCTGATGTGCTTTATCCAGGACATAGACGAACAGATGCGGAAAGAAGAGGAGCTGTCAGGAAAGGATAAAAATGCAGACGGGAAGGATCCGCTGACGGGTCTTTACCGCCGTTCGGAGTTCTTCCGTACGGCAGAGAGTTTTCTCAGGGAGATTGAGGATAAGAGCTACTGCCTGATGGTTATTGACATTGAACATTTTAAATTATTTAACCAGTGGTACGGGGAAGCAGAGGGCGACCGGTTTTTAATTAACATTGCCCAGCATTTGAAAAAAGCCCAGGATGAGAACCGGGGAATCGCCGGTTATATGGGGGGCGACGATTTTGTGATCATATTGCCGGATGACGGAAAGATGCTTGAGCGACTTCAGAATAAGATCATGGGGTTTGTGAAGCTGTACGGTAAAAATGCCGGTTTTCTTCCTGCATTTGGACTGTACGCCATTGAAAATAAGAATATTCCGGTCAGCACGATGTACGACAGAGCTACGGTCGCGCTGGCCTCGGTAAAGGGCAATTATGCCCACCGTGTCTGCCGGTATGACAGTAGAATGCTTGAAAAGATGGAGGAGGATCACCTCCTGCTTTCAGAAGTGCAGCGTGCGCTCAATAATGATGAATTTACCTTTTACCTTCAGCCGCAGTGCAATATGACGAACGGAAAGATTGTCGGGCTCGAGACACTGGTCAGATGGAACCATCCGGAGAGGGGGGTGATCTCACCGGGAGAGTTTATTCCGCTTCTGGAAAGCAACGGCTTAATTGCCAGCCTGGACCTTCATATCTGGGAGAATGTCTGTATCAGGCTGCGAAGCTGGATAGACAGCGGAAGAAAGCCGGTTCCCGTATCCGTCAATGTCTCAAGGGTGGACATTTACACGATTGATGTTGTGGAATGCTTTTGCAATCTGGTGACAAAATATAATCTGGATCCGAGTCTGCTGGAAATAGAGATCACGGAGAGCGCCTATGCGGAGCAGTATGATATTTTTACAGGCGTAATAGAGAATCTGCGGTCTGCCGGGTTCCTGGTATTCATGGATGATTTCGGAAGCGGATACTCCTCCCTGAATATGCTGAACGACGTCATGGTGGATGTGCTCAAAATCGATATGAAGTTCCTTAAAATGTATGAACAAAGCCCGGGCAGGGGGACGGGAATCCTGGAGACAATCATCAATATGGCCAGATTTATGGAGCTTCGGATGATCGCGGAGGGAGTGGAAACCAGGGAACAGGCAGAGCTTCTGCTGGATATGGGCTGTATCTACGGGCAGGGTTATTATTTTTACCGTCCGATGCCTGCGCCGCAGTGCGAGGTCATCCTGGCGGATGAAGATAATATTGATTTCCGGGGAATAACGGCAAAAGCCATTAACCGGATACAGGCCAGGGAGCTGGTGCATGATGATATCTTCAGTGAGACTATGCTCAATAATATCCTTGGCGGCTTCGGCCTGTATGACATGTCCGGAAACCAGGTGGAGCTTTTGAGGGTAAATGAGCAGTACTGCAAAATCACAGGGACAAGCGCGGTGGAGCTGGAAGAGCGGCATAAAAATGTTGTGAATGATGTTTACCAGGAAGACAGGGAGGAGCTTTTTAAAATCTTTGGAGCTGCCTGCAAAGACAGATTCCGGGGAGGGGAGGGGGAACTGCGGTACCTGAAAGGCGACGGCAGCATCATGTGGATGCATCTTCGGGCCTTTTTCCTGAGAGAGCAGGACGGACACAGGCTGTTCTACGGTTCGGTCAGCGATATCTCACAGCAGAAGCGGAAGGAGCAGCAGCTTGAATCTTCCCAGAGGGCTTTGGCAGCCGTCGTTAATATCTCCGACAGAAATACGGCGTTTATGAAGCTGGCGGAAGAAAACAGGAGGGCGGCGGCAGCGATTTTTGCCCAGATGACGCCGGGAGGAATGATTGGAGGATACTGTGAAGAAGGTTTTCCGCTTTATTTTGCCAACTATGAGATGGTGAAACTGCTGGGGTATGATTCCTATGATGAATTGTCCAAAGCGATCGGCGGGCTGGTGTTAAACACAATCCACCCGGATGACCGGGAACAGGTGGCAAAGGATATCGGCTCTGAATATTACGCAGGACTGGAATATACGACAACCTATCGGATGCCGAAAAAGGACGGAACCTGGTTCTGGACGCTCGACAAAGGAAAGGTGGTGCGCGCCGAGGACGGTCGTTTGGCGATTGTCAGTGCCTGCACCGATATTTCGGAAACCATGTTTGTACAGCAGCAGCTTTCGGAGAGAAACGCGGCGCTTCTGCGCCAGAATCAGGAACTGCATTTTATGTACAATGATATGCCGGGCGGATATCACAGGTGTGCCAAATCACCTGGTTTTCCTTTTATTTATATCAGCAACCGTTTTCTGGGGATTTTCGGATATACCAGACAGGAAATTAAAGATAAATTTAACGACAAATTTATCAATATGGTTCATCCGGATGACCGGAGCAACGTAATCCAGGGGGTTGAATATCTGAAGGAGTGTGAGGAAGTCCACGATCTGGAGTACAGAATGCTAGGTAAGAATGGATATATATGGGTAATTGACCAGAGCCGCTACATGGAGTACGGCGGCAAGACTTTTCTTCAGGGAGTGGTACTCGACGTCACGGAGACGGTGGAACTGCGCAATAAGATGAAACTGCTTATGAAACATATGCCGGAGTCCGTTTATCTGCTTACATACAGGAATGATTGTCTATATTCCCAGGTTCTCGCCAAAGGTTTATTCAGCCGCTGGCCCTATACAGAGTCCGCATACAGAGCCATGTTTGCAGCCGGGGTCAGTGAAAACGCGGCGGGAAACGGAACGGAAAGCCTGGAGGAGCGGCTGAAACAGGCAGTTCTCCGCAGAAAAAGCTTTCAGGATGTCACCTGTATCACGGTGCCCGGTGAACCGCCTGCCTGGATAAGCCTGGATGCAAGATATATCAGTGAAGGAGCGGACGGAATTGTCTATCTCTGTATCTGCGCCGATGTCACTTATATCAAGGAAAAAGAACAGGAATTGTGGCTTGTGAGAAAAAAGATGGAAAGTATTCTGCGTCAGGCAGGGATTAACAGTCTGGACTGGGATATAGAAAACAATATTCTGTATCTGAGCCAGGTATCCGGCCTGCCGAAACCAGCCGGCGCCGCCGAACTGGGAAAAAATGTCAGTATCCAGGTGATCGAACATTTTTCTGAAACCGCAAAAAACTGGAATGTGGTATCTGGGGAGCACAGGGAAGATTTCCTTCGCTATATTTCCCGCGTATATCAAAACAGGGACAATACGGGACTCAGCTGTGAATTTGAGATACAGCGGGAGGGGGAGAACCGGAAGTGGTACCGGGTGGTATGCGAGACGATATGCAGCAGCTCAGGAAAACCTGTCAAGGCGGTCGGTTACTATATCGATATTACGAGGGAAAAGAATGCGGCGATTGAGAGCAGAGCCAATAGAAAAGCGCTGGAGCTGCTTCGCGAACAGGAGGAACGTCTGACCAGAATGGCGGAGACGGATGCGCTGACGGGCCTTTATAACAGGCAGACGGCGATACCCAGAATCAAAAGTTTCCTGAGCAGTATGGATGGGCAGACAGCGGCCCTGATTATGCTTGATTTAGATAATTTCAAGCTGGTAAACGACGTATTCGGCCATGTGTTCGGGGATTCGGTTATCGCAGGCAATGCAAAAAAGCTGAAAAGCTTTTTCCGGGCAGACGATATAATCTGCCGGATTGGAGGCGATGAATTCCTTGTTCTCTGTAAAAATATCTGTGAGAAAGATTTGAACAGGAAGATTACACAGATGATAGAGGACATGGCTATGAGCTGTGAGAATGACGGAAGGAAAATGATATTTTCCGTTTCAGCCGGTTATGCCATGGCTCCGGAGCAGGGAACCGGTTTCGATGAATTATATGAGAAAGCCGATATAGCGCTGTTCGCGGCAAAGACAGGAGGAAGAGGAACCTTCAGGAAATATGAAGTATCGATGAAAAAAACGAGATATGAATTGGCGGGCAGAAATTAATGCCCGCCGTTTTTTTCCAACGAAATATTCCAGGCAGAGTTCGCCGGCAGACCGGTTCCTTTTTCTGGAAATTACAGGAGGCATAAAATGGGGAAAAAAAGGCTATTCTTACAGAAAGAAAGTAAATCAGGAGGCGGTTAGAAATGAATAATGAATTTGAGATAGTCAGTGTCAAGGGGCGGGAGATTCTGGATTCCCGCGGGAACCCTACGATAGAAGCAGAAGTAACACTGGAAAATGGAGCGGTAGGCAGGGCGGCGGTACCCTCAGGGGCATCCACCGGTAAATTCGAAGCGGTGGAACTGAGGGACCGTGATACACGGTATCATGGACTTGGAGTAAGCACCGCCGCAGGCAATATCGTCAATGTAATCGGCGAGACGGTTCTGTTTGAAAATGCGCTGGAGCAGAGAAAAATAGACCGGCTTATGATAGATGCCGACGGAACGGAAAACAAGGAAAAACTGGGAGCCAACGCGATTCTCGGTGTATCGATGGCCGTTGCAAGAGCTGCGGCCGAAGGCCTTCATATCCCGCTGTACCGGTATCTCGGAGGAATCGGGGCATCGACGCTGCCTGTTCCGATGATGAATATCCTGAACGGCGGCCGCCATGCGGACAATACGGTGGATTTGCAGGAATTCATGATTATGCCTGTCGGGGCATCCGGCTTTTCCGAAGGTTTGAGAATGTGTTCGGAAATTTACCACACACTGAAAAAGGTATTAAATGAGGGCGGATACAGTACGGCTATCGGCGACGAGGGAGGATTTGCCCCAAATCTTAAAAATGCCGAGGAAGTGCTGGAGACGATCGTAAAGGCGGTCGAGAAAAGCGGTTATCATCCCGGCTACGACATTAAAATCGCCATCGACGCCGCATCCAGCGAGCTTTACGATGAGGCCAGCGGACTGTACCTGTTCCCGGGTGAGACTGCGATGAACGGCCGGGAGATACGGCGCACGGCCGGGGAGATGGTGGACTATTATAAGAGACTGATAGGCAAATTCCCCATCTGTTCCATCGAGGACGGCCTCCAGGAAGATGACTGGGAGGGCTGGAAACGGCTGACGGATGAACTCGGTAAGAAGATTCAGCTGGTGGGAGACGATCTCTTCGTTACAAATACCAAGAGGCTCAGCAGAGGAATCAAAGAGGGTGTGGCCAACTCTATCCTTGTCAAAGTAAACCAGATAGGTACGCTGACAGAGAGCTTTGATGCCATAGAGATGGCGAAAAAAGCGGGATATACCACAGTGATTTCCCACCGTTCGGGCGAGACGGAGGATTCCTTCATAGCCGATATTGCAGTAGCGGTAAATTCCGGACAGATTAAAACCGGAGCGCCGTGCCGTTCCGATCGTGTGGCGAAATATAACCAGCTTTTGAGGATTGAAGAGCAGCTCCGATAAGAGTGCCGGCCGTACCGCTGTCATTTCTCTCTGAACACGGATAAGAAGATAATGCATAAAACCTGCCGTCAGGCAGCCTGGTGGAAAAGGGCTGTGTGGCGGCAGGTTTTTGTATCTGATACCACAATATTTATATTGTGAAAATATGAAAATAATACTGTTAGACATTGACATAATTTGGTGATATTATGATCACAAAAATAGAGAAAAAAGAATGAAAAAACATATAATATTCTGTAATTACAGGAGGGAAGCATGAAAAAAGTCGTATTAATGGACTGCACGCTGCGGGATGGCGCCAATGTGGTCGGAAAAGGGTTTTCAGCGGAAATCACGGATATGGTGTTAGATGGCCTGACAGCATGCCGTGTGCCAATCATAGAATTTGGAAATGCAGGAGGCATCGGCGCATATGAGGTAGCCGGATTCACGGCGGCGGAGACGGATGAAACTTATCTGGAGATTGCAAAAAAATATCTGGACAGAGGCTCCGAGCTCGGAATGTTTTTAAATGCAAAGAGATACCGTGAAAAAAATGTGACGCTTGCAAAGGAGAGCGGTTTATCCTTCCTGAGGGTCGGAGCTGACGCCGGGGATGCCGATATAGCCGTTCAGGCAGTCAAAGACATAAAAAGCGCCGGATTAAAGGCTTTCTATTCTCAAATGAAAGCATATCTTTTGACGCCGGAAGAACTGGCGGAGGAAGGAAAAAAGCTGGAAGACGCAGGCCTTGATCAGATAACGATTATGGATTCGGCTGGTACCATGCTGCCAAATCAGGTGGCGGAATATACGAAAAAGTTAAAGGAGGCAGTAGCGATTCCGGTTGCTTTTCACTGTCATAACAACCTGGGCTTATCGGCTGCCAACGCGGTTGCTGCCTATCAAAACGGTATTGACATTCTGGACTGCGGCCTGATGGGAATGGCAAGGAGCGCAGGAAATCTGGCGACGGAGATTTGCGTGGCAATCATGAACCGTTATGATCAGATGATGGAGACAGACCTGTATCAGATGCTTGATTTTATCGAACAGCGTCTGCAGCCGGCCATGGCGGGATATGATTATCATAACCCTGTGACGCCTCTTGATTTGACACTGGGTCTTTCCGGCTGCCACTCCAGTTTCGTGAAACGGTTCCGGGAGATTTCAGAAGAAATGGATGTCAATCTGTTCCGTTTGATTGTTGAAGTATCAAAGCAGGATCAGAAAGCGCCGTCGGAAGAAATGATTCGGACGATTGCCGCTCAGATAAAAGGAGGAGCCTGATATGATAAAAGTTATTTTAGCGGGAAATTATCCGGAACAGACATACGAAAAGTTAAGAAAACTCCTGCCGGAACAGAAGTTTGAGCTGGAGGAGGTAAATGAACAAAGTCAATTTGATGCGGTTACGGATGCCGAAATTATCATCCTCCGGATTTTTAAGGCGCCGAAAGAGGTGTTTGAAAGGAATCCGAAGTTAAAAATGATCCTGCGCTGGGGAGCCGGATTTGATTCTGTTGATATAGAGGAAGCGGGAAAAAGAGGCATTCCGGTAACCAATACGCCGGGGGCAAATGCAAATGCGGTATCGGAACTGACAGTGATGCTGATGCTGGCGCTGGGGCGTAAACTGCAGTGCCATATGGAGTCTTTGAAGAACGGAATCTGGAGCAAGAACACATTTTTGAACCAGTCATACTGTCTGAATCAGAAACGGGTCGGCATTATCGGCGGCGGAAACATTGGCCGTCAGGTTTCGGCGAAGGTGCAGGCATTTGGCGCTTCGGTTCAGTATTATGATGCGGTCCGGCTTCCGCAGGAGATGGAAGAACAGTGGAAGATGACATATCTGCCATTGGACGAGCTGCTGCAAACGTCTGATATCGTAACTCTCCATGTGCCGCTTGTTGAAGAGACGCGTCATATGATTGGGGAAGAACAAATTAAAAAAATGAAAGAGGGGGCAATTTTAATTAACACGGCCCGGGGAGGCCTTGTAGATGATGTGGCTCTGGAAAAAGCGGTGCGTACCGGAATGTTATCCGGCGCCGGTCTGGATGTTGTAGAGCGGGAACCGCTGTCCGCACAGGACGAACTGCTTCGCAATCCGAACATTATTGTGACTCCCCATATCGGAGGCGGAACGGCTGATTTGGGAGATATTATAATTCCAATGCTGGTAAATGATATCCTGAGATTATCAGAGGGAGAGGAACCGGAACATATTGTAAACAAGAAATATTTCAGATGATGAAAGTACGAAGGGAGAATGGGAATGAGTGAGATTGCAAGGGTTTTATATGATTTGGGGATTTTGAGTATTTTGCTGCTGTTAGGTGTTTTCCTCAGGAAAAAGGTACGCTTTCTGCAGAATCTTTACATACCGGCTTCGCTGTTGGGAGGATTCTGCGGCTTGATGCTGGGGCCGCAGATCCTCGGTTCATTTGCACCTTTCAGCCTTCCTATCGGAGGCACGATATCAAAATGGCCGGGAATGCTGGTAAATATTGTACTGGGCGTATCATTTTTTGGTTCGGCACAGAATAAAAATTTTGGAAAGACAGCATTATCTGCCGTTACGGTGGGCGGTATTGCCCATCAGGCGCAGGTTGTGGCCGGACTTATCGTAACCATCATAATGATGACGTTCTATACGGACCTTCCGCTGGCATTTGGCCTGACGCCGGTATTTGGCTTTCATGGGGGCCACGGAACGGCCAATGCAGCCGGAGCGGCGCTGGAAGCAGCCGGGTGGGCTGATGGTGTATCGGTATCGAATACAATGGCAACGGCCGGTCTGCTGTCCGGTATTATTATAGGTATGCTTATCATTAACATCGGGGTTCGCAGAGGGTATGCGAAGCTCGTTTCCAAACCGCAGGATATTTCCCGTTCAATTAAAGAGGGAATCGTACCGAAAGAAGAAAGACGCTCTATCGGTTCAGGCGTAACCTACAATGATGCGCTGGATCCGCTGGCCCTGCAGCTTGCTTTTGTCGGAATCATTCTGCTGATGGCCCACGGACTGTCTGTCGGATTAGTTGCGATTCATCCGATTCTCAGCAATGTACCTGAATTTGCCTGTGCAATGGTCAGCGGCGCGTTCCTCTCGTTTGTGATGAAAAAAATGGGGATTGGAGATTATATTGACAGAGCGACAATCAGCCGTATTTCAGGAGTGGCGCTTGATTTCCTTGTATGCTCGGCGATTGCAACACTTTCGATAAAGGTGTTTGCACTTTATCTGGTTCCGATGGTAGTGACGATCGCGGTCGTTGTTCTGGTAAATTTATTTGTAAACTTTTATTTTTCATGGAAAGTCTTCGATGAGGACTGGTTCGAGCGTGCGCTTGGAAGCTATGGCCTGGAGAGCGGTGTCCTGGCAACCGGACTGATGCTTTTAAGGGTAGTTGACCCGGAATTTAAGACAAGTGGACAGGAATCGGCAGCAGCATCAGCAGCGCTTTGTTATCCATGGTCGCTTCCATATATTATGTTTATGCCGGCATTTGCTTTTGCGGCTTCAAAATGGACTATTTTAGGTATCAGTGTGGCTCTTTTAGTAGTGTTTTTGATTATCGCGCGGGTCTGCTTCTGGCATCCGGAGCGGAAATTAAGTGATATTTTATCCGGGAAAAGTTCCCGTCCGGTACAGAATCAGGACGCACTGAAATAAAACAGGGTGAGAGAGGGGAAATATGCAGGATCTGATTTTAAAAAATGGATATCTCTTTGATCCTCCGAACGGATATGCAGGACAAAGAGGAGATGTGGCGATACAGGATGGACGAATCACAGGTGTCGGGAAGATAGAGGAGGAAGCGTCCCAGACAGTGGATGTAACCGGACTTGCCGTCACTCCGGGATTGATTGATTTCCATGCGCATTTTTACCATGGCGGGACGAATACGGCGCTGGAGTTTTACCGGTACCTCTCAGATGGCGTCACAAACGCAGTCGATGCGGGCAGCGCAGGTGACTCCAATATAGAGAGCTTTATCCACTTATTGAGCGAGCGTGAGCGCAGAAATGTGAAGCTCTATTTAAACCTGGCCTCAGAGGGACTCAGCTGTCTCGGAGATCACAATGAAAATATAAATCCAAAGTATTTTAATGAGCAAAAAATACTTAGGATATGCAAACGATATTCCGATCTGATTGCCGGCCTTAAGCTTAGAATCAGCGCAGAGATTGCAACGGACAGTCAAACCACCAGCTTTGATGCGCTGCGGCGGGGAATTGAAATCGCAAAGCGCTGCGGACTTCCGTTATCGGTTCATATGCCGAATTTTCAAGGGGAATTAAGCGGGCTGATTGATATCTTGCGGCCAGGGGATATTTTTTGCCATGTCTATACACCTCAAAAAGGAATATTGGAGGATGGAAGTGTTTCAGAGGAAATGAAACGGGCGGTTCAAAAAGGCATTATCCTGGAATCTGCATGCGGAAAAGGACATTTTGGACACGAATGCGCAGGAAAAGCTATTCAGGCAGGGATTGAGCCAAATATAATTTCCGGAGATTTTACAAAAAACACCCATCATTTTGAACCGGCAGTTTCCCTGCCTTACCTGATGTCACGATTTCTGGGACTCGGACTGTCTTTTGAAAAAGTGCTTTCGTGCTGTACAACGGAACCTGCAAAACAGATGGGCATGGAAGGAAAAATCGGCTGCCTTAAAACAGGCGCCTTTGCCAATATTGCAGTTTTAGAGAGAAGACAGAAGGACATTGTGTTTGTGGATGTCAAGGGAAAAGAGGTCAGAGGAAACGAGCTGATTATTCCTGTAATGACAATTTTAGAGGGAGAACCTGTTTACCGTAATATGAGCGCCTTTTAGAGAACTGTGATAAGCAGTTGGGGATGACGCCGGTACCTGCCTTCACGACAAAATATATATTTCAAACAAATGGTTGTCTTTCAGGAAAAAATATGGTATGATACAGTTGTTTGACTATAGGAGGTGCTAAAATGATAAGAGGTATTCTCACCTTTTTATTCGTTGCGATTTGCTTATTTTTATCAGTAGTAATCTTACTTCAGGAAGGTAAATCCGCAGGCCTGTCCGGTTCCATCAGCGGTATGGCAGACAGCTACTGGGGAAAGAATAAGAGCCGTTCCATGGAAGGCAAGTTGGAGAAGATGACAAAATATGGTGCATTTCTCTGGCTGGTGCTTGCATTTATATTGAACCTGAAAGTATTGTAATCCGGACACTCCTGGCAGCAGGGGTGTTTTTTCTTTACAGGAAAGGAAATTTTGTATTTTTTTGCATGTAACCGGAGAATTTCCTGCATAATAAGAAAAAGAAAACTAATGGAGAATTAAATTGAAAATCAAGGATAAAATTAAAAAGAAATTAAAACCCGGAAAAAAGCCGAAGAAACACACAGAGCGTATCAGTTCCCGCACTGAGAAAGACAGAGGGCGGGAGAGGACGGGAAGTGTGCCAGCAGATACGAAGAACCGAGAAAAGTCCGGGGGCAGGGAGTATTTTGAGCCTGAAAAGGATGAGGAATTTCTGAGAAGAAAGCAGATGATTCTGGCACTGATGAATGACAAAGCCTACGTCCCCATGAAGATGAAGGAACTGGCAATACTTCTCGATATACCGAAGGAACAGAGAAGGGAACTTAAGTCTGTGCTAGATGCGCTGTTAAAGGAAGGCCAGATCAGCCTGTCCGCGAAAGGAAAACTCGGCAGGCCGGAAACATTTGCCCTGACGGGCATTTTTACCGGCCACTCCAAGGGATTTGGCTTTGTGTCGGTAGAAGGCAGAGAAAAGGATGTCTTCATTCCCGGTGACAGGACGGGCGGCGCCATGCATGGCGATAAGGTGCAGATTGTCATCGAGGAGGAAGATAACGGGAAACGGGCGGAAGGCTGTGTTGTCCGTGTTCTGGAACATGCCAATGATAATCTGGTCGGTATCTATGAAAAGAGCAAGGGATTCGGTTTTGTGATTCCGGATAACCAGAAAGTTTCAAAGGACATTTTTATTCCCCAGGGGTGTGACGCGGGAGCGGTGACCGGCCATAAAGTGGTTGTCAGAATTAAAGATTTCGGTGACGGTAAGGGAAAGAAGTCTGAGGGTGTTATCACAGAGATTCTGGGGCATATCAACGATCCGGGGATTGATATCCTGTCCATTGTGCGGGCCTATAATCTGCCGGAGGAGTTCCCGGAAGCAGTGACGGAACAGTTAAAGAGGATTCCGGATCAAGTGCTGCCGGAGGAGCTGGCGGGAAGAAAGGATCTGAGAGAACTTCAGACCGTCACAATCGACGGGGAGGAGGCAAAGGATCTGGATGATGCGATTACAATTAAAAAAACGCAGGGCGGATATGAACTGGGTGTCCATATCGCCGATGTCACCCACTACGTCAGAGAACACAGTCCACTAGACGAGGAAGCGCTCAAGAGAGGAACCAGCGTGTATCTGACCGACCGCGTGATTCCGATGCTCCCCCATAAGCTGTCCAACGGTATCTGTTCCCTGAACCAGGGAGAGGACCGGCTTGCGCTCAGCTGTCTGATGGATATCGATGAGAAGGGAACTGTAACCGGACATGAGATTGCCGAGACAGTAATCCGTGTAGACAGGCGGATGACATATACGGCGGTCAATGCAGTGATTACGGAGCATGATCCGGAAGCGATGAAGGAATATGAGGGCTTTACCGGTATGTTTGAGCTGATGAAGGAACTGGCCGATATTCTGAGGAAGAAACGCCACAGCCGCGGTTCCATTGATTTCGATTTTCCGGAGAGTAAGATCGTACTGGATGAGAAGGGCCGGCCTGTCGAAATCAAACCCTATGACAGAAATGCGGCTACCCGCCTGATTGAGGATTTTATGCTGCTCGCGAACGAGACGGTGGCAGAGGATTACTTCTGGCAGGAAATTCCGTTCCTTTACAGGACACATGACAATCCTGATGAGGAAAAGATGAAGAAGCTGGGGACATTCATCAATAATTTTGGTTATACAATCCGCATGCCCGGTGGGGAGGTGCATCCGAAGGAGCTGCAAAAGCTGCTTGATAAGGTGGAAGGCACGCCGGAGGAGGCTCTTATCAGCCGCCTGACCCTGCGCTCCATGAAGCAGGCAAAATATACTACCCAGAATTCGGGGCATTTTGGCCTGGCGACAAAATATTATACTCATTTCACTTCCCCTATCAGACGGTACCCGGATCTTCAGATACACCGCATTATCAAGGAATGCCTGAACGGAAAGATGGATGGAAAACGAGTGTCTCATTACGAAAAGATTCTTCCCGAGGTATCGGTCAAAACGTCGGCCCTTGAGCGGAGGGCGGACGAGGCGGAGCGGGAGACTGATAAGATGAAGAAAGTCCAGTATATGGAACAGTTCATCGGAGAAGAGTTTGAAGGCGTCATCTCCGGCGTGACCAACTGGGGTTTCTATGTGGAGCTGCCGAATACAGTGGAGGGGCTGGTGCATATCCATGAGCTGCGCGACGATTACTATCTTTTCGATGAACTCCATTACGAATTGATCGGTGAGATGACAAGAAGGACTTATAAATTAGGTCAGCCAATTCGGGTGCAGGTAACAGGCTGCGACCGTTTTGCAAAGACCATCGACTTTATTCCGGCCGGCAATATAAACACGGCAAGATAGCGGAATAAAACAGGAGGATAAGAAACAAAATGGGAAAAGAGAGCGTAAAATTAATTGCCAATAATAAGAAAGCATACCACGATTACTTTATTGATGAAAAATACGAGGCGGGAATTGAGCTGTTTGGTACGGAGGTAAAGTCGCTCCGTATGGGTAAATGCAGTATCAAGGAATCTTTTATTAAGATTGAGAACAACCAGGTCTATGTTTACGGTATGCATATCAGTCCTTATGAAAAAGGCAACATTTTCAATAAAGATCCGCTGCGCAGCAGGAAACTGCTGCTGCACAAGCTGGAAATCAGGAAGCTGCAGGCCAAGATAAAGGAAAAGGGCTATACCCTGGTCCCGCTTCAGGTCTATTTCAAAGGCAGTCTGGTAAAGGTGGAGATTGGACTGGCAAGAGGTAAAAAGCTCTACGATAAGAGGGATGATATAGCAAAAAAAGATGCAAAGCGCGAGATTGAGCGCGAGTTTAAGGCAAGAAACAGCTAGAAACCGTTGGACAGCAGCAGAAATTTAATATGACAGCTCATTGGCAGGCGGCGGGTAACCGGCTCAAAAAAAGGATGTGAGTTGTGGGCTGTCATTAAAAGGCAGAGAATAGATGTATTACAGGCAGGAAATAGCAAAAAATTGCGGGCCGGCCCCATTGACAGACGATACGGTTAGTGATATGATAATGGGGCATAAAACCCGTTAAACGGGGCAGTACCGGTTTCGACAGGGATCATGCAGCTGGTGAAGCTATCCGCATGCGATGCGTTAAATGGCAAACTTAAAATTAAACGCTAACAATAATAAATTAGCTTACGCAGCCTAATTCGGCTGTTGTCAGCCTTAGAGCACTCACACTTTAAGAATCTGGCATCGACTATGTGAGAAACGATAGTGGGAGGGTTCCGGACCGCTAGTCGTATCAGGGACTACTGAAGTTCTGAGGATGTTCGTTTCCGCAGGATAGAGGGAATGTCAAAGAACGGACTATGATAGTAGAAGAACAGGGAATTGGTTTTTGGACACGGGTTCAACTCCCGTCTGCTCCATCACAATTGTTAGGACAAAATAGATGCAGATTTGCATTTGTTTTGTCCTGACTTTTTTGTTATACTGAAACCAAGATTATTTTTATAGGCTCTTTGTCAATAGTTGGGATGGGATTTGTTAAAATCCCGCCCCAATTCTATGA
>NZ_KE992803.1 GCF_000466485.1 [Clostridium] symbiosum ATCC 14940 | reverse complement strand
TATGGAATAATTGTGGGAACGAAAACATGGGATGACGTGACAGACCCGGTTCACTTAAAGCTAAAAGGGCAGTCTTATATAAATTCGCAGGAGTTTCCACAAAAACTGGAACTGACTGCTGTTGATTTGTCCAATATCAATATCGACATCGATGCACTGCGAATAGGGTGCATGGCAACCGTAATCAGCCCGTTTCACGAACTGGGTGCAGCGTATTTTCTTTCCAGCAAAACGAGTCACTTAGATGCGCCGGAAGAGGACAGCGTATCCCTGGGAGCAGAAATAGATACATTCACCGGGAAGACTGCAAAACGGCAGCAGGACACTGAAAATCAGATAAGCAAAGTAGAGCAGGAAGCGCGCGAGAGTATCGTCAATATCGGTAAGACGATAACTGGGACAAAAGGCGGCTATGTCGTCTTGGATACGTTTGACGATTCCGGGAAATTGGTGGACCCGTGGCAGTTGTTAATTATGGACCGTCCAGACAAGACCCAGGCAGTAAATGTCATCCGAATGAATCAAGGGGGGATTGCCTTTTCGACGTCCGGCTATAATGGGCCGTATAAATCAGCCTGGGATATTAACGGTCAGTTTGTAGCCGATTTTATTCGGGCAGGAACCATGCTGGCTGACCGGATCCGGGGAGGCACATTACAACTTGGCGGACAATCAAACCAGAATGGAGTGCTGAAAATTTTAAATGCTTCCGGGCAGCAGATAGGCATATGGGATAAAGACGGGATACGAATGAGTTCCGGGCCGTCACAGGTGAACTTCACTTCGCTGCAAAGCGGAAGCGCGATTGAACTAATAGGAAACGTTATTTATGGAACTGGCCGGCCGGATAAATCGCGGGCAACCATAGATTCCCTGCGGATAAAAATGTACAGCGACAGAGACGACGTAAACAG
>NZ_KE992802.1:22200-41846 GCF_000466485.1 [Clostridium] symbiosum ATCC 14940 | reverse complement strand
GTCTTGCACTGGAATTTACTTTTTCAAGTCAGCCTCGTATTTTAATCCTATTTTCCGGCCGTTTGCAGTGCGAATCCCCCTGGAATTTTATGTGCAACTATTATTCGCACCAGAGCTTCCTTACTAAAAATCAACCCTCTTTTAAATTACCTCCATTATCCCTATGTGCTAAATTTTCCCGTACGATCCTAAATATCATTTAAAATGGCGGTCGCAGTTAACTGTGTACCCAGCAGTTTATTATGTGTTGTCACGCTCGAAGAATTCTAAATGTATTTACATAAATGTTTATATTTTTTATATGAACAAAGTATATAATAGATTATAATTCCGCTTCACACTAATTTAAAGCCGCTTAAGATAAAATCCTATCTCCAAATATCAGCTTCTCTTATTACGCTTTCATTTTACTTTTAAAATAAGCCTCAAGTTTCTTGTTCGTAAAATACACTCTGCAACCATCCATACCTCTGCTCAATAAAATATAATAATTATTTTTTATATATTCTAACAATTGAGAATCATCAGGATCCTCATTTTTTATAGTTTTTCCATTTATGTCGTAAAATGAATCTCTGTTAGGGATAAGTTTACCATCTTCACTTATGTCAATATCGTCACCAATGATCACTCCAACATAGTTTAAATCAACACTTAAAACTGCATGTGTACACCCCACCTCATCCTTCGAATTTTTCTGCTCTGTCCATTTTTCACTGTTTTTATTCCAACGTCGTTTAAAATCGCCTTCTATAAAATCATATTTACCGGAATCTTTTTTTGAAATCCACTCAAATGCATATCCTGATAAAATTCGGCTTCTTTCTGCGCCAGGAATAGACTGCTTATCCTTCACCCAACGTTCTAATGCTTTCATACTGTGTACAATATTAAAATCATACTCTTTAAATACAGTTGGATTATAAGATACAGCCTCGATTTGCAATATATTTTTCAATGCGCTGATATAATCCTTTCCATCTGCCACTTTAAATTGACCTCTTATTCGGAACTGCTGTTCAAGTTTAAGCTTATAAAACTCTTTACACCCTTTTTCAAAAGTACGTATGTCAATGTCAGAAGGTCTAATCCTCTGATATTTATCATAAAAGATAACAAGATTATTAGTAATTCTTTTTAATTGCTGAAGTTCGTTATTTTCAACATTGTCCTTATCCAAATGCTTAAACATCCATCCATCTTTTGAAAAGTATTTTCTTAATCGCTGCCCTTCATCAACAACTACTGTATCATATCGTTTACTTGAATTTATAATCCCCGCTGCAGTTGCCACAGTAACATTTAAGTTTAGTTTTTTATACAGACCTCTGAAAAGCTTAGGCAGAGTTTTATTCGGCAAAATTACAGCTATATTTTCTGCACAGACTCCTTTTTCATTTACAAGATTATATACAATCGTATTGGTCAATAATGATTTCCCGGTACCTGGTTCCCCATAAACAACAATTTTATGCTGCGGCTTTTCCTTGTCTATTATAGCTTCACAAACATAATCGACAATCATTTGCTGTTGTTCCGACAGTGTTTTGAATGGAGAATAACGGTATAATAAGGTCATTTCAATATCCTTATGGTTCAAAGTAACCAAGCCCATCTTCTTTAAATCATTCCATACCGGGATTATAATATCGCTATATGATTCTATTTTATTTGAATATTCTTTATATTTTTGATATACGCCTGTATTCAATACTTTTCTTTTTTCCGCCAGAAAGCAGGCGATCAATGCTGTTTCTAACTCTTTTATAACGCTCGCATTAAATAGGGTACCATAAATAATTAATAATTGTTTTAATTTTTCCCTTTTAATTATATTTGAATGCTCCTTAACTCGTTTTAAAAATCTGCTGGACTCTCCAATATAAATTTTAGAATTGTTATATAATATATATACAATCGGATAACTTTTATAAACTCGGGCCTCCCCACACACCGAATCAAGAGGTTTCGTTCGGTATTGTTCATACTCAATTTCAAAACCGGCAATATCAAAACTGTCAATTTTATAATTCAATCCCATAATTAATTTTCACTCTCCAAATAAGCTGTATTATCACCTTTTCAACTCTTATCCGTTTTATGTTCCAATATTTTTATCGAATCTAAATAATCCTTCTCCACATCACTGAGGGTTCTGGTTTTATATATTCTGTATTCACTCGTTGCTTTATCAACTGCTTATTTATGAGTAACACTTCCGTTTCCTTGAAGTAACTGTTCGCCACTCATTGTAAGGATACGATCCAAATGCTCTGTCCAATGCTCATAGTCATTACCTGTTCCCGCTCTGCCTGACGTTCCGCAAAATCAAGATACCATGAAACAAGTTGTCCCATAGCCCGAAGCTCTTTTTCGTTCAGATAGTTTTTGGCAATGACAGCCTCCTTTAGTGTTGGCTGGTTTCCTGCAATTGCCATAAGTCCCATAAACTCTTTTTCAGCAAGTATAAATAACTTCTGCTGCAGTTTATCTATGAATCGCATAGTGTATCTTATTCTGAACCTTTTTAAACAACTGAATTGATATTTCAGCTTTCGGATCATAGTCAATACTTGTAGCATAAATTTCTAAGACCTGTCTGTAAAATACCTTCTCAGAAGCACGTATATCTCTAATACGTTCAAGTAATTCTTTCAGGCGCTATCGTCCAGTGCGAAACCTTTTTTTCATATATTCTTTTAAAATACCTATTGCCCAAATCCTAATTGTGTACCGCGCTTTGACTTCACCCGATAACCGACCGAAATAATCACGTCAAGATTATAATAATCTACATCATAAAATTTCCCATCAGCAGCAGTGTAGGCAAATTTTGCCCATACTGATTATTTAGACAATTCTCCATCTAAAAAAACATTCCTGATATGCTTGCCTATTACACTTCTATCTCTCTGGAACAGCTCTGTCATCTGATCAATTGACAACCAGGCCGTATCTCCAGCATAAGTTGTATCTATCTTTGCCAAACCACTATATCTTGTGATTATGCTCCGCTATTTTCCTTTCAAACCACAATTCCGCATCATTATTACCGACTCAATAGTTGTCTCATTTTCCAAGGGAAGTTCGGTCACTTCCTGACCGTTCAGCGGAACAGGAAAATTGAAGCTAATGCTCTTGATCCAGCAACCGTCTTTCCGCTTTTGGGGATATAGCTCGATTTTCTCGATAAACGCCCTCATAAACTCTTTTCGCTCCACTTCAGTTGCCGCTCCATAAACCTCGTCAAAGGCCAGCAGGAGCCGATAGATATTGTCACCGGAAATCTTCTCCTGACGGATGCTGCGTATCTGACTTTTCACATCATCCATCTGTATCTCGATTTCTTCTATCTTCTCGTATTGTTCGTCATACCGACGCTGTAAATCAAGAATCTTGCGGTCATAATACGGATCGCCCACATCAAGGCTGTCCATCTGTCGCTCCAAACGGGCTTTTGTTCCTAATGTCTGGCGAAGCTGCCCCTGCAATACCTCCAACTGCTTCTCCATATCCGACGTATCTACGGCGGAGCCAATCTTCGCCTTGATTGCCTCAGAAAAGCGGGGATTTCTTACCATCGCGGATATAATGTCCGCCACCATATCATTGATTTCTGTCTGTTCAATATTAGTGCGGAATGTGCAGCTATGGCCTGTCGGTGTGACGGTATTCTTACAGTAATAGTAATATCTCGTTTTGTTGTCCTTGCTGTGCGCTTTGGAGATATTGCCGTACATACCTTTCCCGCAGCAGGGGCATCTCAATATGCCGGATAGTATATGGGCGTGTTCCGTATCGTGAATTTTCTCCCGCCGATAGGCATTGGCTTTCCGCTTCTCATGTGCCAAGTTCCAATCTTCTTCAGATACAATCGCCTCATGCTGTCCCTCATAAATCGGGAACTCCGATTGTTCAACAATGTGCATCTCGTTTCTGGTTCCCAACTTCTTTTCTGTTTTCCGTCTGCCATAGGCGATTTTTCCCATGTAAACCGGATTGTCCAGAACATCCTTTACAAAGTTTGCAGAAAAACCGGGGATTGTCCCATTCTGGCGCAGCTTTTTGGTGTAACCGTGGGTATTCAGGTATTTTGCCACACCGCTGACACCATCGTTTGTATGGATATATCTGTCATAAATGATACGGATAACCTCGACTTCATCATCTGCAATCAACATCTGACCGTTTTCCAGCTTATATCCGTAAGGGGCAAAACCGCCGTTCCATTTTCCCTCGCGGGCTTTCTGTTCCCGCCCCGCCATGGTCTGTGTGCGGATATTCTCGCGTTCAATCTCTGCCACAGCAGACAGAACGGAAATCATCAGCTTGCCGGAATCCTTGGAACTGTCAATACCATCCTCCACGCAGATCAGGTTTACTCCGAAATCCTGCATAAGCTGCAAGGAATTAAGCACATCGGCGGCATTACGACCGAAACGGGACAGCTTAAAGACAAGGACAAAGGAAACCCCATCTTTGCCGGCTTCAATATCTGCAAGCATTCTCTGGAACTCATGCCGTCCTTGGATATTCTTTCCTGAAAAACCCTCGTCCGAATACTCCCCAACAATGACCATATCTTCATATTCTGCATATTTCCGAAGTTTGTCTCTCTGCGCATCCAGACTGTAACCGTCTACCTGCATAGAGGTGGACACTCGCGTATAGATATAGCACTTAGTTTGTTTCTTCATTGTCGCCACCTCCGTTAGACCCGTTCTTCATCAGTCCTTCATTTTTGATGTAATACTCCAGAAGCCGCAAAACATATTCCGGCGCATGACGGTTTCCAAGCTCCCATTCCGTCACAGTCCGATATGGTATCTGAAATAATTGGCAAAACTCTTTCCTCGTTAAGCCGGTACTCTCCCGCAGCTCCCGTATCTTCTCTTTACAATCCATATCATTGTCCTCATAACAAAAAATACACGTTGCGTATTCATTATAGCATATCGCAATCGAATACGCAACGTGTAAATCTAAAATTTATGCCGCTTTTTCGATTTGCGGCAAATGGTTTTCCTGATTATCCGGCAATACCGTAACGCTCTGGCTGTCCTGTTCGGTTTCCCACTTCTCAATCAGGGGAGGCCCGTACTTCTGCATAAGGCGTACCATCAC
The DNA here is from genome assembly GCF_000466485.1 of [Clostridium] symbiosum ATCC 14940. Lineage (GTDB taxonomy): Bacteria > Bacillota > Clostridia > Lachnospirales > Lachnospiraceae > Otoolea > Otoolea symbiosa. Next base: position 36,722 of record NZ_KE992802.1, on the reverse strand, counting down.
ATCAATACAGCGGTCAAATGCCGCATTATCTTTTGCATCTTCATAATACTTCTTCAATAGGCCGCTCCTTTCTCCCATGGGTTCCGTGCGAATATGCGGTCAAAACCTCTTGAGGAATCTTATCGAGCAAGGCAATCGCCTCGTTGTAATCCCTCTGAAGCTGGAGGTCTTTCATGCGTTTCAGGACGCTCTCGCTTTGAGCCTCGGACAAGGACTGTGACAGCTCGGCGTTCTGTTTTTTCAGGCTCCTGTTTTCTTTGACCGTCTCGGTAAAAGCGCCGCTGTACTTCTTGAGCTGTGTCTGCATCTTCTCCACGCCGGGGATATACTCGTCCAGCAGCCTGCCGATTTCCTCTGCTCTGGATTTCGCATTAAAAGCGTTGACACCGCCCAACAGCTCGTCCAGCTTCGCCCTCTGCTTGTTGAGCCGCGCCATTTCCTTAAATATCCTCGGCGGAATATGATCCCGTCCCGTCTCGCTGGCACTTTCACCGCGCTCCAGCTCCGGGTACTTCTTGACCATGTGTTTCCAGAACTCGTCCTGCCACCATGTCAGCCTTTTCTTGTTTCCGATGATCTCCTTCGCAGAAAGCCGCTTATCTTCCGTCAGCGGGACAAAAGAAAGGTGCATATGGGGCGTTTTCTCGTCCATATGCACCACGGCTGATATGATCGTCTCTTTTGTCTGATGCTTCTCAATGAATCGGAGTGCGTGTTCAAAATACTCCCTGACCTCGCCGCGCTTCCGGCTCTTGAAGAACTCCGGGCTAGCGGTGACAAGCGCCTCCACTACCCGAACACTGTCCTTGCGCGTCCGGCATCCAGCGTCGGCAATCTGCTTCTCCGCGACAGCCCGGTACTTGCCCTGCGGCTCGATCAGGTGAAAGTTATATTTGCTGCGGCTCACATCAATGTCGGGATTGCTGGCGTATTTCTCTTTTGTGCGCTCGTTGTGCGCCTCGATGTTGCCGATCTCAGGCCCTTTATACTTGGCAAAGCGTAAGATTGCGAATTGTGCTTTATCCATCAGCGATCCCTCCGTTTCTGCCACACAATGTCATAGCCCAGCACATCCGCAAGCTCCACGACCTCCTTATAGCGGATACTCTCCCGTTGCAGCTTTGCCGACAGGTTGGAAACGCTGTCGCTCCAGCCGTACTCGTCGGAGAGCCGGTCAACCACGTCCTGCATCGTAAATCCGGCGCGGACGATCTGCGCCTTGATCTCATTTCTCACGTTCATATATTCAAATCCTCCATTTTTAGATTGTAGTAGGGTGAAGCCGGTACACTACGGGGCGTTCCTGCTTCACCGGTTGATGAAAAATCTCCTGTTCGTAAAATCCGCTCAGAATTTCCCGGCCGATGTCCTGCCCATATACGGGCATATCCGGCTTTACGGTTCCGCGTGACTTCATACAGAACAGCGAAAAAGCACTCTGCCCCGCATAGCCGGTACACGTTTCAGAGAAGCGCGTTTCCGTGAAATCCATTCGCAAAAGGGGCAAATTCTTCACGCTTTTCATTCTCTTTGAAAATCCGGGTTGAAATTGGGGCTTTGACAATACCAATTTCAAAATAAAATAGCTGTGCTGACCCAAAAGGACGTGTACCAAGTGTACTTGTGTACCGGCGGTACGTTTGGTACGGATGGTACACGTATTTTTCAGTCGTTCCATCTTTCACAGCGGCGGCCTTTGCAGAAGCTCAATGCCGATAAAGCCTCTGGCAAACTTCCCGCCGCCGATACTGACCTTGTTGGTGTATTCCAGATGGTAGCTGTCCTCGTTCTGCTTCAGGTAAGAGCAAAAGCTCTTTTGTGACAGGCTGCTCAAAGCATTATCCTCACACCACAGCCGGTAAACGGCATACAGGGCTCTGGAGCTTGCCTCATAGTCCGCCTTGAAGCGGATATAACCCTCGGAGTGCAGGAACTCAATGATGTTGTTGCCGTCCGAAACAGCCGCCTCCATGTTCTCCTGCGCTGATCGGCTGACGGTAAACTGATAGTCGTTGGCTATCAGACGGTGCAGGCCCTCCAGCGCCCAGAGAAAGATTCCCTCCGCCTCGGCGCACATCTTCTCCGCAATAAAGGGATCGTCTTTCCTCTCCGGGTCTTTCTCCCTGACAGTCAGAATGATTTGCCGCCGAAAGAAGCCCACGCTGCGGTCATAGAGGGATTGGAGCGTCCCGTTGCCCAGCGCCAGAAAGCGGACGTATAAATCCCCCTGATAGCTCTGCCGCCCTTTCTTCTCCAAATCCATCGGAAGCTCGGCGGTGACGATGGCCTTGATATTGTTGGTCTGGGGCAGCGCCTCCAGCTTCATGTCATCGTCCACCATTAAAAGCTCATGCTCCAGATCCGCACGGGCAAAGGGGCTTGTCTCCACCTTGGCAATACTGCCGGTGTTCATGTTGTTTCCCAGCAGGGCGCGAAGCACCAGTCCGATGCGGCTCTTGCCCTCGCCGCCCTTGCCGGTGAGAATCAGCATCTTCTGCCCCTTGGTGGAGGGGATAAAGCAATAGCCCATAAACTCCTGCAAAGTGGGAATGTCCTCCGGCTCCAGAAGCTGGGACAAAAAATGCAGCCATTTCTCAGGCTGCGGCGCGTCGGGCTGATAAGCTACCGGCAGGCGGTTCCGGCAGAAGTCTTTTTCTTCCGAAAAGGTGCCGTCCAGAAAATAGGTGCCGTTTGCCACATGGATACGGTCTTGGTAAAGTGGCAGCTTTACTGCACAGCACTCCATGCGGAGAACGTCAAGCAGATTTGTGACCTTCTTGGCGATGCCGCTGGTCACAAAGGGCTTGATACGGCTGTAAATCTCCTTTTTCAAGCGGTTTTCATCATGCACCCGTCCGTTGACGGTAAAGAAAACATCGTTGATACTCAGCATCCTGTGGTCTTGCAGAAATTCCTCACAGAACAGCGCCTCGTTGATCTTCTTCCCGTCAAACCAGATCGGGTACTCAGAGGGAGACATCATCGCTTCGCTCACTCTGCCTCGCCTCCTTTTTCAGTCTGTTCAGCCGTTCTTCCAGCCTTGTGATCGTGCCGTCCGACAGGAGCATTTGCACCGCTTTGACTCGATGTTCCAACTCCCCGACGGCAAGAATGTCTGCCAGATGCTCGACGTAATCAAGCATCTGGCAGGATTCCACAAACCGGTCATCCAGTTTTTCCTCCGGGCTGTGCGGGGAATACCGCACCCTCCAATCTTCCAGCAGCCGCAGATAATCGTTCAGCACCCTCCGGCAGTACAATTCGTCCTGCCGGAAAGCCCTCACCAGCGGATGTTTCGGCTTACCCAGCGCGGCGGCAGCAGGAGGCTTGTCCGGGTCAAGCCCAAAGTCTGCAATCAGCTTCTGTGCGGCTTCGTAACTGCTCAATCTGAACAGTCTCGCTGTGAAGTCGATTACATCGCCGGTAGCCCCGCAACCGAAGCAATAAAAATAGTCCTCGTTCAGCTTCAGGCTCGGGTGCCGGTCATTGTGGAACGGGCAACAGATCATGCCTTTTCGGTTGACCTTCAGCCCGTAGTGTTCGGCAGCGTCTTTCACGGAGATCGCCGCCTTGACGGTTTCGTAGATACTCATGTGCATCTCCTCCTTGATTTTTTCTCGACGGTTTTTCCCCGTCTGCCTGAATATACGGGGAAAAAGGCTATAGACCGAAAAATCCGGCAGGAGTGCAAGAAAACAAAAAAGCCGCCCTGCGGAATTGCAAAAATGCAAGACCACAGAGCGGCAAACTGGTCAGGAGCTATTGATTTTATTCCTCAAATGGAATATAATATTATCAGGCTTTTAGGCCGTACAAATGGCGACAGTGTGTAGTTTACGATCATTGAGATCAGCAAATCAGGAGTTTGAGGAGAGGATATTTATGGAAAAGAAAAAGCAATGGATTTATCTAATAATAGGTTTTTTAGGCACCATGCTGGGTCTGTTTGGTGTAGTATCGTTCAATCAGTTTGTACTTATGTCGTTACCTTTAGGATTAAGAATGGTGAGTATGGTATTTGTTTACTGGTTGATTGCACTGGTTCCTATAATTGTAATGGTTGTTAATAAAGATAAGTTAACAGATTATGGTTTCAAAAAGGAAAAAATAACACTTCAAATCATTGTGGGTGTTATGATAGGTGTTGCAATGTCATTGATACTCACACTAATACCGCATCTATTTGGATTAGGAGAATACGTAGATAGCGGCAAAAGATATGAATACTTGTGGCAATTCATCTATGAATTCTTTTATTGTATATTTGCAGTTGGTTTTGTTGAAGAATTTGTATTCCGAGGGTTTATTTATCAAAAAATCAAAAGCATTAATTACAAGGATATGATAGCAATTATCGGTTCTTCTGTTCTTTTCGGAGCATTCCATTTATTTGGTGGCAATATTATTCAAATGGTAATGACGGCGTGTTTAGGTGTATTTTTCTGCGTTTGCAGGCTAAAGGTTAAAAATTGCTCTACTTTATCCTTGATAATAGCGCATGGAGTATATGATGCCTTGATAACTGTTTTTGCATCTATTCTACTATAGTGATGTATAAAACAAATTCAGGTTGATAATTAAGAAACCTTCGATGCAAGACAACAAGGGGGCAAATATGAGATACCTTTCAACCTTTGAAGCGGCAGAGAAATGGGGGCTGTCTCCCCGGCGCGTGGGCGTCCTCTGCAATGAAAACAGGATACCGGGCGCACAGCGGGCAGGGAGCCGCTGGATTATCCCGGAGGATGCAGAGAAGCCTGCCGATGCCAGAATCAAGAGCGGGAAATATATCAAAAGCAAGGCAAAATCGGAGGGAGGTCTGGCAGATGGACGGTGAATTTCTTCCCGGCGATTTGCGGGATCGCATACAGGATTTATTGAAGCACAATAACGTAACACAGGCAGACCTCGCGGCAAAAATTGGCTGCAACGAGAGCCTGATCAGCCGGTTCCTCAGCGGGAAAACGAACAGGCTCGGCGATAAGTATATCATCCGCATCGCAAGGACTTTTCATGTGTCCACCGACTTCCTGCTGGGTGAATCCAACATACCAGACCGCAAGAATTATGAGATCGAGGAGCTTGGGCTGTCGGTGCAGGCAGCAAAAAATCTTTACACCGGCAAGGCAAGCGCCGATGTAGTGGGCAGGCTTCTGGAAAGTCCCCGCTTTTGTGAGCTTACATACATGATCGAGCAGTATTTCGACAATTCCCTGTCTGCCGGGTACGCCGCACAGAATCAGATGTACTCCACCCTCAGCGCCATGTTAAGAAAGACCACCAAAGCGGACGCCGCCGTTGAATCCGCCAGAGCCATGAACCGAATGAAAGTCCCTGTGTATCAGGCTGACCTCAACGCAATACAGACGCAGTTTATGTCTGCCGTGAAAGAAGTGAAACAGGAAATTGGGAATGATTTAAGCGCGGCGCAGAAAATGACCAGCCAGATCGCGCAGAAAATGTTTTCAGAGCTGACAAAGGGGCAGGACGTAGAACAGGCGCAGATTACGCCGGAGGGAATTGCTGACGCTGTTCTCGGAATGGCCGGCATCATGGACGGCACCACGCCGGAATCATTGGATAAATTCGGACAGTCATTGACAGAGTTTATCCGTGAAACGATGGAGAACGCAAAAGCCCAACAGGAGAAAGACCATGCAGAGCATGAGCAATGAGCAGCTCTGCCTCCGCGCACAGAAAGGAGACGATACCGCCCGCGATCTCCTGCTGGAAAACAATCTCGGTTTCATCCGAAAAACGGCAACTGAATTGTACCAAAGTATGGCGCTGGCAGAGACGGAGCTTGCTATTGACCGGGACGATCTGGAGCAGGAGGGCTGCATTGGCCTCTTAAACGCAATCGGCTCCTTTGATACGGACAGGGGAAGTAAATTTCTCACCTATGCCGCCCCGTCCATCCGCAACGCCATGATGGATTTGATACGGGCTGGTTTCTCCCAATTTGAACAGCAAGTAGCCGATGATAAAAACGGTCTGGGCTTTCGTTTTGTCAGGCTGGATGAGATACTATCTGACGAAGAACGGTTACAGCGCATCGAGGCGATTGCCGACCCACTTGCCAAATCGCCAGAGCGGATCGTCACGGAACAGGAGACATATCGGGAACTGTATGACGCGCTGGACAAGCTCTCTCCGAGGGAGCAAACCTACCTTCTTTACCGCTACGGATTTACGGACGGCATGGAGCATCCGCTGATCGGGACAGCCCTGCATTTCCATTTGAGTGAGAGCCGGGCAAAGCGGACGGAAGAAACGGCGATGGACAATCTATGGCTGGAGCTGCCGTGGTGGTTTTGAATGAAACGCTGCGGCGGGACGAGAGCTTTGATATACCTTTTGCTCCCTCCGGCAACAGAGAAAAATCCTCCGCTCCGCTTCGGATTTCTCCCCGCCGCCTACACACGGACAGGCGGATTTCGCTCATGCTTCATCCAGTTTTTGCGTGTCAATCCCCGCAAAATCCGCCTGTCCTGCTGTCACTGAAAAGCGTCTGTGTGGCCGCAGACACAGCCCCTTTCCAGCGCCAGCGGGAGCAAAAGGTATAACACACTAGACTTTCCTGACGGAAAATCGTGTGCCAAAGGGCGCTCTGCCCCTTTGGATACCCCGCCAAGTGGAACGCTGTTCCCCTCTGGACACCCCATGCCAACAGGGATGCTGCTCGCCCCTATTGGATGACCCAGAGCCAAAAGGCGGGCGCTGCCCTCCTTTGGAAACCTCCTGTATTTTCCTCGCCGGTGAGTACCCAAACTGTGACGAGGGCAGTTTGAGTGTCAGGCGAGGAAAATAAAAAGACACTGCTGTCATTTCGCAATGAGAGGAATCAGCAGTACCTTTTATTCTACGAGATGCTACTTATTCCAAGTATTCTTTGCCAACTATATTTGCCACTTTAATGAGCTTTCTCTATGTTCAAAACCCCAGCTTGTGGAGCAGCTTCTCCACGTCGGCGGCTTTCAGCACCTTGCCCGCAGATACCACCTGCTCATTGACTACAATGGCGGGCATACTCATAACGCCATAGGCCATGACCTTTTCCATGTCGGTAATATACTCGACTTCCAAATCCAGCCCCATGTTCTTGACGGCCTGCTTTGCGTTTTCATACTGCTCATGGCAGGACTTGCAGCCGGCCCCCAGCACCTTGACACAGCAGATACCGTCCACGGTTTTCCCGCAGCACTCACTCGCCCCCTTGACCTCCGTTGCTTCACTGGCAGGCGCAGCGCCGCCACAGCAGCAAGAGGGGGCTTTCGTTTCTTCTTTCTTCTTTCCAAACAGTGACATGATAAATACCTCCATTTTTAATTTGACGCTTTCAAAGCGTTTTTTCAAGACCTTATAATGGTTATATCAGCAAAGACTGAAATGCATTAAAGAAGTAGCCGACGATAATAATACCGCCCGTGCATATCCCAATGAAAATCCACAGCAGCTTCGGCTTGACCGCCTTGCGGAGCATAATCATAGACGGCAGGGACAAAGTAGTGACGCCCATCATAAAGGACAGGACGACCCCCAGCAGCGCCCCTTTTGCCAGCAGCGCCTCCGCAATCGGAATGGTGCCGAAAATGTCAGCATACATCGGGACACCGGCAATCGTGGCGATAATCACTCCAAAGGGATTGTTGTCACCCAGCGCCGCCACAATGAAATCTTCAGGTATCCAGTTATGGATCAGGGCCCCGATACCCACCCCGATCAACACATAGGGGGCAACTTTTTTTGCGGTGGAAACGACCTGCTCCCACGCATAGGTCAGACGGTCTTTGAAGTGCAATTCCTCCTGCGGAGCATCAATCGCTCTGCCGTTTCTGATATATTCCTCCACATATTTTTCAAGGTGCAGCTTTTCAATCAGCGTTCCTCCAACAACCGCTATCACCAGTCCGAGAAGGACATACACGATTGCCACTTTCCAACCGAAAATGCTCATTAAGAGTACAAGACTGCCCAGATCTACCATCGGAGAGGAAATCAGAAACGAAAACGGCACGCCGAGGGGCAGTCCCGCACTGGTAAATCCGATAAACAGCGGAATGGACGAGCAGGAACAGAACGGCGTCACCGTTCCCAGCAAAGCGGCGACACAGTTTGCGCCGACCCCGTGAAATCGTCCGAGGATTTTCTTTGTACGCTCTGGCGGGAAATAGCTTTGAATGTACGATATAATCAAAATCAGTACGCCGAGCAGCACCATAATTTTGATCGTATCGTAAATAAAGAACAGAACGCTGCCGCCGATTTTTCCCGTCGTATCCAGACCGCAGGCGTTCAATCCCCAAGAAATGAGCCTGTTCAACCAGTCCATACCAAGGACTTCATTCTGAAAGAAATCCCATGCGTTTTTCAAATGATCCATATAATATCCTCCTTGTCAGATTGTTAGATTGAAATATGTCTATGTATTGGGTTTTAAGATAGCCGACCGGAAAAGTGATTTGGTATTTTCACTTCTCACAGCACGGCTGATCTTCTTCGGTATCGGTCACTGTTGTAAGCTCCTGCAAACATTTCACCGCTGCGGCGGCTCCCTCCGGCGAGATGGAATAGTGCGTCCACTTTCCCTCTTTGCGTCCCACAACGATTTCCGAATCACAGAGTATTTTCATGTGGTGGGAAAGGGTGGGCTGGGTGATATGCAGATCGTCCAGCAGGACACAGGCACATTTTTCGCCGCCTTTGAGCAGTTGCAGGATTTTAATTCGGTTCTCGTCGCAAAGCGCCTTGAATACCCCCGCCATCTGCTTCTCTTTTGTCTGCAAGCTCGTCACCTCCCATAGACAATTTTCAATCTATCTATATTATACACGACACATTGACGTTTGTCAATGGGTTTTTGAAAAAAGCTGGAGCAATTAAAAACAGTGCCCCAGCTTTTGATCCAAATCAAATCATTCCAAAATGCTCCAGCGCCGTCCGTATCGCCGCCTCTTTCTCTGGCGGGCATTGTGGCTGTCGGGAATCCTCTGACTTGGGCTTATTGTAATTTTCTCTTTCGATAATCCCGCACTTCTGTTTCACTTGCGCGATATAGAGGGAAGAAACCGTTAGGCCGGTATGCTCTTTCACATAAGTCTTGATCTCTCCATATGTCGCACCTTTCTGAAAGCCGGACATATCCATATCCTCCAGAGAGAAGTCAACCCTGATTTTCTTTGACTGGATTTCTCCCTTGGAAAGTTGAACAACCGTCTCGACATGCCCACTCATAGGAAACATATCCACACAACTTACTCTCTCCACCCAATACCCTCTCTCCTCCAAATACTTCACATCCCGGGCCAGCGTAGCCGAATCGCAGCTCACATAAACCACTTTCTTCGGCCCCATCATTACAATCGTATCCAGGCAGACCGGATCGCACCCTTTCCTGGGCGGATCCACGACAATCACATCGGCATAAACCTTATCCTTTTCATACTGTTTGGGCAGCACTTCCTCGGCCTTCCCCACAAAAAACTCTACATTTTCTATACCATTGAGCCGCGCATTTTCCCTGGCGTCTTCAATCGCCTGCGGCACAATCTCAACGCCATAGACCTTTTTCGCTTTCTGTGACAAAAACAGCGAAATTGTGCCAATCCCGCAATACAAATCCCACACCGTCTCTTCCCCTGTCAATCCGGCATACTCAAGAGCAGTGCCATAGAGCCTCTCCGTCTGCACCGGATTCACTTGATAAAACGACAACGGAGAAATTCTGTACTTCACATTCCCAATATAATCCGTAATATAACCCGGCCCGTACAGATTCACCACTTCACGTCCCAAAATCACATTCGTCTTCTCCATATTCACATTATAAGAAATACTGGTCATCCCTGGGATTTCCAGCAATCTTTCCACAAAGCCTTCGGAATACGGTAATTTTCTTCCATTCACAACAAAGCATACCATCAGTTCCCCGGTCCTAAATCCTTTGCGGATTAAAACATGGCGAATCAGCCCGGTATGACTCTCTTCCTGATACGGCTTAATTCCATATTGGGTCATAATCTGCTTAACAGCCGCCAGAATCTCCCGGTTCTCCTGAATGCCAAGCAGGCAGTCGTCATTCTCAATAATGCAATGGGTTCTTCCGGCATAAAAACCGGCGATTACCTCGTTCTCCTTATTCATCCCAAAAGGAAACTGCGCCTTATTCCGGTAACGCCACGGATCCTCCATCCCGATTATCGGCTCCATGATGACAGGCTTTCTTCCGCTCTCTCCTCCTTCTCTATCTCCCGCTCTATCTCCTTCTCCATCCCCAACATTCTCTCCTGCCCCAGGTCCCTCCCCCGGCAGATACAGGTTATCAAGCCCGCCAATCCGCTTCAGATTATTATAAACCTTTCTCTGTTTAAACTTCAGCTGCTCCTCATAACTCATCATCTGGAGCTGGCAGCCGCCGCACTGACGCGCCACCGCACAGCGCTCCTTCACTCGGGCAGGGGAAGGCTTAAGTACCTTCATCAGTCTGGCAAAACCGTAATTCTTCTTCATTTTCATTGCCTTTGCTTCAATCAGGTCTCCGATTACGGCATCTTTAATAAACCAGATATAACCATCCAGTTTTCCTACGCCTTCACCACTCTCGCTCATATCCTCTATTATCACTTCAAAGACATCATTCTTCTTGATATTCATGTCTATTCTCTCCATTCTCCCCCAAACCGTCACACCATCATGCCATGCAGCAATCCTGACGGCATGAACAGTTACATACTATCTTACATACCATCACAAATACTTCGCCCGCTCACCGCCGATATACTTCAGTCTGGTCCTGGCACACACCACGTGAGCACCGCCAATCTCCTTCACGGAAATCCTTACCGGTACCGCCACAGCCCTCAGATGCATGCCAATTAGTGTATCACCGATATCAATTCCCGCGTGCGCCTGAATCCGTTCCACTGCCACAGGACACCTCATCCCCGCATATGCAGCCGTAGCAAATGACCCTCCGGCTTTCAACGCAGGCACCACATTCACCATCTCATATCCGTACCGTTCGGCCGCCTCTTTTTCCAGAATCAGCGCCCGGTTTAAATGTTCGCAGCACTGTGCGGCAAGGTAAATCTCCCTTGGCTCCAGCTCCTTCATCAAAGCTTCATATACCGCCTGTCCGATTTCCCCGCTGGAATAAGAGCCGATTCTGTGGGCTGCTATCTCACTGGAAGAACATCCGACAACCATAATCTGCCCCCGCTCCATCTGTGCCTCTTCCAGAAGTTCCTTCGCCGCTTTCCTTACTTCCTGCCCGATTGCTTCCAGACGGCCTGCTGTTTCCTTTTCCTCCGACACGCCGGCCGGATGCCGATACATTATATCCACTTTCACTTACTCCTTTCACAACACTACGAAATGCATAAGAATACTGGTACAGAATTACATAAATTCCTTAGTCACAGCTCCCGCTGTCTACGCCAGGAGCATGTCTGCAAGCTGGCCGCAGGAGCACTGTGCCGCCGCTTCGCAGACGCACGCCTGACGCAGATATCAATCACTATTAACAGCTATCTATGCATTGCTGTACTAAAGCGTGTCTAAAAACAAATTTCCGCCCTTCCATATCCCCCTCTCCACGCACTGCGGCATATCAGGCCAAATCCGATTAACACAGCCCATACGCTGCGCTCATTTGGACCAAATTTCCCACAAGGTGAGACGTACATCTGGCAGAAAACTATTTTCAAACACGCTCTCTAACATCCCCTGAATTTCACTTCTTAATATAAAAAAAATCCATACTGTTTACAACTCTGCCAAAAACGCAGTTCTATGGCCAATTCCCATAACAATATCACGCAAAAAGCTGCAGAACACTGCTCATAAACAGTAACAAAAAATCAAACAGCTATTACAGCTCCCATCACACTTCCAGGTAAAATTCCCGCACCCGATCCATCCTGGCCGTCATTCCGGCCAGCATCATATCAGCCACTGTGAATGCCGCCATCATTTCCACAACAACGACCGCCCTCGGAACAATAATCGGATCATGGCGCCCCTTGACGCTGATTTCAATCTCCCCGCCATCCCGGTTCACCGTCTTCTGCGGCGATGCAATCGAAGGAGTCGGTTTAAAAGCAGCCCGAAACACAATCTCTGTTCCGTCGCTGATTCCTCCCAGGATGCCTCCGGCATGGTTTGTCCTCTTGCCGACCCGGCCATCCGGAGAAATACAAAATGCGTCATTATTTAATGCCCCGGTCGTCTTGGCAGCTTCAAATCCGTCGCCAATCTCAAACCCCTTCACGGCTCCGATCGAGCAAATCGCTTTGGCGAGATTTGCATCCAGCTTTTCGAATACCGGCTCGCCAATTCCGGCCGGAACCCCCTGTATCACACATTCCACAATCCCGCCGGCCGAATCCATCTGAGCCATCTTCTCTTCCAGGAACATCTGCGCCTCAGCTGCCGCAGACGCATCCGGCATATACAGCATATTCCGGCTGCACTCTTCCATATCAAACCGCTCCGGCTGCACCTGGATATTTCCGATTGCTTTCGTATACGCCGTCACCCTGACTCCAAGGCCCTCCAGAATCTTGGCCGCCACAGCTCCGGCCGCCACTCGGCCGATGGTTTCCCGGCCCGAGGATCTTCCGCCCCCGCGGTAGTCCCGGAAACCATATTTTTTATCAAAGGTATAATCTGCATGGCCCGGTCTGTAATAACCGGCTATCTCACTGTAATCCTTCGAATGCTGATCCTGATTCCGAATCATCATTGCAATCGGTGTTCCGGTTGTCCTTCCCTCAAATACGCCGGACATAATTTCAACCGAATCACTCTCATTTCTTTTCGTTGTATACCGGCTCTGCCCCGGTTTTCTTCTGTCGAGATATTTCTGAATATCCTCCTCAGCCAGCAAAAGTCCTGCCGGACAACCGTCCACAACCACGCCAATCCCTGCGCCATGGGACTCCCCCCAGGTAGTCATTGTTAATATCTTTCCAAATGTAGAACCTGCCATGCTTTCCTGCTCCTTGTCTCTCCATACATATTGCGAACTTTTCACCAACCCGGTGATATACCGTATCGTCTCATATACAATCAGGCATTCCGCTTACAGCTTACTTATTGCTTATTTAACCGCCGGCTCACCGCTTACTTACTGCCCATTCACTTATTTACTGCCTGCTTTCCGCCTTCGTCTTCTTACCCCCGGCGGTTCCATTCGGCACCCTCGTGATCACACAGCAGTTCGGTTCATTAATTGTAATACTCCTGCTGCACATTACCAGCAGGCCCTTCTCATAATCCACCTCAAAGAAGGAAATGCTGTTGCTTGCATGATTAATTGATGCCAGATGCTTTTCATCCGGGAAAACAGCGATATCCTTCGGGTAATCGCCGCTGATAGGCAGACAGCTTATCATGGTGAGTACGCCTGTCTCGGGATCTCTTCTATATACGCTGACGGAATTATCCCCTGCATTGCTGCAATACAGGTAATCCTCCTTCGGAGACAGACGGATTGCACAGGCTGCGGTAAGCTGGCTCAGGCGTTCCGGCGCAGTGGAGGTAATGGTCTGAATCTTTTCAAAATGCGGTACTCGGTCGCCCTCTTCATATTCATACGTAAATACGTCAATCACGTTTTTGATCTCATACATCAGATAAATAAACTTTCCGTCTCCGCTGAACAAAAACTGTCTGGGACCTGACTCCAGTTCACAGCGCAGCGCATCCACCTGAGTCAGCAGGCCCTTTTTCTCATCGAACCGGTATACCTTCACCTGATCAATTCCAAGATCGGCGACAAGCACAAAATGACCGTCCGGAGTTCTGGCGCTGCAGCTTACATGCGGACGAAAGGTTCGCTCTGCGACGCTGCCAAGTCCTTTATGAAACACACCATCCGTAATCTCACCGACCGAACCGTCTTCATTCAGTCTCAGAACCGTCTCCTTGCCATCATGATATCCGGAAACGAAAATATATTTGTCCTCCGCATCCGTCGTAATATGGCAGCCGCGCATTCCTTTGATATTGGCGCTGTTCAGCCTGGAAAGTGCGCCGTTCTCCATAATACGGAAGGAAACAACACCTTCATCTGCTATTGAATACAGAGTTCTTCCATCATTTGACACGGCAAGATAAGAAGAATTGTCCACTTCCACTTCACACCTGTATTGAAAACAGCCCTTATCCATATCCACGTCATAAACGGTGATTCCCTTCGCCTGCCCGTTATATGAATAAGAACCTACATAAGCCATGTATTTATTCCGCATATCTTTTCCTCCTCATATTCTGTTACTTGTCCCGCAGCTGTTCCGTCTGAATCTGTTCCACAGGTATTATCACATTTTCTCTTTCCTACTATTCTACCAGCCCGGACTCAAATTTGCATCCATTTTAATCAATTCAGTGGTATTTTTTTATGTTTTGGAGATTTAGATAAGCAGGTGAGGACGCGGTCGCAGACCAGCGGACGGTGCTGGATGAGTCTTTCGTCCCGGGGAAAGTGTGTCGTGGGTTGGGGCTGCGGGCGAAGATAAAGT
>NZ_KE992802.1:0-22100 GCF_000466485.1 [Clostridium] symbiosum ATCC 14940 | reverse complement strand
ATTTCAAAGGCATCCGCAGACTTTATCTTCCCCTTCGCCCCAAGGGAAGATTTTCGCCGGGACGAAAGACTCCGCCAAGGGTGTCGCTCCGCCGACTGGGCCGCTGATTGTCTCACGCGTTAAGTGCGGGGGAGAACCTTGTCGTAGCCACTCAGTCCTTCTGCAGAGAGGAGTTATGGCGGCTTATAGTTGGTTATAAATTTGTTTGCAATATCTAATTAAAAAATTACTGGATGCCGGATTTTACATCGGCCTTCCGGAAACACGTAGTGGCCGCGACAAGACCCACTCTGTTTAAGGCTGGAGACAATCAGCGCCCGGAACGGACCATGTCCGGTGCCGCAAAAATCTTCGCCGGATTCCCCCCTCCACACCACCTCCAACCGGGGACGGAAGACTCAGCCAGCTCCCTCACCACACCGGACATGGTCCGTTCCGGACGCGTCCTCCAACCTCAGTTAAATCTCCATTTATTCGACACCATTTTTCACCAAACCTATTGACAGCAGACGCAGTTCCTGTATAATGATATTTGCGTCATGTTTATTATTAGTAAACTTTTAAGTTAATTTTACATTCATTTAGTAAATGTAAACTTTTTTCTTATTATATTATCCATTCACAGGCCGCCTTCCCGTCCGGCACGGCAGGCCGGCTCTGTCCCGCGCGAAAGGAGGAGACCGTGAACATCGGAGCCAAATTAAAAGAACTGCGCACGTTAAAGGGCCTGACCCAGGAAGAACTGGCGGACCGTGCAGAGCTTTCCAAGGGATTCATCTCCCAGCTGGAGAGGGATTTAACCTCCCCGTCCATTGCCACCCTGATGGACATTCTGCAATGTCTTGGAACCACCATCGGTGAATTTTTTAATGAAACGCCGGAGGAGCAGATCGTCTTCGGCAAAAACGACTATTTCACCAAGGAAGACACAGAACTGAAAAATGAAATAAAGTGGATTATCCCAAATGCCCAGAAAAATATTATGGAACCGATTCACCTTGTCCTCTCCCCCGGCGGCTCCACGTATCCTGACACTCCGCATGAAGGGGAGGAATTCGGATACGTGCTTCAGGGCAGTATTTCCATTCATCTGGGAAACCGCACTTATAAAGCAAAAAAAGGGGAATCCTTCTATTATACGAGCGATAAGACCCACTACCTGTCAAGCAGGTCAGGAGCATCCATCATTTGGGTCAGCTCGCCGCCAAGCTTCTAATTATAATACACACGGAGGAAAAGTATGAGCCAGCCATTAATTGATTTAGTTAACATTACCAAGAGCTATGACAGCAATGTTGTCCTTGACGATCTCTGTCTATCTGTCCGGGAGAATTCCTTCGTCACTCTTCTCGGTCCAAGCGGCTGCGGCAAGACGACGACGCTGCGCATCATCGGCGGTTTTGAATCCCCTGATAAAGGAGGCGTGATTTTCGGAGGAAAAGATATCACCAAACTCCCGCCCAATAAACGGCAATTAAACACCGTATTCCAAAAATATGCGCTGTTTCCCCATATGAGTATTGCCGATAATATTGCCTTCGGCCTGAAAATCAAGAATAAACCCAAGAATTACATTGAAGACAAAATTAAATATGCATTAAAGCTGGTAAACCTGGATGGTTTTGAAAACCGCTCCGTAGATTCCCTGAGCGGCGGGCAGCAGCAGCGTATCGCCATAGCCCGCGCCATCGTCAACGAACCGAAGGTCCTGCTTCTGGACGAGCCGCTGGGAGCCCTGGATCTCAAGCTGCGCCAGGACATGCAGTACGAACTGATCCGGCTGAAAAATGAGCTGGGAATCACATTTATTTATGTCACCCATGATCAGGAAGAGGCCCTCACCATGTCCGATACGATTGTCGTAATGAACCAGGGCTACATCCAGCAGATGGGCTCTCCGGAGCAGATATACAACGAGCCGGAAAATGCCTTCGTAGCCGATTTTATCGGCGAGAGCAACATTGTAGACGGCCTGATGCTCCATGATGAACTGGTAGAGATCTTCGGCGCAAAATTTGCCTGTGTGGACCGTGGTTTCGGCGTAAACCAGCCGGTAGACGTGGTTATCCGTCCGGAAGACATCGATCTGGTAAAGCCGGAACAGGGAACCCTTGAAGGCATTGTCACCCACCTGATTTTTAAAGGCGTACACTATGAGATGGAGGTTACGACCCCCGACGGTTTTGAATGGCTGGTTCACAGTACGGATATGTGCCCGGTAGGCGAGAAGGTCGGCATCCATGTTGATCCTTTTGATATCCAGATCATGAACAAACCAGCCTCTGAAGACGAGGAGGCGGTAAGCATCGATGAATAAATCTGTAAAACGGCTTCTGGCCGGACCTTATATTGTCTGGATGATCGGTTTTACCATCATCCCGCTCCTGCTGATCGTCTTCTACGGACTGACCGACAAAGGCGGAGCGTTTACACTGGCAAATGTGTTGTCCATCGGCACGCCGGAGCATGCCAAGGCTCTGTTTTTATCCCTGGGCCTCTCTCTGCTCAGCACCCTGATCTGCCTTGTCCTGGCTTACCCGCTGGCCATGGTTCTTCGCAGGAAGAATATCGGCCAGGGAAGCTTTATGGTATTCATTTTCATTCTTCCGATGTGGATGAATTTCCTGCTGCGCACACTGGCATGGCAGACGCTGCTGGAGAAAAACGGAGTTATCAACGGCATTTTGAATTTTCTGCACCTGCCGAATATTGCCATCATCAACACTCCATGGGCGATCATCCTGGGTATGGTTTATAACTTCCTGCCCTTCATGATTCTCCCGATTTACAACGTACTTGCCAAAATCGACGACAACACGATCAATGCGGCTAAAGACCTGGGCGCCAATGAATTTCAGACTCTGACCCATATCTGGATTCCGCTCAGCCTGCCCGGAATCATCAGCGGAATCACGATGGTTTTCGTCCCTGCCCTGACCACTTTCGTTATCTCGAACCTTCTGGGCGGCAGCAAAATCCTGCTGATTGGCAATGTCATCGAGCAGGAATTTACAAAGGGCAGCAATTGGAACCTGGGTTCCGGTCTTTCCCTTGTGCTGATGATATTCATTTTACTGAGCATGGCCCTCATTGCAAAATACGATAAAGAAGGGGAGGGCACGGCATTCTGATGAGAAAATATACATTAAAACAATTTTTCCAGGACTTTTACCTGGTGCTGATCCTGATATTTTTATATGCCCCCATTGTTACAATGATGGTTCTGTCCTTCAATAATACAAAGTCCAGAACACTCTGGGGCGGTTTTACGACCAAATGGTACACGCAGATGTTTGAGAACCAGGCGATTATGAATGCCCTTTACAACACCCTGCTTATCGCTTCCCTGTCGGCGCTCATTGCGACAATTATCGGCACCGTGGCCGCTATCGGCATTAACAGCATGAAAAAAGTCCCTCGCACCATTGTCATGGGCGTGAACAACATTCCGATGTTAAACTCCGAGATTGTAACCGGTATCTCCCTGATGCTGGCATTCATTGCCTTCGGCATCTCCCTGGGATTCAAAACCGTTTTAATCGCCCACATTACATTTAACATCCCATATGTGATTTTGAGCGTTATGCCGAAATTAAAGCAGACAAATAAATCCACTTACGAAGCGGCGATGGATCTGGGTGCAGGCCCGGTTCAGGCATTCTTTAAAGTAGTATTTCCCGACATTATGCCGGGTGTCCTGTCCGGCTTCCTGATGGCCTTTACGATGTCGCTGGATGACTTTATCATCACCCACTTCACAAGAGGCGCAGGAATCGATACGCTTTCCACGCTGATTTACAGTGAAGTGCGCCGCGGTATCAAACCTTCCATGTATGCGCTTTCCACGCTGATTTTCGTGACAGTCCTGGTGCTGCTGATCATCACCAATTTTTCACCGGAGGAAACGAAAAAAACAGCTGTTCCATTGTCGCCGGAAGAAAATGCCAGACGGTTAAACCGCAGAAAGAGAAACAGCAATATCAAACGCGCTGTTCTCGCCGCGGCAACCGTGGTAATTATCTGTGTGGTCGGTTTCACCACCTATGGCCGCTATTCCACCAAGCACTCCAACGAGCTGTATGTCTACAACTGGGGGGAATATATCGACGATTCCGTAATTGAACAATTCCGGGAAGAGACAGGTATTGAAGTGACCTATGACCTTTTCGAAACCAATGAGGAGATGTATCCCGTCATTGAAGCCGGCGCGGTCAACTATGATGTCGTCTGTCCGTCCGACTATATGATACAGAAAATGGCTGAAAACGGCCTTTTGGCTGAAATCAACTTTGACAACATTCCGAACCTTGCTAATATTGATCCGAAGTTCCTGGAAATGTCAAGGGAGTTTGATCCGGAGAATCTTTACTCCGTACCGTATACCTGGGGAACCGTCGGTATTCTCTATAACACAAAAACAATAGAGGAACGGGGTCTTCCCGTACCGAAGAAATGGTCGGATCTCTGGAATCCGGCATACAAAGGGGAAATCCTGATGCAGGACAGTGTCCGGGATGCCTTTATGGTAGCCCTGAAAGCACGCGGTTACTCGATGAACACAGAGAATATCAACGAGCTTCAGGAGGCAAAAGCCGATTTGATTGCACAAAAGCCCCTTGTTCAGGCCTATGTCATTGATCAGGTTCGTGATAAGATGATAGGCGGTGAAGCCGCGCTCGGCGTTATTTTCTCCGGAGAGATGCTCTATATCCAGGAGGAAGTGGAAAATCAGAATCTCGACTATTCGCTGGAATACGTCATTCCCGAGGAGGGAACCAACCTCTGGATTGATTCCTGGGTGATCCCGGCCGATGCAAAGAATAAAGAAAATGCGGAAAAATGGATTAATTTCCTCTGCCGCCCCGACATCGCCCTGAAGAACTTTGAGTACATCACCTACGCGACGCCGAATAAAGCGGCAAAAGAGCTTCTGGATGAAGACATGCAGAACAACAAGGCTGTCTTCCCCGACATGGACCAGCTTGAAAACTGTGAAGTCTACCGTTATCTCGGGGATGAAACTGACGCAGTTTACAACAATCTGTGGAAAGAAGTCAAATCAAACTGATGAAAACACGCTCTAAGGAGCAGACACCCTGACTGCACCGCTGAATCATTTCATTATCCCGGAAAATATGGCTGCCGAAAAGGCGGTCCTGCTTTCCGGGATATTTTTCTCTGCGCTTACTGCCTCCCGCCCCCGGCCTTCCCGCTTTTACTCCCTGCGTTCATTCTGACCGCCGTTAGCCAGATTTCTCAGATGCAGATATACCGTATTCTTTGAGATATCAAGGGCATGGGCCACCTGGACCACCGCTTCCTTCACCTGGAAAATCCCTTTGTCGTGGAGAATGCGCACAATTTCCTTATTTTTATTGGAGCTGCTTACAGACGCATCAGCCATTACTTTGGTTTTAGCTTCTCTGACAGAGGAGGCAATCAATCCCTCCATGTCCTCATTAAAGCTTTCCGTAATTGCAGGCGTCGCCGGAGGTTCATTAAAGAATGAGGATAACATGGTTGAAAACGGAATGTCCAAATGCAGATTAATGCATAAAAGGCCGATAATTCTCCCTCCCTCGCCGATAATTGGTATTGTAGCTGATTTAAGAGTGCTGCCATTCTTTCTGTTGAAATAGACAAGGGAGTGGGGGGAACTCTGTTTTCTAATCCGCTCCAGCATCGTAAGCGCCAGATCGGTGATTGGCGCCCCCTCCTCCCGGTTTGTATAATGGCCGTTAATAATCTTGATAACAGAATGTTCCAAATCCTCCAGACTGTGGAGAACCAGTTCATAACCTTCCCCAAAATATTCGCTGAAACCGTCTAACACCGTTTTATATGAATCCAGAATCAGCCTGTCCGCCTTTGTCAATATTAAATATGCCGCCATCTGCTAATCTCCTTCCCTCCCTGAATCATAGTTAAATTATACCATCTGCTATCCTGTGAATAAATCAGGAAATATGAAATTATAATGAAATTTATTTTAGTAAAAATCTCCTATTAACCATTATAACTGTAAATCTCTGTATATTCTATAGAAATAATCAGTCTTTTAAATTTATATTTAAATAAAATTATAGCTATTGACAAAAAATTAATAGTATGATATCCTCCAATTACGGATAATATACTGATAATTCTTACTGAAAGCAATCAATCGCAAAGTCAAAAACTGCATGTATACATCTTGACACTCCCCCATTAAACTGAATTTTATTTCATTGTACCTATAAAACCAGAACCAATATTTTAATTTAATAAATAAGGGAGGGCACCTATCTATGAAAAAAGAAAGAAAAATCAAAGAACTCACAATCCCCATGGCCTTGTTCGGTTTTTTTGCACCGCTCCTGCTGATCCTGCTTCTTCTCTCGCAAGGGGTGGGAATCATGCTGGCGCTGACGGCAGCCATCTGCGTGGAAAGCATTTTTGGCGTCTATCTGGGATATTCATGGGAAGACATTGAAGAATACGCATTAAAAGGAATTGGGCGTGTAAATCAGACCGTTATCGTAATGATATTGATCGGAATGTTGATCGGTGTCTGGATTTCCGCCGGAAGTGTACAGACCATGCTATATTACGGAATCAATTTAATCCATCCCAAACTGTTTCTTCCCATCGCGTTTATTATCTGTATTATCACCTCTTTAGTGACCGGTACCTCCTGGGGAACGGCCGGGACAATGGGCATCGCCTTGATAGGCATCGCCCAGGGACTGGGTATCCCGGCTCCGATGGCGGCAGGCGCCATCATCTCGGGCGCTCTGGTAGGCGACAAGCTCTCCCCTCTCTCCGACACAACATTGCTGGCAGCCGCCACTTCGAGAGTAAAACTGTTCGACCACATTTTATCGCTTTGTTATGTCACTCTTCCGGTATCTATAATTTCGATAATTGTATACAGTATATTAGGATTTAAATACGGTCACGGAGAAATGAATCTGGCTTCCGTACAGATTCTCTCAGAAAGCCTGAAGTCCTCCTGTAATATCGGTGTCCTGATGCTCGTCCCCCTTTTGTTTGTGTTAATTCTTTCAGCAATGAAAAAACCCACCATTCCCGTTTTTGCAGGCGGTCTTGTCATCGGCTGTATCTGGGCCGTCCTGTTCCAGAACATTCCCCTCACCGATGTCATCGGCTCCGCTGTAGGTGGTTTTAAAAGCGCGACCGGCAATGCCGATATTGATAAACTTCTCTCCAGAGGCGGCGCTCTGAGTATGGCGGAAACAATCTTTCTCTGTATTGGAGCCGGTATGTTCTCAGGCGTGTTTGAACGGACCGGAGTTTTATCCCGTTTAATGGATCAGTTGAGAAAGATAGTAAAATCAGTAGGCGGTCTGGTATTCTCCGTTACCTTAACCGGTATCGCGCTGATGTTCGGCGGCGCCGGACAATCCTGTACACTCAGCCTCCCGGCAATTGCCTTCAGGGATGCATTTGAGGATATGGATGTCCATCCGGGAGTCCTCTCGCGAAGTCTGGAGTGTACCGGCACCGTCCTCGGCTCCATCGTGCCATGGGATGCCTCTGCCATCCTATACAGCGGACTGTTCGGCGTATCGGTGGCCCAATATCTCCCCTTCAACCTGGTGGCCATACTTTCTCCGGTTATTGCAGTCTTAACGGCTTATATTGGATTTGGTGTTCTTAAATATAATGAACAGATGCATTTCACAATGAAATTACGCAAATATAAATAATTGTTGGTTACTACCCTGTTATTTACAGATAGAAGGAGGCTAATATGACATCAGAAGCAATCACCAGGCTCCTAAACGGACTTCCGCGGCAAATTCTTTTTCCTGGCGTGACTCCTGTGACAAGAATGTATAATCTGGAAAAACTGGCGGGAGCCGGACCGCTTTACATAAAGCGCGACGATTTAAATGGAGTCGGCCCCGGGGGGAACAAAGTCCGTCCGTTGGAATACCTGTTAGGTGAAGCTCTGGCCCGTAAAAACGATACCATTATCGCATCCGGACAGGCAAACTCCAATCTCTGTTCGATTGCCGCATCCGCCTGCTGCAAGCTGGGCGTAAAATGTATTCTGGTACATAACAGCAACAGACCTGAGAAGCCGGCGGGAAATGCCCTGCTTAACTATCTGTCGGGTGTGGAGGAACACTACATCGGAGAGGTATCTGAAAAGCAGCGGGAAATTTATATTTCTGAATTGGCGGATGTATTAACAAAAAACGGTAAAAAGCCATACATAATAGAAAATGGAGCAACCACCATACACGGCAGTGTCGGTTATATTCATCTTCCATTGGAGCTGGCGGCGCTTGGAAGTGAATATTCCATTACGGATTTGTTTGTGCCGGGAGGCAACGGCGGTCTCGCTTCAGGAATTGTACTTGGTACAATGCTTTTAGGGAACCCCTTTCATGTCCATGTCATTACAGTTGAAAATCCGAAGGAAGAGCTTCACCGGATTATAAAAGAGCTTGTTGAAGGCATGAAAGAATACCTTGGAACAGACATCGATTTACCGCTCGACTGCGCTATGACAATACACGAAGATTACCGGGGCGGCGGCTGGGGCATTCCTACGAAAGAAGCCGATGCCATGATTCAGACTGCTGCAAATCAGGAGGGAATTTTCCTCGAGCGAGTTTATACCTCCAAAACTGTCTGGGGCATGTATGATCTTCTGAAAAAGGGAAAAATAAAAACCGGCGGCGCCTGTGTCCTGCACTCCGGCGGCTTTGCCGCCCTGTTTAACCAGTATTGATATTGTGAACTGCAAAATAATAAATTAGGTATGTTTACAGCCCTGCACAGTTTTTGCAGGGCTGGTTTCTGTTCGCAGATAGATTTAGTTAAGCAGGTGAGGACGCCGCCGGTACGGCCAGCGGACATGGTCCGTTCCGGACGCGTCCTCCTCACCTCAGCCAGAAAGAGCAAAGAAAAGTCTTGAATTATCATCATAAAAAACGTAAAATCAAAATAGGCCTGTTAACAGGCCGCCGTTTCAGTTCACAGACTCAACACATACAACAGGATAACTGAGCTGACGTAAAAACAAGAAAGGAAGGTAAACAACCATGAAAATAGCAGTTCCATACTCAGACGGCCAGGTGTTCCAGCACTTCGGCAAATCAGAACAATTTAAGATTTATGATACAATAGATGACGAAATCATCTCCTCGGAAATCGTGGATACCAGCGGAAGCGGCCACTCTGCCCTTGCCGATTTCCTGAAGGAGAAAGGCGCAGGCGTCCTGATCTGCGGCGGTATTGGCGTTGGAGCCGTGACAGCGCTTCAGAATGCCGGAATCCAGATCCTGGGAGGGGCAGAAGGCGAGGCCGATAAATGTGTGGAAGAATTCCTTGGCGGAAGACTCCACTTCGGCGCTTCCGGCTGTGCATCCTGTTCCTCCTGCGGCCATCACCACGGAGACGGGGATGAAGAAGAATGTGACGGTAATATCAGCGCCTGCGGCACCTGGTGTCATTGATGCTAAAACGGTTGATAAAAAAATTACCATAAACCTGATAACAAGGTAACAGTTCAAGCTGTCTGAGCTGTTACATAGCAAGATATGTCCCCCCGGCAATCCATGATTCAGGGAATCTGGATTGCCGGGGAACTCTTTTCTATCCTGCTTTTCAGCGTCTCAATACAAGCATCATCCCCGAACCCGATTTCAAGGATTTCCTGCGCTCCTGCGATTTCCAGAATCTCTTTCCCTATCTCAATCCGTTCTTTATCGCGGCAAAGATCCGTTTTTGTAATCACTCCAATCACCGGTTTCCCGCCGAACATAGAACTCATGCGTGGTGAAAATGTACTCTGTTCATCGGTTGCCGAGAGAAGAAGCAGTATCACGTCCGCTTCCACTGCCGTGACTATCAGTGCGCTGTAAAACTGCTTTTGTTCCAGATATTCTCCGGGCGTGTCCACAATTCCGTCCCCGATCACCTGGATAGACTGCGTCTTCCGGTAGCTGACCGTCTCCCCGGTCAGCCGCTGCCCGAGCGTCGTCTTTCCGCAGCCAATCTTTCCAATCATCATGATTTTCTTCATCGCCTAAGACCTCGTGATTTCCGTCATTGTAAAATGCAGTGTCTCGCCGAGGACGCGGAGTACATCTTTGAGAGCCGCATCCACCGCGGCCACGTCCCCGCAGATCACAAGAGAACCTGAGAAACGGTCGACAAATACGATTTCCACCTCTGCCGCCTTGGTCGCCACATCGGCTCCGATTATGGCGGCCTCGCTGGGGGTAATGGTTAAAATCCCCAGCGCTCCGCGGGTTTTGCTGACTACGCCCAGCTTTTTATATAAATCATCATTGGGGTTCGCAATCAGATGGGCCATTGTCACCTGTTTGCCGGGAACAAATTCCTGGATAATCCGCTGTTTGGAATCAAAGGGATTTCCTTGTGTCATACTGCCATCTCCTTTACAATAATGTATCAAAAATCTCTTTGCGGGGGCTTGGAATAACAGTGCTGGTGACGGCGAGTCCTTTTTCTTCTCCTGCCGCCATACCGCAGCGCACGGCCTCCTCCACCGCCGCCACCTCTCCCGTAAGAACGGCAAATGATTTTCCCCCGATTCCCACACCGAGACGGACGTCCAAAAGCGTCACATCCGCCGCCTTAGCAGCCGCATCCGCCGCATATACCGCAGCTGTAACGCTGAAGAATTCCATAACGCCGACGGCATTTACGCCGTCCGGCGCCGTAGACAGGCTGATTGCCTGGATCACCTGGGGATGTATGCGGGGAATCACGACCGAATCAACGAGATGTGCGTCGATCACGGCTGCCCCCGCATCCAGGGAGGCACTCACCGCCGCCACATCCCCGTAAAATAAAATAGTATATTTCCCCGGACATACCGGCTTTGCATATAAAAGCGCCGTGTCTGCCGCCTTAAGCACTGCGTCCGCCGCTTCAATTCCTTTGGCTATACTGTTGCTTTCAAGGATTCCGATTGCTTCCATTCTCTGTGCGCTCCTTTACCACTATACTTTACTATTTCTGTTACAGTTCAGCCTTCGGTCAAACTGCTGCAAATGCTGCACAGAAACGGCAAAAAACGCCGTTTCGCGCCGCGTAACCCGGGATTTTCACAAAAAAGCAGCGAAAACACCTTGCGGAATACACCATGACTGAACTGTTACCTATTACTCAGCTTCCGGTTACTCAGTCTCCGGTTACTCAGCTTCCGGTTATTCAGCTTCCGGTTATTCAGCTTCCGGACGCCTTGATTTCCAGGTACTGTTCCTCCACCTTCACGACACCGCTCACCGAGGCGTGCAGCGCGCTGCCCAGACTGCCATCCGGACAGACTGCGATAAGCCGGCCTTCCTCTACCCTCTCACCGTCCTTTACTACCGGGTATGACGGTGCGCCGATACTCTGGCGGAGAGCCAGGCGGACCGTCCCTGCAGCCCCGGACGGGAGCACTGCCAGCTCATCAATTTGAACTGCCTCATAGGCCGCCACTCCTGCCCTGGAAGCCACGCGCCCGGTGGGCGCTTTACGCATATTCCTGTCGGGCTCCGCCTTCCATTCCCCTTCTGGGCGCTGGTAGCGAAGTCCTGCTTTGGCCAGTTCTCCTTTCAGGATTCCATTAATCCGTCTCGGCTGCAATCCCATCGGGCACGCGAAAATTTCGCAGATTCCGCATTCACAGCAGAGGGCCGCATTTCGTATGTCGCTGTCATCCAGTATCTCGGTTATATCATGACAGGACGCCAGTTTCCGCATGATCCGGTGCGGCTTAAGAGGATGTCCAAGCAAAGCCCTGGGACAGAGCTGGGAACAGAAGCTGCACTGGATACAGGCTGATTTCGCCCGGTTCAGCATGTGCCTGACCGTGACCTCCGAGCGCCTGGCAATGCTGCTGTCCGCAGGGAGCACAATAAGACCCGACATGGTTTTTGTCACCCAGGCGTTCTCTGCCTCTTCTTTTGTAAGGAGTTTCCCCATCATGGGCCCTCCGTTTACGACCACATAATCCGGGATAAACGGGCCGCCTGCCAGTTTCAGGCATTCACTGACCGGGGTTCCTATCGGAACCTTTGCAATGACCGGCTTTCCTACTGCTCCCGTCACAGTCAGATATTTCTGAGTAAACGGCCGCCCCTCCATCGCCTCATAGATGCAGAAAAGCGTGGCCGCATTGCTCACCACACAGCCCACGTTCAGAGGGATGCCGCCGGGAGGAACCACATTTCCCGTCACTTCATATACAATTGTCTGCTCATCTCCGGCCGGGAAAAAGCTTTCAAGCCGGTGGAGGCTGACGAATGAGGAAAAAGAATGGATTGCCTCCTCCAGAGCCTTTATCTCCCTTGTGTAGGAATGCTTGAGCGCTATGACACACCGGCCCGCTCCTGTTTCACGCAGCAGCATATCGGCGGCCTGTATCAGTTCCCGCGCCTTATTCCTCATAAGATAGCGGTCTGTTTGGAGAAGCGGCTCACACTCCGCTCCGTTGATGATAATCGTCTCAATTGTTCCATTGTATTTTGCATGAGTCGGAAATCCGGCGCCGCCGCAGCCGATAATTCCGGCCTCATAGATAAGTTTTGTCAGCTTCATATTATTCCCCCTTATCCTTCGCTATCTCAAGGGAATCAATGATGCCGACAATCGCGCTGTCAATCGGAGAGTCATCGGAACCGATGGCCCGCCTGGCTGTGCTGCCGCTCACCACCAGTACCTGCTCCCCGATTCCGGCCCCGACCGAATCGGCTGCCACAAAGGTGGCTCCATTCCTTCTGTTTGTCGTCACTTCCCGGACAATCATCAGTTTATGGCCGTTCAGTCCCTCTTCCTTTTTCGTGGCCCATACATGGCCTACCACCTGACAAATCATCATATCGGCCGCCTCCCCTCCTGCCAGTATACTTCTATCCCTGCATGGCGAAGGACATCCTTAGCCGAAGGCGTAAGAATCACGCCTTTTGCCAGGGCAAACTTTTTTTTGCTCCCTGATGCAAGCTTGCGGGCCACCGCCTCCGTAATCAGCTTTCCCTCAAATTCCGGCACGCAGGTTTCTTTCTCTGTATCCGTCTCCTTGTCCATCTCTCTAACTGAATTTCCGCCGTTGTATCTGTCCGTATTTCCGGTTCGTCCGGCAGCGATTTTCATTCTGGCCGTGGCATGTTTCGGTAATATACATGCATTCGCCTCATCAAAATCGATATGCATGGCAAGGGCGGCCTGACTGCTGACGCGGCATATTACATTTTCCAGCGTGGTTCTGCGCTCTGCTCCGACAGTCACGGAAACTCTCTGACCATCCGTAATCCCTGCCTGCTCCGCCTGAGGCGGGGTGATATGTATATGAGCCTGTGCGATAATTACGCTGCCTTTCGCATGAATCATTCCCATAGAACCGATGATATACACATCCCCGGCTCCCGTTAAATCGCCCGACATCCGCAGCGGCGCATCGATTCCAAGCGTCCGGCAGTCTGTCAGCGATAACTCTGTCTGAACTGCCGCCCTCTCAGGTCCGAGAACAGCTACATTTTCAATTCTTCCTTTTGATGTGACCAAAGTGACCCGCTCTTCGCTTAAAAACTGTCCCGGCTGGGACAGGGGGCGTTTCGGCGTCAGTTTCGCCCCGGTTCCGAATAATTGTTCCACAGCCTCTCTGGTCAGATGGACATGTTTGGCTGAGACCTCCACCGGAAAATCGAGCGGCAGCTCTTGTTCTTTTCCCTGCTCTCCACATTCAGCAAGAACACGGAGGATAATTTCCTGTATCTGTTGTCTGTTCATAAAATGTACCGGGGCGCCGTTATGCATCCGCTCCCGGCTCCCCTGCCCCTCCTATCCTGGATTTTAATAACAGCTCAGACAGCATGAACTGTTACGGCTTCTGCTGTGTTTTGCAAAAAAGGATGTAAATTCCGCTGCTGAGCCTGTTTAAATGTCTGATAATCCCCAGCGTATCCCCCTCGTGAAACGCGTTTGCCGCACTAAGCTCCGCCTCCCTCACCTGTGTCCGCAGCAGGTTCAGCTCCAAAGCCTGCTCTCCCATTGTGGGATCGGGAACCGGATGTTCTATTCCAAAATACTCCTTCACATTGTGGGACATGCGTCGTAGTTCCTCATGTCCCAGCCCAAACAGCAATATTTCTCCGAGTCTTTCCTCTTTTACCTCGGCTCCGAGAATTGCCCTCAGATAACACAGGACACTGTCAAGCGCAGCGCGGAGGGCTTCATCCTCCTTATATTTTGCCTGCATCAGCAGCACCCGCGCCTGAAGGCCGTCCAAATGTCCCCTGAGTGCGATGCGCGGATGCGTTTTGGGTACCAGAAGATTTCCCCGCAGATGGGTCATATCCTCCGGCTTTTCCCCATACCCCTCACCGGTTGCAGCGTCAATATAGGTATGGCTTCCCTGCTTTTTAATCGGAGTACGGGTCATTACGGCGTGAACCGGCGCTTCTCCGGAATCAAATTTAAGATTTACCGCCCGATCCCGGAGGTATTCTCTTGCCGACGGCGTGACAAAGGTCCCCTCGGGCACATGATATTCCTTAGCGTCTCCCCGAATCTTCCCTGTCCTTAAATCAGCTTCTGTCAGCACTCTCATATTTCATCCGGCTTATTCAGCGTCGAGTACCGGCAGAATAAGTTCCACTTCGCCGTGAGGACGCGGAATTACGTGGACGGATACAAGTTCACCGATATTTCCTGCCGCTGCCGCGCCTGCATCGGTGGCCGCCTTTACGGCTCCGACATCGCCGCGGACCATTACCGTCACAAGACCGCCTCCCACATGCACCTTGCCGATCAGGGTCACGTTAGCTGCTTTCACCATTGCATCGGCTGCTTCAATTGAAGCAACCAGTCCTTTTGTTTCCACCATTCCCAATGCCTGTAATGCTGCCATGATATTTTCTCCTTTTCTATTCACTCAATTGTCGCAACAGTTCATACAACATGAACTGTTTGAATTGCTGCCCATCGGGTCTTCCGTTACTGTACGTCCAGCTTCGGCAGAATCATCTCCACTTCGGCGTGGGGACGAGGAATCACATGGACGGATACAAGCTCGCCCACACGGCCTGCCGCCGCTGCTCCCGCATCGGTGGCTGCCTTTACCGCTCCCACATCGCCGCGGACCATTACCGTCACAAGACCGCCTCCCACATGTACCTTGCCAATCAAAGTTACATTTGCCGCCTTAACCATGGCGTCAGCCGCTTCAATCGAACCAACCAGTCCCTTTGTCTCTACCATTCCCAGTGCCTGTAATGCTGCCATAATCTTATCCTCCTTGAATTTTCTAATCATGTAACAGTTCAGACAGAATGAACTGTTACCGCATTCGGCTTCCGATAACCTGCACGCTCCGCGCACAGGCCGCCGCCTTTAATTAAAATCGCTGCGCGATGAGCCGACTGCCTGCTGCCACTGCCTTTTCGCACGGTCCGCACAGCAAATGCGCAGACCTGTCTGAACGGTTACGAATCATTCTTTGTTATTTTATCGTTTTGCACGCAGCCGCGCGATGACGGCGCGTGTAATTGCCTCAATGTCTTCTTCCCTCAAATCCTCCATGCTGCCTGCGGCAAAAGCGTCCGATGCTGCAAAAGCGCCGCGCTCCGTCCCGTCGCTGTCTTTTAAATCGGCCAGCTCGCAGAGACCGTAGGCCACACGGCGGATATTGATCAGGTTAAGCGGTGTAATATTGTCTGACGTAGCACTGCCTCCGACTGCTCCGCAGCCCAGCGTCAGTGCCGGGGCCAGTCCTGTCGTGGCGCCGACTCCCCCCAATGCACCCGGTGTGTTGACGAGAATGCGCGACACCGGTTTCTTCATGGCAAATTCCCGGACCACTTCCCGGTTATTCGTATGCAGGGTCATCGTATGGCCGGCCCCTTCATTTTGCAGGATGCGGATACACAGCTCACACGCCTCCTCCCAGCTCTCCACCACAAAGTATGCCAGAATCGGACAGAGCTTTTCACGGGAATACGGATTTTTCTTGCTGACATTTTCCGGGTCCTGGCGCGAAACGAGAAGGCGTGTCCCGGCCGGGATCGAAAGCCCTGCCATATCGGCAATCTGCTGCGCCGTCTTGCCCACAATCTTCGGATTCATCGTTCCATTTGCCCGGAGCAGAAAGCCGGACAGCTTCTCCGACTGTTCCTGTGTCAGGAAACAGGCGCCCTGGCGCTTCAGTTCCTCCTCCACCTGTCCCGTAATACAGCGTTCCGTCACAATAGACTGTTCTGATGCACAGATTGTGCCGTTGTCAAATGTTTTTGAGTCCATAATACGCCGGACTGCCGATGTTATATCGGCCGTATGCTCGATATAGGAAGGCCCGTTTCCCGGCCCGACTCCCAATGCCGGATTGCCGGAGGAATATGCGGCATGAACCATGGCCTCTCCCCCTGTGGCGAGGATGATGCTGACGTCGGGATGCTTTAAAAGCGTATCCGTCGCTTCCATCGTCGTCAGGCTGACACAGCCCACCGTGCCCTCCGGCGCTCCGGCGAGCTCCGCAGCTTCCCGGATTACTTTATACGTCTCCGTAATACAGTTCTTCGCCCCAGGATGAGGGCTGATGATGATGGCATTTCCCGCTTTAATGGAGATAATACTCTTATACATTGCCGTTGAGGTTGGATTGGTGGACGGAATCAGGGCGGCAACAACTCCCATCGGGACGCCGATTTCACAGATTCCCCTCTCCTTATCCTCCCTCAAAAGCCCAACTGTCTTTAAATCCCTGACAGACTCCCAGGTTATCCTGCTGCCCAGAGTGTTTTTCAGAACCTTATCCTCCCACCTGCCAAATCCGGTTTCCTGTACTGCCATTTTGGCAAGCCTCTCTGCATGCTCCATACATGCGTCCGCTACGGATGAACAAATATCATCCAATTTTTCCTGCGGAAACGTTGAAAGCATCTTCTCCGCCTCCTTCGCGCGGGCAACCAGCTCCCGCACTTCCTGTATCGATTGCAAATCACGATCCAATGTCAATTTGATCACGTCCTTTCTGTTAATATACAAGAGGCGTCCCCGCCACCCGGCGCACCGACTCCGCAAATGCCTCGCAGGCGGCCCGGCAGGCGGCCTGGCTTCCGCAGAGCAGTCCCCCTGCAAAGTTTGTCTCGGTCGGGGGGCCGTAATAAGTCTTAAGCTTCACGTCGGCCGCCTTCAGCGCCGCGTCCAGACCTACCGCAGCCTCCAGCGGGGGCGCTATCAGATAGGCCATGGCAGTTCCTTCTTTTACACCGGCCTGGGCGGACAGGTACGAACCGGTCCGTGAAATGCAGTGGGCGAAGTATACCACGGAGCCGTCCTCATTGGCCGTATAAAAATGCGCCTCATTTTCTATGTAAGCAAACGCCGCATCCAAACCGCTGCGCACCTCCTCCGGATCCGGTCCGGATAAAATCCCGATAAACTCACCGGCCAGAGCGGTGCTGGCATTGGCAGCTCCTGCATACATACTTTTTGCGTAAGCCACGGACACATCCGCCTTTTTAGTCGCCTCATCCAACGCCGCATATGACACATCATCACAGTCTGTCGTAAAAATCCCCAGGCTCCGGTCGCCGGGCCGCACATCCAGGTGTTCCCGCAGCGCCGGATCGGCGTTCGGCAGAATGCGGACGCCAAGCACCCGCGTGCCGACTTGTCTTGAAACCATGTTTCACCTCCGTTACGATTTACAGCGGCTGTTCCGGCCATACTCCAAACCGGCGCCTACTTTTTAAGTTCCACCCCGCTGGCCTGTTTTTCCAAAATCAGCGCCAGCAGCTCTACAATATAGGCTCCTGCTTCCACTGCCGGGACACCGTCCTTATGTATGTTGGAAACAACCGTCCTTCTCGCCTCCGGCATTCCCACCTTTGCATGGTAGGCTATATAGGCGCTCATGCTTTCCGCCGTAGCCAGACCGGGACGTTCGCCGATAAACGAACAGACCACCTTTGCCCCCACCAGCTCCGAAATGCGGTCCTGCGCCCCCACGCGTCCATATTTGACAAATATCGGAGTACCAGTAGTCAGTCCCTTTTCCTTCAATCCTTCCGCCACCACGGGAAGGATACGCGCCGCATTGGCCTCAATCGCGGAGGAAGAAAGTCCGTCGCTGATAATAATCTGTATATCCGGGTTTTGGATGCATTTTTCTTTAATCAGTGCCTCTGTCTCTTCGTCAAACTCCCTCCCGAGATCCGGTCTGGTCAGAAAAATATTTTTATCGGCACAGCGTGTGGTGACGGCAAGCAGCCCCAGCTGACCGGTTAATTCCTCACCGACATCCATGAGTACGGCATCCCTGGCCGCCGCGTGGTCAGCGCGGAGAGTCAGAAGTGTCATAGTCTTTAACCTGGGTCCGGAACGGCCCACTCCGATACGGGCTGTTGTCTTCGTCATCATCCGCCTCAGTGCATCCATATCCTCGGGATGTACGAGAAGCGGAATCTTTTTATTCCTTTCCCTATCCTCAAAAGCAGAGGGCTGTGTTCCCGGATCCTCTCCTTTACCGCCTCCGGCCGGAGCCATATCGGTTCTTACTTCCTCCGGCACGGCTCCCTGTGAACTCCGGTGAATGGAACGCCTGATATCCGCACCTGATGCATGGGAGGATATCATAAAATCCGTTGTTGGCCGGCCTCCTGTCCCATAAACACAGGCCGCTTGTCCGGCTTCCTGCGCTCCGGCACGGCTTCCTGCTTCCGTCCTGTCTCCGGCCTGCAGTTCGGAAAGGATTTCATCTGCAATCCGCTCTATTTCCGTCTGTCCAAGCATATGCTCACCGTCCTTTCCTCATAAATACAGTTGGGTCTCCGGCTTTTCCCGTCAGTCTTCCATTTTCCATAATCCCCATTCGCTCCAGCCAGCGTTCAAATGCCGGTATGGGACGCAGACCGAGAATTTCCCGGATTGTACCGATATCATGGTACGCGTTCGTCTGATAATTCAGCATCACATCGTCGCTTGTAGGCACGCCGAGTATATAATTGACTCCGGCAGCTCCCAGAAGAAGCGCCAGATTTTCGATATCGTTCTGATCCGCCATCATATGATTCGTATAGCAGCAGTCGCAGCCCATCGGCAGTCCCGACAGTTTCCCCATAAAATGATCTTCCAGGCCGGCGCGGATCACCTGTTTGGAATCATACAAATATTCCGGACCGATGAAGCCCACAACCGTATTGACCATAAATGGATGGTAGCGCCTTGCAAATGCATAGCACCGGGCCTCCATTGTCACCTGATCCGCATTCCAGTGCGCATTGGAGGAAAGCTCACTCCCCTGGCCCGTCTCAAAATACATTACATTTGGCCCGGCCGCCGTGCCATGGGTGCGCAGAAGCGCCAGAGCCTCCTCCACCGTCTCCGAGGAGAATCCGAACGCGCGGTTCCCCTTTTCACTTCCGGCTATAGACTGGAAAATCATATCACAGGGCGCTCCCTGCCTGAGGGCCTCTATCTGGGTCGTGATATGGCCCAGCACACAGATTTGGGTGGGGATTTCAAGTGAATTCTTCACCTCATCAAACCGTTTCAGAACCTCAGCCAGACTGGATACCGTGTCATTTACCGGATTCAGGCCTATCAGCACATCGCCGCAGCCGTATGACAGCCCCTCAAACAGGGATGCCGTGATTCCTTCCACATTATCCGTCGTGTGGTTGGGCTGGAGCCGCGTGCCCATGATTCCCCGCTCGCCGACCGTTGTGTTGCAGCAGGCCGTGACGCGTATTTTCTGCGCGCCATAAATCAAATCCAGATTTGTCATCAGCTTGCAGACAGCCGCAATCATCTCAGCCGTAAGTCCTCTCGACATGCGGCGGATCGCGCTTTCATCCGCCTCATAGGACAGCAGCCACTCCCGCAGGTCACTGACCGTCCAGTTTTGGATCCTTTCGTAAATCCTCTGGTTGAGCCCGTCAATATTAATTCTGGTAACTTCATCCTCCTCATAGGGCGCCGCAGGATTCTCGTACAATTCCTTCAGCGTCATAGCCGCAAGAACCTCCTTTGCGGCTATCCGTTCTATATCAGACTGAGCCGCCACACCGGCCAGGACATCGCCCGACTTGTGTTCCCCCGCTTTTGCCAGGACTTCCTTTACCGAATCAAACACGAAAGTCTGTCCCGATAGTATTGTCTTATATTTCATGTTTACCTCCAAGTTGGCTTACCGTTCTCTCGTAACAGTTCAGACAGCATGAACTGTTATGTTTTCTCTCAACCGAAAATCAGCGTCTTAACAATCACCGGAATGACAAGCCCGTTCATGATAGGGCGGCCAAAATCCACAAAATTATTAAACTCGGCTTTCACCGCATCCACCGCCACCAGCGGCCGTTTCCCCGACAGCTTCTGCCGTATTATCTGCCCCAGCGCTTTTGCAATATCGGAGCGCACCATCAAAAGCAGTGGGACCTCCGGCAAAAGCGCGCGGTCAAGAGCATCCGCCGTCACGGCCGCCAGTTTTTTCAGTTCCTGATAATCCGGATCCCTTCTCCCTTCCATTGCCAGCACCATGCAGGCCGCATCATTCTGAGCCAGGAACCATTTTATTTTTTCATACAGGAATTTGCTGTCACCGCCCCAGCATCTCTCCTCCTCACTCAGCGTAAGCTTCAGGACCGGCACGTTTTTCATCGGAAACAGCCCCTCCGTATAAGAAATCGTACTGCCGGAAATTGTAGTTGTGTAATTTCCCGCACCAATCACCGTAGCCCGGATTGTCTCCGACGCATCCAGCACCCGGAATGCCTGAAACAGGCGGCCGCGCCGCACCGCGTTTCCGAGAAGCACACCGATATCGCCGTAAGCAAACGGCTCCCGCCCCGGCTGGTAGATACAGTCTGCCACACCTCCCGAAAAACAGACGAACCGGACAGGGCGGTCCGCCGGAAGTTTGAACAATGCAGACCCCTGCGTCCTGACTTCCTCCAGAAGCGGCGTCGGTTCCGCCACTCCCAGCATCTGCTCCAGCACCTCGCTCATTTTGTCACACAGCCTATTCAATGTCTCTACAGATGCCGGTTCCCCTTTTACAAGATTCAGATGACAAGCCTGCGCAATCCGTCCGGCGCTGGGGCTGATATAGGCAATTCTCCCCCGGCTGTCCAGAGTAACCTGACGGCCTCCAATGTCCAGACAGCCCCTGGCCCGCACTTCGCCGCCGTCAAACAAGACAACATTCGTCGTCCCTCCACCGATATCCAGGTTCACGACTACAGTCCCATTTTCCTCCGAAAACTCCCAGGCTCCGCTTCCCTGCCCGGCAATCACGGATTCCAGATCCGGCCCGGCCGTCGATACGACAAAATCACCGGCAAAACCGCTCAACAGTTCCAGCACCATGCGCGCATTTTCCTTGCGCGCTGATTCTCCCGTTATAATGACGGCCCCTGTCTCAACCTGATTTGCCGTAATTTTGGCTGATGCATACTCCGTTTCTATCATTTTGCGGAGAGCCTCCCCGTCGATGAGTGACTCGTCAATCAGCGGCGTGCGGTGGACCGGACTTTGATAAACCACTTCCTTTCCGATAATCGAGACAGCGGGAACCGAAAAATAGCCGGCTGTATTTTCAACCGTCAGCCGGCTGAAAATCACCTGTGAAGTTGATGTCCCGATATCAATCCCCACACTGAGCATCTGGGTATGTTCCATCCCCACTCTCCTTTCCTTCCAGAAGAAAGAATCCCGCGAGCGAGATTCTCCGCCTGCAGCGGATCGCTTCGGCGGGAGCACTTTCCCGTAAAAAAGCAAAAAAGACCCAGAGTGCGGAATTATCCATTCCTCACTCTGAGCCTTATTGCTGTCACGCCATACCCTGTTGTATGGTGAAAATATGTAGTTTGTTACTGGCAATTCTTCCCTCTGCCTGTTGAGGCGGGGGATATTTGCTTCTTTTGTTAAATTATATAACTGGGGGGCGCGATCTGTCAATAAGGAGATTTAATTAAGCAGGTGAGGACGCCGCCGCTGACTGCGGCGCTGATTGTCTCACGCGTTAAGTGCGGGGGCGGACCTTGTCGAGGCCACTCAGTGCTTCCGTGTGCGTAAAATACGATATGCCTTTAATGCGCCCTTGTGGAAGATTTGATATCGGCCTGCCGGAAACA
>NZ_KE992801.1 GCF_000466485.1 [Clostridium] symbiosum ATCC 14940 | reverse complement strand
ACACACGCCAAAAGGAGAACGACATGACAGAACTGAACGGAATTGAATATTTGCGGAGAAAATTGACCATGAAAAAATCAAGGGTTCAGCTCCGGTACAAATATTATGAAATGAAAAATAGCTTTGTTGATATGGGAATATCGACTCCGCCAAACTTGAAGAACTGGAAATCCGTTCTCGGCTGGTGCGGGAAAGCGGTAGATTCCCTATCAGATAGGCTTATATTTCGTGAATTTATGGACGACAATTTTGACCTAAACGAAATATTTCAGATGAATAATCCGGACACACTGTTTGATAGTGCGGTACTATCTGCATTGGTGTCATCCTGCTGTTTTATCTACATCAGTGCAGACGAGGACGGATTCCCCCGGTTACAGGTCATCGACGGTGGAAGCGCAACGGGTATTATAGATCCGATTACCGGGCTATTAACAGAAGGGTATGCAGTGCTGGAAGTAGATAAAGACAAAAAGCCAACATTGGAAGCATATTTCGTACCGGGAAGAACAGTTTATTACCGGGCAGGGGGGAAAGAGGTTGAAAGTATACCGAATAGTGCGCCGTATCCGTTACTGGTCCCAATTATTTACCGGCCGGATGCGGTCAGGCCGTTCGGACATTCACGGATAAGCCGGGCCTGTATGGAAATTATGGGGAGCGCGCTTCGAACGATTAAGCGATCGGAGATTGCGGCAGAATTTTACTCCTTCCCACAAAAATACGTGGTGGGATTGTCAAGCGAGGCGGAGCGGATGGAAAAATGGCGGGCAACAATGTCATCCATGCTTCAGTTTGATAAAGACGCAGACGGGGACAGCCCAAAATTGGGGCAGTTTACCCAGCAGAGCATGTCGCCGCATACAGAACAGCTCCGGATGTTTGCTTCGCTGTTTTCAGGGGAAACCGGTTTGACGTTAGACGATTTGGGCTTTGTAACAGATAACCCCAGCAGTGCAGAAGCCATAAAGGCCAGCCATGAGAATCTAAGATTGGCAGCCAGGAAAGCACAGCGGACCTTCGGAAGCGGATTTTTAAATGTCGGATATTTAGCTGCATGCATCCGGGATGATTATCCATACCAGCGGAAACAGTTATATCTTACCCGCGCTGCCTGGGAACCGGTATTTGAACCAGATGCAGCGATGCTAACCAGCATTGGTGATGGTGTGACTAAAATCAACCAGGCTGTCCCGGGTTATTTCGGTCCTGAAAACCTTCGGGGCCTGACAGGGATTGAATACTTAGGGGAGGTGAAGTAGTGGAAGACATAACGCCGGAGCTGCTTTCAAAAATCGAAAAAGCTTTTA
>NZ_KE992800.1 GCF_000466485.1 [Clostridium] symbiosum ATCC 14940 | reverse complement strand
GTCTTGCACTGGAATTTACTTTTTCAAGTCAGCAAAGAAAAGGCTGTTACATAATATTATACGCACCTTACAGTCTCTTATAGCATGATGGAGCAAATAGTGTAAATTATTTTATAGAGAAATATGGAAACATAAAATTGCATGAAAAGGCACCGGTTTAGTGTGCCAATCGAAAATATCAGCAGTTTTACCAAAAATTAAAATGTTTCACGTGAAACATTTTAGTAAAGAAAATAGACTTTTTTACAGCAAAAAGTAGGAAATAGAAAGCAGATGTGCTATACTATAAAATGACGTGTAGGAGAAAAACGTTTTAGAAAGGAAACATCATGGGACGTACAATAGCGATTGCAAACCAAAAAGGCGGGGTCGGAAAGACTACGACTGCGATTAATTTGTCCTCCTGTCTTGCTGAAGCAGGTCAGAGAGTTTTGACAATTGATTTTGATCCGCAGGGGAATGCTACCAGCGGTCTGGGACTGGAAAAAGGCCAGATTGAAGATACCGTATATGAAATGATGCTGGGGGATTGTTCTTTTGAAGATTGTCTGCAGCGTGAGGTCCAGGAAGATCTGGATGTACTTCCTTCAGATTCCAATCTTTCCGGTGCGGAGATTGAACTTCTGGATGTGGAAAATAAAGAGTTTGTTTTAAAAAGCCACCTGGATCAAGTGAAAAACGACTATGATTTTATTATAATTGACTGTCCGCCATCTCTGAGTCTTTTAACATTGAACGCATTAGTGGCTGCAGATACCGTATTGGTTCCAATACAGTGTGAATACTATGCCCTGGAAGGATTAAGCCAGGTTCTGCGCACAATTAATATTGTAAAAAGAAAGATGAATCCTTCTTTGGAGATGGAAGGAGTAGTATTTACAATGTATGATGCCAGAACAAATTTGTCTCTGGAAGTTGTTGAGAATGTTAAGAATAACCTGAATGAAAAAATATATAAAACAATTATACCACGAAACGTACGTTTGGCGGAGGCTCCAAGTCACGGAATGCCGATTAATATTTATGACAGTAAATCGACAGGGGCAGAAAGCTACAGGCTCCTAGCCGCTGAAGTAATCAGCAGAGGAGAGGAACTATAACAGATATAGCTGAGAATGTATAAAATTACATTTGTTACTTCTTCATAAAATAGAGCATATAGTAATAAAAAATGAATGGATGAATAAACAACACAGCACAAAGGGAGGAAACAATGTCGAAGAGGACAGGACTTGGAAAAGGATTAGGAGCTTTTTTCGGTGACGATTATGATATTTCCCAGACAAAACCAAGGGCTCCGGAAGCTGTTAATGAGGAGATAAGAACAGGAACCCCGGAAGAGCCGGCAGATCATGCAGATAAGAAAGCTAACCTGGAGAAAATGGATATGGTACTTCCTGTTGCCAAAAAACCTCAGAAAAAAACGGAACCGGCTGCAAAAAAGACAACAAAGCCGGTACAAAAAGTAAAAATCGTAGAAGTTGAAAAGGAAAAATTCCTGAACATCACGAAAATCGAACCAAACAGCAGCCAGCCCAGAAAGATGTTCGATGAAGAACAACTGAATGAACTGGCAAATTCCATAAAAGCATATGGTGTATTGCAGCCTCTTCTGGTCCAAAAACAGCCCATGGGGGATAATTATGAGATCATTGCAGGAGAACGCCGCTGGCGGGCTGCAAAGCTGGCCGGTCTGAAGGAAGTTCCTGTTATAATAAGAGAATATACAAGACAGCAGACAATGGAGATTGCACTGATCGAGAATGTCCAGCGTGAAGATTTGAATCCCATAGAGGAAGCTAAGGCATACCAGATGCTGATCCGGGAATTCGGTTTAAAACAGGAAGATGTAGCCGAGCGTGTTGCTAAGAACAGAGCGACAATAACAAACAGCATGCGTCTTTTAAAGCTGGATGAGAGAGTACAGGAACTGTTAATACAAAACAGGATTACAGGCGGCCATGCAAGAGCGCTTCTTGTCCTGGAAGATGGGGAACAGCAGTATCAAATTGCCAATAAGATTATTAATAATAAATTAAGTGTCCGAGAAGTGGAACGATTAGTTAAATTATTAACAAAACCTGCGAAGATTAAAGAAGTTAAACCGGAAGAAAAGGATTTCAATATCTTTTATCAGGATCTGGAAGACAAATTAAAAGCTGTGATGGGTACAAAAGTTATTATTAATAAGAAGGATAAAAATAAAGGGCGTATCGAAATTGAATATTATTCATCTGCGGAACTGGAAAGAATAGCAGAGCTTCTCCAGTCCATTAATGGTTAAATATTAATTTTTATGAATTTTATTGCACACTTTTCAATGTCATAGAAATTAAAGAACTGAAATGAGGACATAAGATGGAAAATAGTATATTGAATAACATAGGATTTGATCCTGGATTTTTGATTATCGGGTTAAGCGTACTAACTTTAATATCATTGATTGTCACCATTATCTGCCTTTCACAGTATAAGAAGCTGTACCGCAGATATGATATGTTTATGAGGGGAAAGGATGCGGAAACTCTGGAGGATACGATTTTGGATCTAATGGATGAAGCTGCGTTTCTCCGGTCTGAGGACAGAGCAAATAAAGATTTGATCGAGTCCATGGAGGAGCAGGTCAAAGCCGGATACCAGAAAACAGGAATTGTAAAGTATAATGCTTTTAAAGGAATGGGCGGAAACCTGAGTTTTGTAATCGCTCTTTTGGACGATAATAATACAGGATTTGTTTTGAACTCCGTACACAGCAGGGAAGGCTGTTACCTCTATATGAAAGATGTTGTGGAGGGGAAAACGGAAGTGCTTCTGGGAAGTGAGGAAAAGGAGGCCCTCGAACGGGCTCTGGGTTATCACTAAACCCATTGCAAGCCTCCGGTCTGTTGCAGTGAAAATAGCTGTTGCTGAGAAGAATCGGTCAAAAGTATTGCAAATTACCGTGTTTTGTAGTAAAAGTAATAGATACAAAAAAGAGCAACAATAAATTTAAAAGGATAGAAGGTGAAAGAATGCATAAGTTTTTACGCGCTGCGGGATTCAGCATGTATCAGAAGAAGAACGACATAAGGGCGCTCCTTCGCTGCCTCTCTAAGGAAGCGGTGAGTTCCAAGTGTATACAAATAGACAGAGATACCAATTTGTGTGAGATGAAGACAGAAATTGCCCCGGGTTTGGGAATCGCCATGTACGGTGAATTGAATGAAAAAGATGAACTGGATGTGGAATACTATTTTCCCTATATTTCCAACGATACTGTCACATCGAAGGCGGAATGTTCCATACAGCGCCATGCAGAAAAAGAAACATATGCAGGTCTGCTGGATGAATATAAAGTGGGAATTTCATTAATATTTTACCTTCTTAACCCAATGGAATACAGGGAGAGGACCCAGAAAACCAATTCACCGGTCAAGGTGGAATCGGCCAGCCTGTCAGCGCTGTCGGTCCATGGAAAGATTCTTCTTCCAATTAAAAAAACAGCCATGCAGATAGAAAAAGCCAAGGTAGCTTCACGGAACAGGGACAGTCTATTGGAAGCGGCGAAGAATGGTGACGAGGACGCGATGGAATCATTAACAATAGAGGATATTGATCTTTATTCCCAGGCCTCAAGACGTGTGGAGAAAGAGGATATTTATTCGATTGTAGATACCTGTTTCATGCCAAGCGGTATTGAATGTGACCAGTATTCAGTGGTGGGCGAGATCCGCGATATCGATTTGAAGAAAAACAGGATAACCGGTGAAGAAATCTATGATATGAATCTGGAATGTAATGATTTATTCTTCCGGGTCGCCATCAATAAGATGGATTTGCTGGGTGAACCAAGTCCCGGCCGCAGGTTTAAAGGGCGGATCTGGATGCAGGGAACAGCAAATTTTAAAAACAACGGAATTTTGTGATAGAAACAGGCGTATTTTTTACAAAGGGACTTGACTTAATCAGGGAATATGAATTATAATTGACATCGTGCCTGTGATGAATAGGGCAGTAGACAGGAGAAATTCTGTATGAATTTATTCATCAATCCTAATATGTGTTTCTGTAGCTCAGCAGGATAGAGCGTCCGCCTCCTAAGCGGAAGGCCAGCGGTTCGAATCCGCTCAGGAACACTGAATACAATGCCGAAAACCTTGATGTGAGAGGTTTTCGTTTTTTTAATTTAACAGGAAAGTTCTCCTGTTAAATTAAAACCGCTCCTCGGAGGACCACAACTCTAAAGAGGGCTTGTTCACTAAGCTCGTTACACTTGCTAAGTGAGCTAATGCCTGCGGCGGTATGGAATAATGTCGCCACAGCGACCCGCCGCAGGCGGTGAAATATGTAATAGCCATCTGACTGATGAATAAGCAATCAATGGCTGCAGAGTAAAAAAGATTATTTACTATTCTATCAGGGTTCGTTCCTGAGCCGGAACGAGCCAATCAATTCCTTCAACAGCAGCGCCTGTGCGGACAGTTCTTCGCTGGCCGCCGCGCTCTCTTCGGCGGTAGCTGAGTTGAGCTGGACAACATCGGAAATCTGCGTGATACTCTGATGTACCTGTTCCACGGAGCGGGCCTGATCGTCGGAAGCTGAAGATATCTGCTCAATAATCATCTCCACCTCTTTAATACCGTCCAGGACATTCTTGAGAGAGACAGCCGTTTCACCAGAAATACGCGTTCCGTGTTCCACTGCTTTTAACGAAGCGGCGATGAGGGACGTCGTGTTATGGGACGCTTCGGCGCTTTTTTGCGGCCAGATTCCTGATTTCTGCGGCAATGACGGCGAAACCTCTGCCGTTTTCACCGGCTCGGGCAGCCTCGACGGCTGCATTGAGGGACAATATATTTGTCTGGAAGGAAATATCTTCAATTGTGCTGATAATTTTACTTATCTCGTTGGAGCTCTGTCGGATGTCCTGCATAGCCGACAGCATCTCCTGCATGCGGCGGTTGCTCACCTAGGCTTCATTTACCACCGTAGTTACGCTCATATTGGCTTTTGAAGTGCTGCTGACATTGGATATAATCTGCTGGGAGATGTCCTCTATGACCGCCGCCAGTTCCTCTGCCGCCGCCTGTTCCGTAGCGCCCTGAGCCATCGACTGCGCGCCGCAGGCTCCCTGTTCGGAGCCATAGGCTACCTGCTGGGCGGATGAGCTGATTTGGGAAAGCGTATAATTCAGGGATTTTATAATCTGCTCCAGGGCATCACGTATAAAAGAAAAATCTCCTAAATAATTACCGTCTACGGAAAGTTTCAGATTGCCCCGGGAAATTTCTTCCAGAACGCGTGTGACATTATGAATCATATCCTTGAGAGCGGCAACAGACGAACGGATGCTGCCGGCCATTCTGCCGATTTCATCATCTGTCCGGCCGAGAGGAATGTCGACGCCCAGATTACCCTGTGAGAACTCTTCCATGATTCTGCTGATACCGGCAAGAGGTTTCATGGTACGGTGTACAATAAACACGATAACAGTTGTAAGTCCGGCCAGAATTATGAGGGACAGCACACCCAGTATGGTGAGCAGCCGGTTGTGTGTCGCATTTACTTCCGAAATCGGCAGCGTGGCGACAGCCAGCCAGCCGGTCATTGCGCTGTTTCTGAACATGGAGGTATACCGGATGCCGCTATAACTGAAGTTGAGAACGCCATTATAATTGCTGTGAACCTTATCTTTATACTCCTGGGGGATATCGAGTTCGGAAACATTCCTGCCCGATGCGCTCGGATCGTCGCTGTATATGTAATCCGAATTATTGGAGATAAGTTCAAGATAACCGTGTTCCCCGACTTTGATCGATGAGATTACCTGGCCCAGACTGCTTAAATAGACATCTAAACCGGTCAGACCGGCAATCTCGCTGCCTGATTCAGAAAAAACCGGGTTTACGATCGAGACAATGATCTCTCCGGTGGCGGTTCCAGAAAGGGATCGGAAATCACGATGTCCTTCGTGGTAAGCAGCCGGTGGTACCATTCATTACCGTCAAGATTTGCCGCAACGGTACTGCCGCCGGAAAGCAGATAGGTGTCAGTATCGGAATCAGCCGCCCAAACCTGCAGCACTTTCTCATTCTGCATAAGACCTAACGCGTCGGACAATTCTTTTAACACGGCATCCATAT
The DNA here is from genome assembly GCF_000466485.1 of [Clostridium] symbiosum ATCC 14940. Taxonomy (GTDB): domain Bacteria; phylum Bacillota; class Clostridia; order Lachnospirales; family Lachnospiraceae; genus Otoolea; species Otoolea symbiosa. The sequence continues at coordinate 48,348 of NZ_KE992800.1, read as the reverse complement.
TATCATAGGTGCGGATGTCCTGAGGAGAAGAGACGGCCTCGAAGTAGTTCTGCAGCGTGGAATTCTCTTCAAACGTTCCTGCCACGGCTATTTTCCCCCTGAAAAAATCATCGACGGAAGCCACGGCGTAATCGGTCTGGGCATCGAGCAGCCGGTTATTCAAATCGGATATGGTACCGGCAGTGGCAAAGCGCAATGTAAATCCGCCGGGGTAAGCTTGGCTATTGATTATGGGAGAGCTGTCTCTGTGTTAAAACAATGGTTCAGCATTTTCAGAAGCTCCTGAATCTGGATGGGTTTTGATAAATGCCCGTTCATACCGATTTGCAGTGACTTGCGGCTGTCCTCACTAAAGGCATTGGCCGTCATTGCAATAATCGGGATGGTTCGGGAATCGGCCCTGCCCATGGTGCGAAGTCTCTTTGTCGTCTCAATTCCATCCAGAACCGGCATATGGATATCCATTAAAATGGCATCATAGTAAAAAGGTTCTTTTTTACAGAACATCTGAAGGGCAATCTGCCCATTTCCTGCTGTCTCTACGAAAAAGTCATTCATTTCAAGAAGGGTCTGGGCTATTTCACGGTTAATTTCATTATCCTCCACAACTAAAAGCCGTTTGCCGTTAAAACTATAGGAGGGGGACTCATTTAATATTTCGTGCTGGGGTGCCGGAACCTCGCTGTATGGGAGAGAGACGGTAAAAAAGAATTCGGAGCCGCGGCCGGGTTCACTTTTTACATCCAGAACGCCTCCCATCATCTGTACCAGCCGGCTGGAGATGGCAAGCCCAAGGCCGGTACCGCCATATTGTGAAGAGATATTTTTTGCTCCCTGTTCAAACGCGTTAAAGATAGACGGCAGGACTTCCGGGGAAATGCCGATGCCAGTATCCGCCAGTGAAAAGCGCAGGGCCAGCCCGGTATCTTCTTCTTTAACAGGATGAATATGAAGAGTAATGGAACCTCCCACATCTGTAAATTTAATGGCATTTCCGATGAGATTCAGCAGAACCTGTTCAAGCCTTAGCTGATCGGCTGTTAAATGCCGTTCGGTACGGCAGTCATTTTGTATGGTAAAGGAAAGTCCCTTTGCTTCGGCCTGCATCCGCACCATCTCGTCTATGGAGGACAGAAAGGATGAAAGAAGCATCGGTGTTGGGTTCAGTTCCATTTTCCCGCTCTCAATCCGGGACATATCCAGGATATCATTGACAAGGTGAAGTAAGTACTTGCTGGAGTTATCAAGTTTTTCCAGACATTCCAATACCTGCTCCTTATTTCCGGCGGCAGAACGTGCGATAGCGGTCATACCGACGATTGCATTCATCGGGGTCCGTATTTCGTGGCTCATACGGGAAAGGAAATCTGTTTTTGCCTGGCTGACGGCATCGGCACGGGCTTTCATGACAAAGGAGGGAACAATTTTACCAATCTCCGCCAGCACACGGCGCTGTTCTTTTGTCCAGATATAATTTTCCTGGCAGACTTCGAATCCGATGGCGCCGATATAGACGCCGTTATTCCATATTGCAAAATGGAGGCAGGAGGGGAATGGGGAAATCTCTTTGTTCGGACAGACATCGCACAGCCCGTCGGATGCATACCGCATGGCGGCAGCCTCGTATTTTTCTCGGGTAATATAATAAGGCTTATTTATATGAATATAAGACATATCATTTGACCACTGGTATGTAAAACGGCAGGAGAGGAAAGAAGGATCAATTTCAAGCAGGGATACACGGTCCATATGATAAATCTTTCCAATTCTTGCGAACAACAGGGAGACGGCATCCTCCAGATTTTTCGATTTCCCCAGCAGATCCAGAGCGAAGGATATCAGATTTTCTCCGCGCTGCGCATCTTCCTGTTCAATAGTATTGACAATGTATTTTTCCGTATAGAGATTGGTCAGCATAACTCCAAGCTCATTGGAGGTGTCGAGATAGCAGGCGGCGTGTCCACGGCAGCGCTCTTTGACATAATTCAGCGTACTTTCTGCGCATCGGTAGAGGCCGCTGTAGTTATTGACGACTTCGGTGGAACACATACCGATACTGACGCTGATCCGGCTCTCTCTGCCCGGTAGAATCATGAGATTTTGAACCTGGTCGGCGATACGGGGGCCGAGCACGGCAGCCTGTTTTTTATCACAATTCCTGATAAACAGCATAAACTCATCGCCGCCCAGACGGATCTGGAGATCCTGTTCAGAGGTGGAGCCGCGCAATATATCGGCCACTTCCAGAAGAACGGCATTGGCAAAGGAGGTTCCCTCTTTCTCATTAAGCTGGCCGAAATTGTCCATATCCAGTAGCATCAGAACACAGTTTTCCCCTTCCGGTTTTTCCTGCATACATTTCTGGGCCAGCCTTGTGCCGGTCTCCTTATTCCATAAGCCGGTCAGGCTGTCACGGGATTTCGCGTTTTCCAGCGCGCTGGCCATTCCCTTCTGATTGGTAATGTCTTCAATGATACCCACAACAAAGTCGGGCCGCCCGTCTTCCGTCCAGGTTACGGTTGACATAAATTCCCGGCACCAGGAGCCGGAGAGTGTCTGGAACTCTGCATTGGCAGTTCCCAATCCGTTATGGATGGCTTCATACATTTCCCGGCAGGCGGCGTGGCAGGAGGGGACGACAAAGGAATCCAGGAAGCTGTCCGGCATCTGTTCATACCGTTCGCTGCAGTGATAGTATTCACAGGTACGGCGGGGAATGACACAGGTCCGGATCAACGGATAATAATAAAATTCACAGATGGATGTATGTTCTAAGGCAATATTCAAAATCTGGTTGCGGGCTTCCAGTTGTGCCGCCAGCCGGTGATTTTGCAGTATTGCCTGCTTATTCTGATCAATATTGAGAAAAACGCTGTGGTTCAGCAGATCTTCACCCGTGTCCTGACTGACGGAGCCGGAGACACCCTGTAAAACACTGGGGGCGGACATATGCACAGCGGCAATTTTCCAGCCGTCCGGAGTATGGATGCAGGCAGCGCTTATCCTGGCCTTTAAAGTGAAGAGCGGGCCGGAAGAGACGGGTCTCATTATTGTTAAATCAGCCATAAAAACAGCGTCATCCTGGGATACCGACGTCTCACAGGAGTTAGTTAATTCCGGCAGATAGGGCTCCGGATCCTGGGAGTATTCTTCTTTCAGGGCAGCCTCCACCTTCTGGATACCACACAGGCTGCCATCGGTTCCGATGCCGATCCATTGGATTTCATCTGTCAGAAGAGAGAGGACAGTATTTATGTCCCTTTTTTTCAAATAGGCGTCTAAAAAAGCTCTGACAGTCTTTTCAGCTGCGCCGTTCGTTATGCTCATATAAAGTTCCTCCAGAGCCAGAGCAGTTGCTGCCCGGCCATGTGATTTATTGGATTTGATACGCTGTATTTTATAATTTCTGCAGGTGTTTTTATTGATTTAACAATATCATTTATGACGGGATTTTGCAATGGAGATTTAGTTGAGGTTGGGGGACCCGTGAGCCGTAACTGTGCAACTCATGGTTGCATCATGGTAAAAATGCAATCTGCTATTTTTAGATAATTATATCTGCTAGAATAAAATCATTAGAAAATATTATGATTCCGGAATAGTATACGAAATTTAAAACGATTGAAATTCTGGTGTCTGATACGTGACATGGACGTATCCGGCTTCAGGTAAACAGGGAGAAAACAGGAGGACAGAAATGCCGCATATTTTATCAGAGGAAAACAGAGAGATTCAGGAAATGGCCAGAGAGTTTGCCGAGGCAAAGATAAGGCCGGTATCAAAGGAGTACGATTTGAAGGGGGAAACGCCGCTTTCGGTGTATAAAGAAGCAGCCGGGCTGGGATATACGTCCCTGTGTATTCCGGAAGAGTTTGGAGGAGCCGGACTTGGCACATTTGCCAATATTCTTGTAGCAGAGGAATTTGCCAGGGCAGACGCTGGATTCTCCGTTGCCGTACAGGCCAGCACTTTGGCGATGAAGCCGATTCTTCTTGCAGGGACGAAGGAGCAGAAACAGTATGCAGCTGACGCGCTGATCAACGGAGGCATGGGGTCCTTCTGCCTGACGGAGCCAGACGCAGGCTCTGACGCGGGAGCTATCAGGACAAAGGCGGTAAAGAAGGATGGGGAGTACATAATTACAGGCCGCAAATGTTTTATAACCAATGCACCCCATGCTGATTTCTACGTTGTCTTTGCCAAGACGGAGCCGGACGCGGGAACGAAAGGGATTTCAGCATTTCTTGTTGAACGCGGCAGAGAGGGGCTTTCGATTGGAAAACACGAGGACAAAATGGGAATCCGCCTTTCCACCACGGCTGATGTGATACTGGAGGAAGTACATGTACCGGAAGCTCATCTTCTGGGGGCAGAGGGAAAAGGATTCAAGCTGGCAATGCAGACACTGGACAGAACCAGACTGGAATGCGCGGCCATGGCGGCGGGGCTGAGTCAGAGAGCTATTGACCTAAGTGTAGACTATGCAAAGACCAGGGTGACATTCGGAAAACCGATAGCGAAGCTGCAGGCAATCCAGTTTATGCTTGCAGATATGGAAATCAGGAACCAGGCGGCCAGGAGCCTTGTATATCAGTGCGCTGCGATGATTGACAGCGGGGCTGTGGACGGAAAGATGAACGCGCTTGCCAAGACATTCTCATCGGAAGCCGCCATGCAGAACACACTCGATGCGGTACAGATATTCTCCGGATATGGATATTCCAGAGAATATGAAGTGGAAAAACTGATGCGTGACGCCAAGATATTTATGATTTTTGAGGGTACAAACCAGATTCAGAGAACGGTGATTGCGGGACATTTAATAAAATAAAAACAGTATGAACAGAGAGGGGGACGACCCATGGCAGGCGTTTTAGAGGGGATCCGTGTAATCGGCCTTACCCGTTATATTGCAGGGCCATATTGCGGCGCCCCCCTCCCTGTCTTTCTATAGCGTCGTCGCTTTCGGCAGGCTGAAAATAAATTCCGTTCCAACGCCTTCCGTACTGACCACATCAATATTTTCACCGTGGGCCTGTATAATTTCTTTGACAATGGCCAGGCCGAGTCCGGTTCCTTTCTTGTCTTTTCCACGGGATACATCGCTCTTATAAAAACGCTCCCATATCTTTTTGATATTATTCTTTGGGATACCAACACCGGTATCCTTCACCGACACAAATACCTTCTCATAGCGTACCGAGGTCTGGATATAGATGACCGAATCCTCCCGGCTGAATTTGATGGCATTGTCAATCAGATTGTAGAGAACCTGCTGAATCTTGCCGAGATCAGCGTAGACCATCTGGATGGAATCGGAGAAGGTGAGATCAAAAGTGATTCTTTTTGCACTGCATGTACCTTCAAAGGTAGCCGCCGTATCCTTGACGGTCCTGTTGATATCGAAATTAGTCCGGCTCAGATAGCCTTTGCTGTCCAGTGAATTGAGAGTCAGCATGCCCTGGGTCAGCTTATTTAAGCGCTCGGTTTCGGAGATGATGATTCCCAGGTATTTTTGGTACAGCTCCGGCGGGATTGTCCCGTCCAGGATTGCTTCCAGATAACCTTTGATGGAGGTCAGAGGGGAGCGGAAATCATGGGAGACATTGGCGATGAACTTTCTCTGGTATTCTTCCATATCATTCAGTTCGCTGGACATATAGTTCAGCGTGTTAGCCAGATAGCCGATCTCATCATGGCTCGTTATTTTTATGTTGTGTGACAGATTTCCCGCCGCGTACTCATTGGCTGCATAGGTTATTTTCTTGAGCGGGAAATAGACGATTTTCGTAAATATCAGCAAGATAATCAGGGACAGGGCAAAAATAATCCCCGATGTAATGTACACAATATTCAGGAATCCGTTCTGTTCCGCCTTAATAACACTGATAGGAAGGTGAATGGTAATATAACCGTAGGTATTCATGTTTCCCGTAATGGGGGAGGAGACAGACAGGACATCGCTGTCAAACATCCCGTAATACCGGCCGATGGTGTACAGCCGGTTTCCCTGGGCAGTCGGATCAAAGCCTTCCACGGCAGTGCCGGCTGCTTTCCGGCTGCTGTCGGCAGTGATAATCCCGCTGTGGTCCATAATCCAGATCCTGGCCTTCATGTAGGTTGCGACCGCATCCAGTTGAGGATAAGCGGTTGCCAGGTCCAGATACTTCCCCTCATATACCTTGCTGCAGTTATCGGCAATCATGGTTGCCTCGTCATACAGGGCTTCCGCCTTCTGCTCAATCAGATGTTCATAGGTCAGATTAGATGATACGGTTGCTATCGTAACAAAACCCAGGAAGCCGAACAGCAGATAGCCCAGGATAAATTTGTAATAAAGTGTATGTGTCATGACATTCCTCCGTCTCGTTAGTATAAGACGCTGTTCAGGGAATAGGTGAGGAAGTCCACCAGTTCTTTGATCAGTGTTGGTTTTGGATAATTATTTCTTACGGCCAGCATCATCGGATAGGGAAACGCATTGTCTTTAAATGGTATGGCCCGCAGTTCCGGATATTTGGGAACCAGATTCGACGTATTGGAGTCGATGCACAGGCCGCACAGGCCGTCTTCACTGCACAGCTTGTACATGTAAACCGTGTCGCTGGTACGGCGAACGTCGGGGGTGAATCCCTCCGCCTGGCAAAGCCGCAGGAATTTATTGTACGCAAAATCATTGATGCATAAAATAAATTTTTCATTTCTCAAATCTTTAATTTCCAGCTCCTCCTTCGATGCGAGAGGATTGCTTTTTTCCACAATCAAAAGACGTCTGGTGGAGGGCAGGCTGTAGGTGATGAAGCCGTCCGTATTCTCATAATCGGATATCACGACAGCATCCAGCGTCCCCGCTTTCAGACACTTTAGGCCCTCGATATAGCCGTGCTCATACGGTTGAATTTCCGTATGCGGGTGCAGCTCTTTAAAATATTCCCAGATCTTTTTTGAACCGAAGTAAATCAGTCCTCCCGACAGGCCAAGCCGTATTTTTCCCTTGTGGCGCGTGGCCGATTCTTCCAGCTTCAGATTTAGCTGGTCCCATTCCGCAAGAATCGGGCGGCTGTCCTCCAGAAGCTCCTGGCCGAACTGGGTCGGTATCATGCCCTTGGGGGTCCGGTAGAACAGGGCGGCGCCCAGTTCCTTCTCCAGTAACGACAGGGATTTGCTGAGAGCCTGGTGGGAGATAAAAAGCACTTCCGAGGCCTTTAAAAGGCTGCCGCTCTCACATACCTGCATGAAATAACGTAACTGTCGTATTTCCAATAATCTCACCTTCCCGTATATGTGTACACGTATCTATGGTATCTTCACTGTACTGCCTGTTTTGGCAGGATGAACTGTGACCTATATTATACATCACTTTATTTTTGGATGCAACTTTCAGTTGCATTCCTGTAAAAATTTAAACTGCTATTTTTAGAAAATTTGCTCTGATACAATAAATACATAGAAAATTAAAAGGACGGTGGAAGAAGAATATGAAGATTATTGTATGTGTAAAACAGGTTCCCGATACAACGGAAATTAAAATTGATCCTGTGACAAACACACTGATACGCGCCGGTGTCCCCAGCATCGTGAATCCATATGACGCATATGCCCTGGAAACGGCACTCCGTTTGAAGGAACGCTATGGGGCGGAGGTCCTTGTTATTTCCATGGGACCGGAGCAGGCCAAAGAAGCGTTAAAGGAATGTCTGGCGGTAGGAGCGGATCGGGCATGGCTCATCAGCGACAGGGCGTTCGGCGGTTCCGACACGCTGGCGACCAGCTTTGTACTGTCCCGGGCAGTTGCGTGGCTGAGCAAAGAGCTGGGAGACGTCGGACTGATCCTCTGCGGCAAACAGGCGATAGACGGAGATACGGCCCAGGTTGGACCGGAGATGGCGGAACATCTGGACCTCCCCCAGATTACCTATGCATCCGATGCAGAGCTGTCGGAGGACGGGGTTTTAGTGAAACGGGAGAATGACGACGGTTACGACATGATTAAAACAAAACTTCCGGCAGTGGTAACGGTAACGAAAATCTCCGGGGAGACAAGACTTATAAATCCTCAGGCCAGTGAGAAGACACTGGCAAAAATGACAACCTGGTCAACGGTGATTGTCGGTTTAATTGCCCTTATCCTGTCATTGCAGTTTTCCAGCATTATCTCCCTGCTGTCCATGGCCTATACTTTTATGACGGCTGGAGGATTGGTGATGATAGCGGGCGGAATCCTCTGGAAGAAAGGGACGACCCAGGGTGCCATTGCCAGCTTCCTGATTGGAATTGCCTGTGTTATTGTCAATAAAATGGGATTACAGATGCCGATGGCATCCATCTTCCCGATATTGCCGTCTTTGATTGCCTATGTGGCGGTCAGCCTGATGACACAGCCGAAAAAAGGCTGAGCCATTTTGCCGGTGCGAAAGAAAACAGGGGAAGGATAAGACTCATCCAATCACCCCACAACCCCGTCCGCCGGCCGTCCCGGCGGCGTCCTCACCTGCTAAACGAAACCTGGACCAGGAAATTTCAACCACCTAATAATACTCGACTTATGTCTCATAATGTGGTAAAGTTATATAGTGTGACTTGATACCAAATGAATGATTGGAATGTATAGTTATGGGACAGTATATTGTATTAGACTTGGAATGGAATCAGAGTCCTCTTGGGAAAGACGGCTCCATGGATCGGCTGCCGTTTGAAATTATTGAAATCGGCGCGGTCAAGCTGAATGCTAGTTTATAAATCATATCGGAATTCCGCCGTCTGATCCGGCCCAGAGTATACCGGCAGATGCACTTTAAAATTTCTGAAGTAACCCACATGTCGATGGATGAACTGAATATGGAAGGCGAGGAGTTCGGCAAGGCCATGGAAGAGTTTCTGGCCTGGTGCGGGGACGACTATAAATTCTGTACCTGGGGTTCCATGGATTTGACGGAGCTTCAGAGGAATATGGTGTACCATGGCCTGGATATTCCTTTCCGAATGCCGCTGCTGTATTACGATCTTCAGAAAATTTACGGACTGATTAGGGGAGATAAGCAGAAGGATTCGCTGGATACGGTTGTGGAGGAGCTGGGGATTGCGGAAGACAGGCCGTTTCACCGGGCGCTCGATGATGCGTATTATACCGGGCGTATCATGGCCGAGATGGATTTTTACAGCATGGTGGAGTATGTCTCAGTGGATTATTACAGGCCGCCGGAGACAGAGGAAGATGAGATTTACCTGGAATTTCCGGGATATGCGAAGTTCGTATCCAGGATGTATGATACAAAAGAAAGAATACTTGAGGAGCGCAGAGTGACGGACATGGTCTGCTACAAATGCCGCCGTACACTAAGGAAAAAGATTAGATGGTTTTCCTCAAACCAGAAGTTCTATTTTTGCCTTGCTTATTGCCCGGAACACGGTTATATGAAGGGCAAAATCCGCATTAAAAAATCGGAGGACGGTTCCGTCTTTGCCGTTAAGACGACAAAGCTGATAGGAGAAGACGGTGCGGCTCTGATTACGAAAAAGAAGGAAGAAGCAAAAAAGAAGCGGGCAGATCGCAACAAAGCGAAGCGGGCATTCAGAAATAATTCGGATAAATCTGTATCAGAAGAATGCGGAACACTTTAAAAAGATAGTGGGAGAATATCGGAAACGGTATTCTCCCATTTGTATTGAAGGCGGTGACCTGCGCGGGGAGCATGCCGGTAATCGCTATAGATTTTCAGGCGCGCCCTGGCGCTGGCTGAAACTGCCGGCAATCCGTAAAAACTCGTCGGTCATGGCTTCGGGAGTTTCCCTCATGCCGCCCTCAAGCCAGCAGAGCAGCATATTATAAAATGCGCCGGCAAAATAATAAAGCTCATATTTTGCAATGGAATTGGCCGGCATATCGCCGTAGGCATCAATCTCACAGTCTGTGATAACATCCAGCAGAGTGGTGGAAATCTTTGCATGGTGAAACGCCAGCACGAGATCGGCATGTTCACGGTAGAACCGGAACTTATACAGTATCATCTCCCTGCTGTGCGGACTCTCAGTTAAGGCCGGCATTTTTTCATGATATTCAAGACTCAGTTTATGGATTCCATAGCCGATAATTTCTTCCACCGATTTAAAGTTCCGGTAGAAAGAAGCCCGGGCAACACCGGATTTTTCAATTAACTCTGTAACTTTAACCTTTGACCAGTCTTTTTCGCCTGCAAAATCAACCAGTGCCGAGAATAAACGGTCTTTTACCAGTTGATTGGCTATTTTTCTTTTATCCATGATGATACATTTTCCCATATTTTGTCTCAGGTTGACGCATTGACATCAACGATCTATGTGATACAATATGTATCATATAAAGATTTCTTTAATCTGTCAAGAGGAGGAGCATATGGTTTTTTATTTTAGTGGTACGGGGAACAGTCAGCTAGTGGCAGTCCGGATAGCAGAAATGACAGGCGATAAGGCAGTATCGATTAACCGATATATGAAGAAGGGAGAAAAAGCGGTGTTCCGTTCGGAACGCCCGCTGGTATTTGTTGCTCCTGTATATTCCTGGCGTCTGCCAAGGGTGGTGGAGCAATGGATTATGGAGAATGATTTTGAAGGCAGCCGCGATGCTTATTTTATATTGACCTGCGGCGGCAGCGGCGGAAATGCCGCTGTTTATGCGGAAAAACTCTGCCGCCGAAAAGGGCTGCGTTATCGCGGTCTGTGTTCGGTGCTTATGCCGGAAAATTATCTGGCTCTGTTTCCCACCCCAGGTGAATCCGAAAGCCGGGAAATTATTGAAAAAGCCGGTCCGGTCATAACCGATCTTGCAAGGCAGATTCAATCAGGAGAGACATTGACCGCGCAGCCGGTTTCCCTTGTCGGCAAGATTGAAAGCGGCCCCGTCAATCCGCTGTTTTACAGACTTTTTGTAAAAGATAAAGGTTTTACTGTTTCTGATAAATGTATCTCCTGCGGAAAATGCGCCCTGCGATGTCCGCTGAACAACATATCCATTGAAGGCGGAAAACCCGTATGGAAGGGCCGCTGCACCCACTGCATGGCCTGTATCGGGGGATGTCCCACGGAGGCAATCGAATACAAGGCTAAGTCCAGCGGGCAGCGCCGCCATTATATCATGGACGATTCTCTTTGCTGGAAGAATGAATGTCCAGAAACGCTGTAGTTCTCCATCCGGCCAGAAACCTAGTAACGCTATTTTCTTTTTCGTCCTTTACCGGCGGGAGCTTTCCGTTCCCGCTCAGGGGAGGAAATTCTCTTCTGCTGCATCATCAGGTCAAAATCAGCTTCCGAAATTCCCGTTTCCTTTAACCGCTCGGCTCTGCGCCGGCGCCGCTCCAGTAAAGCCGCCTCTTCCTGCGCCCTGCGCCGTTTGAAGACCAATACGGCAAATGTCCCGGAACCGCCGGCAACAACGACGACGGCGAGAATCTTCCAGAACAGCGACGGTATTTTGAGGGAAATACTGAATTTATTGCCGTCCTGTTTTGACGGCTCCGATTCGGGCGGCTGTGCTGCTCCATCCGCGTTTCGCGCTGACGGTCCTGGGGCCGGTTCCTTGTCCTCCGGATGTGAAATATCCGGATTTTCAGCAGCGGGAGCCAACGCAGACGGCTGCACTTCAAGGAGGGCCTGGGGCAGAGCCAAACCGGCATCGGAGACAGCATCCTTTAATGTAAGGTAAGCGTGTCCAACCGTTCTTTCTCCCAGCAGGTAATTTACGCAGGCGATTGCCCCTGACGGAGCTCCGGCCGGCAGTGTGTAATCAAGAGATACGGTTGTTTCGGAAAAGTCCGCTGTAACCGGAAGAATAATTTTACTGTCCGGATCAATGGTCAGCACCTGCTTTTCAGAGGTGGGCAGGCCGGATATTTTCAAATCGTCGCCAATGGTAGAAAATGTTTTATCATAATCGGCTATTCTTACCGCTTTAAAATTATTAAATCCAAAGTTCAGCAATGCCTTTGTGTCGCTGTACTGGGTCCCGGAGCTGTGCAGGATGACGGTAACAAACTTCGTATCTCCCTGCTGTGCGCCAATGACCAGCGTATTGAGAGCAATGGAGGTATAGCCGGTCTTGCCTCCGATTACATCGGGACGGTACTGATCCGGCCAGTTTTTCTTGATCATTTTGTTGCCGGGGGAAATTCCCTGGCCTTCCGGGTTCTTCTTATTGGGAGGCAGCTCATAGTATGTAGTTGCCACTATTTTTGAAAAATCCGCGTTTTCAAATGCCGCCTTTGTAATCAGCGCCATGTCGTAAGCGCTGACATAATGGTTTTCATCATTCAGTCCGCTCGGGTTTGAAAAATGGGAATCCTGACAGCCGAGCTCGGCCGCCTTTTCATTCATCAGCACGGCAAATTCTTCCGTTGTGCCGGAAATGTGTTCAGCCAGGGCATTAGCCGCTTCATTGGCAGACTTTAAAAGCAGGGCGTAAAGACAGTCTTTTACGCTGGCGGTATCTCCGGTATCATAACCGGCGCTGCTGCTGTTGGACTCCACATTGTACACCGCATTCTGGGAAAAGGTCACCGTCTCATCCATCGAACAGCGTTCCAGCACAATCAATGCGGTCAGGACCTTGGTGATACTGGCCGGGGCGTACGTGGCGTGGATATTCTTTCCATATATTACGGCGCCTGAGTTGGCATCCATAATAATACCTGCATCGGACTCAATGGACACGTTGTCCGGCCAGTCGGCTGAAGCCAGCACGGTGGACGGACAGAGCCAGGCCATCAAAAGCAGGGATAATAACATGCTTATAATTTTTCGTTTCATTCTATAATCAAATCCTGTTCTTGTTAATAATCAGCGGGTTTCTGTCACTGTATATATTAATATTTGTAATATAAACGTAATTACTATTTAACAGTATATAGGAATCCGAATTTCATGTAAAGAAAAATTGTCCACATGTGGAAAAGTCTGTAAATTCCATGTTATTGTTTACATCATGCATAAAGAGGCATGCTGTGAACCAATGTCACTTAGTTAAGCAGGTGAGGACGCCGCCGTAGGCCAGCGGACGGGGTGGTGGGATTGTCCTTACGGCTGTTTTTCCGGCGTCCGGCGGATAAAAAAAATACATATGGCGAACAACAGGATGGTTGCCGCTGCAAAAGTGACACCAATTCTGGCAGCGGTATCCACAAAAAATGGTTCCGGGACAATGTTTATCAACAAATCGGTTGATGGATCCAGAATCCACAGGTCATTGGTAAAGAATATTTTGTGGAAAAGTATAAAATATTTCGTGAAGTCTGTGGATATTATGGCTGCAAGGGCAGCAGTTAATGCAAAAAACAGCGCAGTACCGATACAGAGCATCCGAGGCAGCAGGCGTTTTATATCAGCTTTCGTCCGCCAAAGCAGTGCGATGCTGAGAAGGATAATCACTGCACAAATCCTGCGGATGGCGATCGCAGCTAAAAAGAGATGCTGCACATCGACCATATGGGCGATCTCCCGTTCATTGAAAAACTCCCGCTGAACGCCTCCCACAGTTGTGGGGACATGAAGATCCGCCCTCTTACCACGGAGAAAGGCCATCATCTCCTGCGTCACGTCCAGAAGATCCTCCATTTCCATATTTACATCCTCTGCAACACCATATTTTTCATACTCTTTTTCATAATAGCCCGGGGTCCAGTATGCGACAGCCTCTACCGATGTGATCAGAAAAATAATCATCAGGCAGAATGCGCACAGGATACCGAGAAAATGCTGGAAATATTTCATCACTTACCTGGCAGAAACACCGGCTTTTACGGAATATTTCTGCGGCTCCTTTCTCAGATAAACAGCCGTCCGTTAATCAAGACGGCAACAATCGCTTTGTTCCATAATGTAAAGTACCAATAGATTATAGCAGAAAGCCAATGCGGGGAAAAGGTCAGTCGGGCGGAAAAATTGTGAATTTTTTTACAGCCGTCCCCGGAAGACCTTGCAAAGAACCGCAATTCTCCTGTATACTAACAGCAAAAGGCAGAAATTCAGGAGGATTTATGATAAAAGCAGTTATATTTGATATGGACGGGGTTATTATAGACAGCGAGATGGAGTACTTAAAATATATCTATGAGTTCGCTAAGGAAAAGAATCCGGACATCCTGATCGAGGATCTGTACGGAACGGTTGGAACGACAAAACGGGACTGCTGGATTGTGGTGGAGAAGGCGGTGGATAACGGTGAATCCTGGGAGGAGTTAAGACAGCAGTACCGCAGCCGCTGGGACGAGGTGTTTGAGTTAGTGGATTATCAGGCCATTTTCCGCCCGGAGGTTCTTACGGTAATGGACTGGATACGGGAGAGAGGATTTAAACTGGCTGTTGCATCCTCCACCAACATCGAGCAGGTCACAAAGATCCTGACAATGAACCATGTGGCAGAGCGTCTGGAACTGATGGTAAGCGGAGGAATGTTCAAAAGGAGCAAACCGGATCCGGAAATCTATTTTTATACGGCAGAGAAACTGGGGGTAAAGCCGGAGGAATGCCTGGTGATCGAAGACTCCACCGTGGGGATTACCGCGGCCCACAGCGCCGGAATGCATGTGGCGGCTCTGATAGACCGCCGGTTTAACTTTGACAGGAGTCTTGCTGACTTTGAACTGGGAAGCCTGAATGACATACCTGGGCTGGTTGAAAAAATAAGCGGTAATGCAGTCCGGCGTGCCGTTTATCCAGATTGGCTGCAAAATATCTGATTGACAACGGCCACAGCCGGATTTTGTGCCTGAATGGACCGTCTTACATATCCGGGCACATGAGGAGGCAGGGCTGCCCGTTTTTCCGGAGCTGATTCGGGAAGTACCGGTAGCGGAAAGCAATATACCCTATATTCTGAAACAGATGAAACAGGAGGACGCGGGATTTACCGCAATCTTTGCATTCAGCGACAGCATGGCCTGACCGTATCAGCCGTTTTTTTCCGGTGCGAGGAGACTGACGGCCGCATATACCGCCGCGCTTATCAGAATGCTGGAAATACTGGCGTAAGGCAGGCGTATCAGTTCCAGCGAGGCGGCCAGCGAAACTGCCATGCCTGCAAAGGCGCTGTACAGCGCTCCGCGGCTGGTGCCTTTTTTCCAGATGACGCCGCCCAGGAAGGGAACGAGACAGCCGGAGGCCATCAGGCTGTATCCCATGGAGAGTACCCGGATAATGTCGTTCATTTTCAGCGCCAGAAGTATTCCGATGCAGCAGACTGCCATATCGGCCAGAAGCATCAGGCGCCGGCAGGTTCTGCTGTCTGCTCCGGGATTTACCATACCAAGGTAGATATCATGGACAAAGTTTGCGGCCACGGCAATGTAAGCGCTGTTGCAGGAGGAGACCACGGCGCAGATTACGGCCGCCAGGATCACGGCGGCCACGGCGGTGGGAAGGCGCGTGAGCAGCAGAGAGGAAAATACATTTTCAGCGGGAATACCGGGAAACAAAGCGCGCCCGTACATGCCCAGCAGGGGCGGAATGAATGCGACCGGGATCAATGTCAGTCCGGCCAGAAGATAACCGCCTCTGGCCGATTTGAGGGATTTGGCAGAGGCGGCGCTCTGGAATGAGATCTGGTTCACTGAGCTTGCCAAAACGATGGGAGCAGTCATAGAGACTAAAAATTCGGCGCCAAAGGGCGCTAGATGAAAGCTGGAAGCAGGCAGAGCGGCTGCCAGTACCCCAGGACCGGGAGCGGACATCATCAGAAACAGGGCTGTGGACATTCCGATAAAGATAATGACGCTCTGGATGGAGGAGACTGCCATAGACCCCCATAAACCAGCGGCGTTTGAGTATACCAGCGCGATAACCGCAGTCAGGACGACACCCCACTGGGCCGGAAGGCCCAATGTCAGGAATATGGCCCTTCCGGCCAGAAGCTGCCCGGCCAGCAGAGAAACGCTGCAGGAGATACTTGCGGCAGTATAAATCATACGGGTCGCATGACCGCTGTAACGGCGGGCAAAATAATCGGCCGGGGAGACATAGTGATGGGTGCGGATGAAACGGCACAGGGCCGCAGTGATAAAGTAGGAAAGCCCGCAGCCGATACCATACCAGGCGCCCGCAATGCCGTAGCGGGCGCCGTATTCCGCACCGCCGATGACAAATCCGCTGCCGATTTGGCCGCCGATGGCGCTGCCTGCCAGCAAAAACAGGGAAGTTTGACCGGGGGCCGCGATAGTGTCCTGAAAGCTGCGTATCCGGCGGCTTGCTCGCCTGCTGATGAGCAGCATCGCAGTTCCATAGGACAGCAGGATTAAAATAACAATGGACGGGGTGGTCATAAGGTGCCTCACTTTCGGTTGAATAGGTGAATTTGGGTGGAGTAGAATGAGGGTGCTGCAAAATTAAAGCAGCACCCTCGGTATTAGTTCGTTCGCCCCGCAGGGGCGCCTGCAAAATTGCGTTTTCTATGCGGCCTGCGCCTCTGTATTCTTGCTGCAAAGACTTACGATAATGTAAGCGATGGCAGACGGAATGACAGGGAAGATTCCGGCCGGTATGATACTGCCAAACGGGAATACGACACCGGTCCAACTGATAAGTACGGTGGCAACGCCAACGATGGAAGCGGCAACGGCGCCGGCTGCAGTGCCTCTTTTCCAGGCCAAACCGCCGACAAACGGAACGAAACAAGCGGCAGCCAGGAAGGAGTATACGGAGTTCAGAAGCCCCAGGATGCTGCTGGCGGACAGAGCCAGAGCGGTTGAGGTAGCCATGAAGCCGATATTGACTCCCAATGTAATTTTCTTTAACTGGGCCTCTGTTGGGTTTTTCTTCAGCGTGCCCTGCCAGATATCGCGAGTCAATACAGTTGACATCGTGATCAGGCCGCAGTCGATGGTGGACATGCAGGCGGCCAGAACAGCGGCGATAATCAGCGCGCAGACAATGGCGGGAAGTTCCATCAGGATGACATCGAAGAAAGCGCTGTTTCCGGTGGCGCCGTATTTAAAGGAACCGTAAGAGCCGATAAAGGCGGGCATCAGAGCCAGCGGAATCATAACAAGGCAGGAAAGATAGCAGGCAATACGGGAAATCTTCGCGCTCTTTGCGGAGTTAACACGCTGATAAGTCGGCTGGTCGGTTACGATACCTAACAGCAGAGGCAGCATCATGCCTGCAAAACCGGCTGCGGACAGACCGCTGAAATCCAGAGAGGAGCTTGCCAGGTTACCGGCCTGAATGGCTGCGCTCATCTCGCCTACAGCGCCCTTGCTGAACAGGACAATCGTGGTGGCAACGAGGCCGACCAGGATAACGCCTGTCTGGATAACGGAGGTGGCAAAAGCGCCCCACAGTCCGGAAAGCTGAGAATACAGCAGAACGACTACGGCAATAGAGATAGCGCCCACGTTGCCCGGCAGCCCAAGCGCTTCAAAAAGGGCCTTGCCTGCCATAATCTGTCCGGCAATTAAGCCGATGGAGGAAATAGCGGTACTCAAATCATAGATAGTGCCTGGAATTTCATTGTGATAACGTTTACGGGTATAGTCTGTCATAGACATATAGCCGTTGTTATAAATAAAGTTATTCAGAAAAAGAGCTACCACGACTGTGGACAGCGCACAGGCAATACCGTAGGCGGCGCCTGCAAGTCCGCTGACAGCGCCCTCTGCAGCGCCTCCGACCACGAAACCGTTGCCTATCTGGCCTCCGATTGCGCCTCCCATCAGAAGCAGCACTCCGGCGGAGCGGCCCATGCTTAAATATCCTTCAAAGTTGCTCGCCTTGCTGCGGCCCATCCATCCAATCACGACCATTGCTGCAAAATAAAGTATTAATACAATTACGATAGTTGGAATCATTGCGTTCATATATCATATTCCTTTCTGCCGTGTTACGGTGTGAACACGGTCTCCAGATTATTAGGGATATGTAACAGTTCATACAACATGAAATGTTACAGGATATATCTTATCTATTCAATATAAGAGCCTGCATCATAGCCCTCGTGAATCGCCAGACGGACATTCCGTGCCTGCCTGCAGTCGCCGATCTTCCAGAATTCCGGGGCACAGGAGCGGAAAGACTCCGCTTCATCCAGCTTCGGAGCCAGGCCAGCGGCAATTATGACCGTATCGGCCGGAAGCTTGATTTCTTTCCCGTCCTGCTCTGCCGTAACGCCATCCGGAAGAATGCCGGTACATCGCATGCCGGTGCGGGCCGTAATGCCAAGCCGTTCCATTTCCAGCAGAACTGCTTCGTGGTGAAGAAAAGGTGCATCACGGCACAGCTCAGGTTTCATCTCAAGGACGGTCACTTTCTTACCCAGTTCACCCAGAAAGATACTTTCCTCACATCCAACCAGGCCTCCGCCCAGAATGACTACATTCTGTCCAATCTATTCCATATGCTCATGCATCCCGACTGCGGAAACTGCGATTTCAAGGTCCACGCCCGGCACAGGAGGCACGATGGGATCGGCGCCGATGGCACAGACGATGGCGTCGGTCCTCAGGCTCCTTGCCAGTTCCGGCGTCATACCGGTATTCAACATGACGGTTATCTTACGCCGTTCCACTCTCCGGATTAATACCTGCATAAGCTGATCCAGCTTTGATTTGAACGAAACGTGTTCGGCAAAACGGATAGCTCCTCCCAGCCGGCCGGATTTTTCCGCCAGGATAACCTGGTGTCCCCGGTCGGCCAGTGTGATGGCCGCCTCCATACCGGCAGGACCGCCACCGATGACAAGCACTTTTTTAGGAATGAGGGCAGGACAGACGTCCTTTTCGGTATATTCGCGCCCGGCTACCGGATTGACGGAGCATCGTGTCAGGCGGGAGGAATATTTGACATAGGGGACAAAGGACTCACTGATACAGTGGTTGCACCGTATGCAGGGAGTGACATCATCGGCCCGGCCGCCGCGGAGCTTGCCGGGCATCTGGGCATCGGCAATAATGGAGCGGCCCACGGCGATGATATCGGCTTTGCCTTCGGCCAGCACCTGTTCCATCAGCTCCGGTTCATCCAGTCCGCCCACAACGGCCACCGGTGTTTTAACGGCCTTTTTAATAGCGGCCGCAAATTCCACATTGACGCCAAATGGGTGGAACATGCTCGGAACCATATGCTGATTGGTTTCCGGGTAATGGAACGTACCGGCAGTCACATGAATCAGATCGACTTTTCCATCCAGTAACTTTGCAAATTCAACCTGATCATCAATGGTCAGCCCGCCTTCTACCAGTTCACTGCCGCTTAACCGGAACTCGATCAGGAGTTCGGGGCAGCGCCTGCGGATGGCATCCACCACCATGAGGGAGATTCGCGCCCGGTTTTCCAGAGAGCCGCCAAATTTGTCGGTCCGGTGATTGTTCAGCGGGGACAGGAATTCATGAAGCAGCCAGCCGTGGCCGCCATGGATCATAACCATCTCCACACCGCCCAGCCAGGCCATCTCCGCCGCATTGGCAAAACAATTCACTATGTAGTCTATCGTTTTTTCATCCAGCGCGGTGTAATCTTTTCCCAGGTGCCCGGGGGCGTCGCTGGGCGCCCAGATTGGTCCGTCGTAATATTCCGGATTCGCCCGGCCTCCGGGATGAAGAATCTCGATTGCGGGAATGGCATTGTGGCGCCTGATGGCGTCAGTTGCCAGAATCAGGGAAGGCATAACTTCCGGATCATCCAGAGCCAGGCACAGGAGATGGGATATTCCTGTTTTCAGGTCAATTCGGGCCTCTCCCATATTGACAATGGCGGCGCCTCCTTTGGCTTTTCGTTCAAATATGGCAATGTTATCCGGGGTAAAGTGAGCCTGGGGGGTCAGATTGGCCACCGACACAGGAGCCGCTTCAATCCTGTTTTTTAAGACGGTACGGCCCAGCCGGAGCGGCTGAAACAGATGTGCATACGGATGCATGGCAGTCCTCCTTCTCATGTCCCATTCTGGTTTGAGACATATTGAATAATTTGATTGCGGCACAGAAAATAGCTTGTTGATATTATAATTTGATGTTTTGAAAAAGTAATTAAATAATTCTGATTAGTGATTTAAAAATTCTGATATTATCTGCCGCTGATCACGGGGGTACTTTTCACACGGTAATGTCCCGTGCGGCAATTGGGCGCGTTACTGTTCACAAAATGGACGGCATTGCGGTCTTGTGTTTACCGCCTGTATTTGCTAAAATTTAAACAAAGAAGAGTTGGGTAGGGGGAGGTACAAGAGGATGGATAAATCGAAAAAGATACCTGAATCACTGGACTATTGGAAAAAGTATATTACTCTGCATCACGTATTGGCCTGTGAACTGTCTTACAGCTTAATCTATAACAATATTCGCCCGGATAAGGTCGGAGATGCCCTGGCCACCGTAGGGCTTGACACACTTCCCAACCGGTTTTTGCTGCTTCAGGTGGACGATTATTACAATTACAGCAGCAAGATGATTATCACCCAGGAGTTTTTTCAGAAAACCATCCTGATTAACCTGATGCGGGAATGTATGGACAGCATGGGACTGAAGGGATTTATGGCCAATCTGGTGAGTCTGGACAAGATAATCTGCTTTTTGTGCTGTCCGGAATGGGAGGGGCCGGATATCAACAGACGACTGATGGAGGTTGCGGAGTGCTTTAAAAAATGTGTCCGGACAAAAAGCTCTTACACGATTTCCGTCTGTATCAGCCAGCAGTGCAGCAGGCTGGGGCAGTTTTCCCTGATGTATCCAAGAATGGATCTGGCGCTGAGCAAAAGCTACTTCTCGGGAAAGGAGTTCAATATCCTTTTGGAGGAGGTGGAGCCGGATGCGGAGGAGGTCCGGGAGGAGGCCGATATAAATAAATTTTATCCTGAGCTGCTGGCCGCTTTTGCCAGAGGCAACCGGGACCAGCTTGAGGAAGTGCTTCAGGGAATTGTACGGGCACTTCTGGAGGGACGGACGCGCCCGCAGAAGGCGAAGATGGAAATGATCCGGCTGCTTCAGCGGATTGAGGATTACTGTGTGCGCTGCGGCGTGCCGGAGAGCTGGATTCAGCGGCGCAGCGACGCAGCCATGACCAGGATCCTGTCATGCGGCTTTGTGGGGGATACGAGGATCTGTTTTCTGGAGTTTTATGACGAGGTGACCCAGGCATTGGGAGAACACAGTGCAGACGAGGAGTATTCCTTTAAAATTCCTGTTACCGAGTATATTGATACCCACTATATGGAGAATATCAGGTTAGGCAGCCTGGCAGATATCATGGGATTCAGCGAGGGGCATTTCGCCCGCATATTCCGTAAGGAATTTGGCATGACTTTTGTCCAGTATCTCACGGAATGCCGGATCCAGCGCAGCAAGGAACTGCTGGCCGATACCTCGGTCCCGATTGAGCAGATCGCCTATAGAGTCGGGCTGAACAGCTACAGCTATTTCTGCACCTGTTTTAAGCGTACCTGCGGTATTTCCCCCGGGGCCTTCCGGGCCGGAGCCGTCCGGAGCGTGGAGGCGGATTCCTTAAATGTTCCGGAGAAGAAAAGTTGAAATTTTAAAATATAATGTTTAAATATTGAATAACATTTGGAACAGCAAACTGTTAGGATGTACATATTGGCACAGAAAAAAAAGCGTATTCTGGTAAAAATACACAAACTGTCCGGCGGCGCGGTGTTGTTCCGCCCCCGGGTTATCAGCAATCAGAATCTGGCTGAAAGCTGAAAACATTTTAGAGAATAGGAGGCCTATATGTCCCATTATCCACATTTGTTTGCGCCTATCCGTGTGCGCAACGTTTACATCAAGAACCGTATTGAGTCTGCACCCATGTCCGCCAGCGGCGACGTTCCATTCTATACCCGAGAGGCGTATGAAATGTATGATACCATTGCCAGGGGCGGCGCCGGTATTGTAACGCTGGGTGAGGCAGGCGTGCATAGCCTGACCGATCATGCCCATCCAACCATGCCGCATCTGGATGACGAAAATCTTCTTCCGACCCTGATTCAAACCGTTGACACCGTACATAAGTGGGGAGCGCTGGCTTCCATCGAACTGACCCACTCCGGCTGCCGCGCAAAAGGCGCTTTTCTGGCGGAGGGCGGTTATGTCATCGGACCCAGCCCAATGGAGGCGAATCTTTACGGAGACAAAGTCATCGAAATGGACGAGGACATGATGAACATGATAGCAGATGCCTATGCGCAGGCTGCCTACATGGCCGAATTTGCAGGCTGTGATATTGTAAACATCCATGGCGGCCATGGATGGCTGATCAGCCAGTTCCTGTCCGACCTGAATAACCACCGCACTGATAAGTACGGCGGCTGTATAGAAAATAAAGCGCGGTTCCCGCTTATGATTGTGGACCGCATCCGCCAAAGATGCCCGAATCTGATTATCGAGTTCCGTTTAAGCGGTGAGGAGGATACCGAGGGAGGCATCCCGATTGAAGAAACGGTGGAATTTGCCAAACTGCTGGATGGAAAGGTGGATATTATTCATGTTTCCGCGGCGACCTTCCATGATACGGGAACCGCATCCCGCATGTTCCCGTCCGTGTTCTACCCCAGGGGCTGCAATGTAGAAAATGCTGCGAAAATTAAGGCTGTCGTAAAGGAATCCCTGGTTTCCGTTGTCGGAGGCATCAATGATCCGGATTATATGGAGTCTGTGCTGGTGGATGGTAAAACCGACTTTGTCGTGGTCGGCCGGCAGTTTATAGCGGATCCCGACTGGCCAAAGAAGGCCCGTATGGGAAAAGCCGATGAAATCAGTAAATGCATACGCTGCGAGACATGTATCAGCGCCGGCTTTATTCCTCATGTTCCGTTTTCATCCGGTGTGCTCCGCTGTACCGTGAATCCGGCCTGGGGACGTGAATATGAGAATACCCGCAAAGAAGAGAAACCGGACCGTGTAAAGAAAGTACTGGTAGCAGGCGGGGGCCCGGGCGGCATGGAAGCGGCAATTACCGCTGCGCGCCGCGGACATAACGTGATTCTGTGTGAGAAGAGCGATCACCTGGCTGCCAACCTGGACTACTCAAAACAGCTATCCTTCAAAAAGGATATTGTAGAGTTCCTCAAATCCATGATGCTCAGGGTACAGCGTACCCCAAATCTGGAACTTCGTCTGAATACGGAAGTTACCGAGGAGCTGATTCTGGCAGAGAAGCCGGATGTACTGATTGCCGCCTGCGGAGCTGAGCCGGTGAATCCGCCCATACCAGGGCTTGACCGGCCCATCGTACATCACATCACCGATCTGTATAAAAAACACATTTCCGTCGCTAAGAAGGTGGTAATTATCGGAGGCGGCCTCGCCGGAAGCGAGGAAGGCCTCGGCCTTGCCTGGGAAGGCCACGACGTAACCATCGTGGAGATGAGGGACGGGCTGGCAAAAGATGCGCCTTATATTCACTGGCGCCATCTGCTCACAAAGCTGAACGAGTCCGTTCATTCCTATTGCTCTGCTAAGGTATTGTCGGTGGAGGAGAATGGGGTTAAAATTGTGGATGCAGACGGTACGGAACTGCTTCTGGAAGCTGACACCGTTCTGGTGGCAGCAGGCATGCGCGGCATTTCTGCACAGCTGGATAGCTGGCATGAGCTGGCCGGGGAGGTTATTTTTGTCGGTGACTGCCGTAAGGCGTCCAAGATTCAGGAGGCAATGCGCACAGGATATTGCGCCGGCCTGACGATATAATTATATAGTGGAAATGGGCAGGACTTTGACTCGATTCAAAGTTCTGCCTTTTTTATGTCTAAATACGGATCAAAGGAGCTTATTACGTTTTACAAAGTATTTACAATTTTTATATTGACAGTTGAGCATATGTTCAACTATAATATGCTTGACAGTTGAATATGTACTCAACTGTATGAGAGATATTTTACGGATGATTTTGTGAGATATAACTCTTATCTATTGATACTTTATAATACGGGAAACCCATGATAAATTTAAGAAAGGTATAGGTAATCAAATGGAATCCAATAAAAAGCGTTTAATCCGTATTGCTATGGGCGCAGTTCTTTTCACTGCCGCAGTCCTGGTGAATACAAATAGTTCCATAA
Source organism: [Clostridium] symbiosum ATCC 14940 (assembly GCF_000466485.1). Classification (GTDB taxonomy): domain Bacteria; phylum Bacillota; class Clostridia; order Lachnospirales; family Lachnospiraceae; genus Otoolea; species Otoolea symbiosa. The sequence goes on along the minus strand of NZ_KE992800.1, from coordinate 24,341 downwards.
TCAAAGCGGTCCTTTTTCTGGCGCCTTTTATCATCATAGGCGGAGATGTCATTCTGAAAGCGTTTAAAAATATCGTCCGCGGCCGGATATTTGATGAAAATTTTTTGATGAGCATTGCAACCATCGGCGCATTTTTAATCGGGGAATATCCGGAAGGCGTCGCTGTCATGCTGTTTTACCAGGTAGGGGAATTATTTCAAAGCTATGCCGTGGATAAGTCGCGTAAATCCATTGCCGGTCTCATGGATATCCGCCCCGACTATGCGAATATCCGAAAAAACGGACAGATTGAGACGGTTGCACCGGATAAGGTGGCTGTCGGCGACATAATCATCGTTCGGGCCGGGGAAAAGGTTCCTCTTGACGGAGTTATCCTGGAAGGGAACTCCCTGATGGATACCAAGGCTCTGACTGGAGAATCGGTTCCACGGGAAGCGGTCACGGGGGATACGATTTTGAGCGGTTTTATTAATATGAGCGGACTGCTGACTGTACGGGTGACGAAGGAATTCGGCGAATCCACCGTCAGCAGGATACTCGATTTAGTGGAAAATGCAAGCAGTAAGAAATCCAATTCTGAAAACTTCATAACCAAATTTGCCCGCTATTATACACCGGTTGTAGTCGTCGTTGCCATATTGATGGCGGTGATTCCTCCTCTCGTTATTCCGGGAACCTCTTTTTCTGTTTGGATATACCGCGCTCTGACCTTCCTGGTTATATCCTGTCCGTGTGCGCTTGTCATTTCAGTGCCTATGAGTTTTTTCGGCGGGATTGGAGCCGCTTCCCTGAGCGGCGTTCTGGTTAAGGGCGGCAATTATCTTGAAGCGCTGGCACAGACGGAAACCATAGTTTTTGACAAGACAGGAACCCTGACTAAAGGTATATTTAAGGTACAGTCCATTGAACCAAAAGGGATTTCCAAAGAAGAACTGCTGCGTTTGACAGCTTATGCGGAAAGCTATTCCAGCCACCCCATTTCTCTTTCTTTAAAAGCGGCTTATGGGAAAAAGATTGACAGCAGTCTTGTTACAGAGGTTGAAGAGATTGCCGGACACGGTGTCACGGCTGTTGTGGACAATCACAAAATCGCCGTCGGCAGCAATAAAATGGTTCTCCGGTACGGTCTGCCCCCGGCAGACACCGGTGATGCGGCGGGCACCATTGTCCATGTGATAGTAGACGGAGAATACCGCGGCTTTATCGTTATCGCGGATGAAATCAAGGAGGACGCATTTAACGCTGTGGAGGCTCTCAGAAATTTACAGGTGAAGGAAACCGTAATGCTTACGGGGGACACCGATGCCATCGGCAGGTCGGTAGCAGCCCGGCTTAAACTTGACAAGGTTTACACGGAGCTTCTTCCCGGCGATAAAGTGGAGAAGGTAGAGGCAATGATGAAAAACAAATCAGCCAAAGGAAAGCTGGTTTTCGTAGGTGACGGGATTAATGATGCGCCTGTGCTGGCGCGCGCCGACCTTGGTATTGCTATGGGCGGCCTGGGGTCAGATGCCGCCATTGAAGCCGCGGATATTGTTATCATGACGGATGAACCATCCAAAATAGCTACAGCCATAAAAATATCAAAAAAAACGCTGACAATTGTCCGCCAGAATATTATACTGTCTCTGGCAGTAAAATTTGGCGTCCTGATTTTAGGAGCCGCCGGATTAGCCACTATGTGGGCCGCAGTGTTTGCCGATGTAGGAGTGTCTGTAATTGCTGTTCTGAATGCTGCACGCATTCTCAGCAAGAAACAATATATGTGAGTAAATTGTAATAACAGGAGGAGGTTACCATGGAAATGAAAGACAGCGGCTGTCATATTGTGAATGAAAAATTGGTGGAGGAAGCTAAAGCAGGTATATCCAACAGGGCTGAATTAGATTACCTTTCAGAGCTTTTTAAACTATTAAGCGACCCTACCCGTATGAAACTGGTTTTGGCCTTATCCTGCGGGGAGATGTGTGTCTGCGATTTGGGCGCAGCTCTTGGCATGACAAAGTCTGCAATTTCACATCAGTTGAAAACCATGAAGCAGTGCAGTGTGGTTAAGTCACGCAGGGAAGGGAAAAATGTTTTTTACAGTCTTCACGACCAGCATATGACAGATATTATAGCCCTTGCGGCATGCCATGCCGGCCATGTCCGACCGGTTTCAGAGGAAGGCTGATGTGATTCATATTCCCGGAAAAGAAAACCCGGCTAAGGGGCATATGCTTAAGCAGATGCTTCTTAGCCGGATTTTCAATATCGGGCGGCGTCTCCGGTTTTATTCCTTATACGGCGTAATATCATGGCAGGAGAGCAGACAGGCGTCCTGCGACTCCCAGCGGATATAGGAGGCATCTGCCATGGACCAGACCTTGAGGACAGGATTGTAAACTTCCATTGTCTGGTTAATGTTAATCCGGATATCGCGCACAGGGCAGATTCTGCAGGGAGTATTCCTGTCAAAGAAAGCTTTGTAACACGGCATTCCCAGACGGGCCGACGGAGCAATGGCGTAGGTCTTGGCATTGATATATTTCAGCGCATAGGTGTCGGGATCGATTACATAAATCCAGGAATTCTGGTTGTCCAGCACCATTTGGAGATTTTCGGCCATGGCCACCGCGCGGTTCTGTGCCCGCATTTTCAGCAGGAAGGTGGATAATAGCTCTGAAATAAAAATCAGCGCATCAATCTGAGCCTGTGTCCAGATTCGTTTGTCTTTACAGTCGTCAAACCCCACATAACCGGTAAATCTGCCGTCATTGCGTATCGCACACTGCAGCAGGGAATGGATTCCCTGTTTATGAAACATATTGTACAGTTTGGGCGGAAGCGTGGCGACATCAGGGCAGAAAAAGACGCCGTTCTCGTTAAAGAGATCGCAGTAACGGCAGTTTCCGTCCATGAATTTACTGTAGTCTACATTCTGTAAATTAGCAATTTCAGATTTAATTCCCTTATTACACCATTCAAAGGTATTATTGCAGAAGGTGCCGTCATTCGTGTCCTCGATAATATAGACACGGCTGACATTACATTTTTGCCCTACCATCTCCAAGATGGAATTGATGGCCGCCTCCTGATTTCTGGCCTCATAAAGCACTTGAAATGCCTGTTGGATGATGCTGTATGTTACCAGGTTCAGTGAGTCGTCAGACTCAATTCGGGTGCCGGCCGCCGGAAGCTGATCTGAATTCCGGATAAATCCGCCGGACATAACGGTCCTGTCGTACAGTGCGTATTGATCCTTGCCCTGCTGTTTGGCATGGTAGAGCGCCTGATCGCATGCATGGAAAAGTGTCTGGTAATCGGAGCCGTCGTCAGGGCAGCAGGAGATACCGATGCTGCATGACAAATGGTAATCCTGCAATTCATCCTTCAGTACATTGTGGAACGCGTCAACGACTCTCTGGGCGCGTGCGTGCAAAACCTGGTCATCGGCAAAGCTGCACATATATACCAGGAATTCATCACCGCCGATCCTGACTATGACGTCCCCGGTACGGAACAAACGCTGGAGCTGTGAGGAAATTTCAGTCAGCACGGCATCACCGAACATGTGACCGTAGGAATCATTAATCTGTTTGAAATTATCGAGATCAATAATCATCATTGACGCCTGCTCCGAGCCTCCCCGTTCCTCCAGAAGCTTCTGGATTTTATGGCGTCCCGTACTTTTATTATACAGCCCGGTGAGGGCATCGCGTTCCGCTTTTGCGGTCAGTTCCTGGGTTTTTCGCTTCTCGGCGTCAATATCCAGTATAACCCCGACAGCTTTGATTGGATTTCTGTTCCGGTCAAACTGTGTGGTGGCACGTACCCGGCACCAGACATAATGACCGGCTGAATTTGCTATCCTGATTTCAAGCTCACGGTACGGAACACCATTTCGTATACTCTCCATCAGGGCTAAGAAGGATGGTACATCTTCTGGAAAAAGATGGGAGGCATTCGGAATCCGGCTAAGGCTGCCTTCGGAATCCGGCTTATACCCAAACTTCTTCTCCCAGTTGGAGGAATATGAAATCATATCGCTTCCGATATCCCATTCAAAAATAATATCATTTGTCTGATCCAGAATGATCTGGTGGCGTTCCATTGTCAGCCTCAAATCCTCCTGGGCCTGCTTTACCTGGGTCATATCTGTGAGAACGCAATTGATGTACTCCTTGCCGTCCCCGGAAACGGACAACTGGCATTTATCGAGAATCCAGATTATGCGTCCGTCCCTGGCAAGTATCCTGTATTCCAGTTCAATGGGGATTCCAAGCAGAAGCTTCTCGTGGAACCGGGCAATTACCTCGGCCCTGTCGTCCGGGTGTATTATATTGAGGTAATGACCCTGCAGCTCATCATTTAAATCGGTACGGCTGTAACCTGAAAGGTTGAAAAACCCCTGATTGGCATCAATAATAGTAAACCAGCGGTCATTTACACATTGCAGGATGCCCACCATCAGGTTCTGTATTTCCGTTATTCCCGAGGAACGTTCGGACTGTGCGGCCTGAATTGGCGGACTTTCGAGCCTTTTCCATACGATGAGAATACGGTGGGAATGCGGTGCCTGAATATTGATACGCAGAGTCACAGCTTCATACCAGAGATAATCACCGGTGGCCCTGTGGAGAACACGGTATTTGAGCGTGTGCTTCAGAAGGCCGTTTTCAACGAAATCATGGATATAATTATCACTGGAACCGGCCACGATGCCTTGGTCCTCGGTATGTACCGATTTTTCGGTGAAATTTTTAAGGGCTTCTTTATAATTACCGCCGGAGCGCAGCGGTTCAAAATCTTCGCTGGCTATATAAACAAGATGGTAGATACCTGTGCTTAAATCCACTTCCATTACGGTGGAATCAGCGCAGCGCAGCATAGCCGCATATTTCATCTGGCCATATTGCTGTGTATCCTGTTCTTCCGTCTGTCTGAATTGTGGCAGCGCAGGCGCTTTTCTTAAGTCGGCTTTTGGGGAATGTCCGTCGGCATAGCTGTGGGTCAGACGGACAAATTTTTCGCGGGAGCTTTTAAAGCATTCCAGCAGTTTGGGCGAAAACACACCGCATTCTCCGTTCAGAATCATCGTGTACGCCTTAGCCGGTGAAAAAGCCTTTTTGTATACGCGGTCGGTGGTAAGTGCATCATATGCGTCGGCGATTCCCACTGCCTGCGCACAGATGGGGATACTGTCTCCCTTCAGCCCGTCCGGATACCCCTTACCGTCCCAGCGTTCGTGGTGATACCGGCAAATCCGGTAGGCATAGCGCAGATACTCTTTATCATCCATCCGATCAAGGCCCGAAAGAATTTCACAGCCCTTTTCCGAATGGGTTTTCATAATTGAAAATTCTTCGGCGGTGAGCGGCCCCGGTTTATTTAAAATAGCATCGGGAATCGATATTTTACCAATGTCATGCAGGGCGGATGCGCTTGCAATAATATTAATGGTGCGTTCGCTTAAATCATATTCCGGATAACTGTGCATGATATTTTCAAGCAATATCTTTGTGAACATACGGATTCTCAGGATATGCTGGCCGGATTCCACGCTCCTGTGTTCAACGACGGAGGAGAGGGCGTCCATCAGTACATCCCGGGACTCGCGCAGCTTTACGGACTGGAGCTCCACCAGCTCCTCCAAATGCTCTCTGTGCAGATTCAGTTCAATGGCATTCTGCACTCTTCTTTTAACCACATGCGGTTCGAAGGGCTTCATAACAATATCGGAAGCGCCGAGATCAAAAGCCCGGACCTCACTCTCGATGGTATCTTCTGAGGTGATGATAATAACCGGGATGTTTTTAAGCAGCCTGGTCCGGTTCATATCCGACATAACTTCATAACCGTTTTTCACCGGCATGATAATATCCAGCAGCAGGGCGGCGATGGAGTCTTTATACTGATTGAGCAGAAGCAGGGCCTGTTCGCCGTTTTCAGCCTCAAGAATATTATAATTATTTTCAAATAAGGCACGAAGAATAGCGCGGTTTACTTCTACATCGTCCACTACTAACAGGGTATTACGGTTCATATGAAGTCACTCCTCTTTAGTTTCGCCGCCGTTTAATTACCTTCAGACGGGTAAATTCTTCACGGTCTTTTTCTTCCAGGGAATTAGTGATATCCCGGACCAGGCCGCTGTAGGATGGAATTGTAATGTTTTTCAGTGCATTGGCCCGTTTCTGGGTCTTTTTGATACTGGAAGCAAGGCGGTATGCGGAATTCTCCACCATAGACAGGCGGATGGTCAGCTCTTTAACCCGGTCGAACGCGGCCCGGGCCTGATCCAGAGATTCTTTTGTGCTGTAAAAAGCGTAAGTGGGAACCTCCTCCTGCTTTTTATGGAAGCGCACCAGAGGTATCTCCGTTCCCATAATGCTCCGGGCTTTGATTTCAATCGAATCCTCCACCGGGATCGATTCACCGGCCTCCTGGACATAGCTGATGCCCAGCTCGATATTTGCCTTCTGGAGCGCCCGATAGGCGGTCTGGAAGGTGACATCGATTTCCGACTGGATGTCTTTGGCCTGATCGATAAGAGCCATCAGTTCACGGATCAGGATATTTCGTTTTTTATCCATCAGCTCGTAACCCTGGCTGGCCAGGGCCAGGGAGTTTTTCGCCAGTATCAGATTCCCTTTTGTAGGAAAAGTATTTGGATTCATTTAGATTCATCCCCTCCTCCGGGCGGTCGTTCTTCTGTTTTAATCGGCGGCCGGTTTATAATACTGATCCAGCACCTTTGTGTCTATACGATCCAGCTCTGTCCTGGGCAGCATGCCAAGAAGCTCCCAGCCGATATCTAAGGTCTTAAGGATACTGCGGTTCTCGTGAGGATCCTGGCCGATGAAACGTGTCTCAAATTCTTTTCCGAATTTCAGATATAATTTATCTATCGGTGACAATTCATCCTCGCCGATTACCGACGCCAGAGCTCTGGCATCGCCGACTTTGGCGTAGCAGGAAAAAAGCTGGTTTGCCACATCCTGATGGTCGGCTCTGGTAAAACCGTCGCCAATGCCGTCCTTCATCAGTCTTGAAAGCGATGGAAGGACACTTACCGGGGGATAAATGGACTGGCCCTGCAGGCCCCGGTCTAATACGATCTGGCCCTCGGTGATATATCCGGTCAGATCGGGAATCGGATGCGTGATATCGTCGTTCGGCATCGTCAGAATCGGAATCTGGGTCACGGACCCGTTTATGCCGGCTACGATTCCGGCGCGTTCATAGATGGCGGCCAATTCACTGTACAGGTATCCCGGGTATCCTTTTCTGGAAGGAATCTCGCCCTTGGAGGAGGAGACCTCACGCATGGCCTCCGCAAAGGAAGTCATATCGGTCAGGATAACCAGAATGTGCATATGCTTTTCAAACGCCAGATACTCTGCAGTTGTCAGTGCAATCTTCGGAGTAATGAGACGCTCCATAACAGGATCATTTGCCAGGTTGATGAAGGTGACAACGTGATCGGAAACACCGCTCTCCTCGAATGTCCGGCGGAAATAATCCCCGACCTCGTATTTTACACCCATTGCCGCAAATACAATGGCAAACTTTTCGGAAGAATCATCTCCCAGGGATGCCTGCTGTACGATCTGGGCAGCAAGCTGATCGTGGGGAAGTCCGTTGCCGGAGAAAATCGGCAGTTTCTGTCCGCGGATCAGAGTAGTCAGTCCGTCGATAGCCGAGATACCGGTCCGTATATAGTTTCTGGGATATTCCCGTGAAACTGGATTCAACGGTTTTCCGTTCACGTCCAGCCGGACGTTTCCGGGTACCGGACCCAGACCGTCGATAGGCTGGCCGATACCGTTGAAGGTCCGCCCGAGCATCTCCTCGGAGACAACGATCTCCATCGGATGTCCGGTCAGCCTGGTGTGGGTATTGCGAAGCGCCATATTCTCGGTCCCCTCAAAGACCTGGATAATGGCCTTTTCACCGTAAAGTTCGATTATCTTTCCCAGCTTGCGTTCCTGGCCGCCGACGTTCATTTCCACGATCTCATCGTAGGCGGCATTCTCGACGCCGTCCAGTACCACCAGAGGGCCGTTAATGGAACTGAGTCCCAAATATTCAATTGCCATGATATAAGTCCCTCCTTAAGCGTTCCGTTCCACGACACCGTCATAGAACCGGTCAACAGCATCCCGGTATTCATCGAAGAGCTCGGGGCGGTTATTGGGAACGTCGTATTTGATAGATATAATTTTCTCAAAAATATCGTCCTGTTTTAAAACGGACATCGGCATGCCCATCCCAATCAGTGCGCGGCAGCGTTTATAGAGATACAGGATAATTTCCATCATCTTAAACTGCTTTTTCATCGGAACACAGGTGTCCTCGGCATGAAAGGCATTCTGCTGTAGGAAGCCCAGGCGGATTACCTTGGCGATTTCCAGTACCAGCTTCTGATCGTCGGGCAGAACGTCGCTGCCTATCAGCTTGACAATCTCCATCAGTCCATTTTCCTGTGTCAGTATATAGACAAGCTGGTTCCGGTAGTCGATGAAGCGCTTATCCACATTTTCCGTATACCAGGGCGCCAAATCGGTCAGATATTCAGAATAGCTGGTCAGCCACTGGATAGCCGGGAAATGTCTGGCATAGGCCAGGTTCTTATCAAGCCCCCAGAAGCAGCGGACAAAACGCTTGGTATTCTGTGTCACCGGCTCGGAGAAATCGCCTCCCTGCGGCGAGACGGCGCCGATAATGGAAACGGAACCTTCCGTACCGTTTAAGTTCTGCATCATTCCGGCTCTCTCATAGAAAGCGGACAGCCGGGATGCCAGATAAGCCGGGAAACCTTCTTCGGCAGGCATCTCCTCCAGACGCCCGGAAAGCTCTCTCAGCGCCTCGGCCCAGCGTGACGTGGAATCAGCCATGATAGCGACGTGATAACCCATATCACGGTAGTATTCCGCCAGGGTAAGACCGGAATAGAGACTGGCCTCACGCGCTGCAACCGGCATGTTGGAGGTATTGGCTATCAGCGTAGTGCGGTCCATTAAGGGATTGCCGGAACGCGGATCGGTCAGCTCCTGGAACTCTTCCAGAACCTGGGTCATCTCATTGCCGCGCTCTCCGCAGCCGATATAGATAATAATGTCGGCATCGGACCATTTTGCGATCTGATGCTGGGTCATGGTTTTACCTGTGCCGAAGCCGCCGGGGATACAGGCGGTGCCGCCTTTTGCCAGGGGAAACAGGGTATCCAGGATACGCTGTCCTGTAATGAGCGGCCGGGATGCCGGATAGCGTTTGCTGACGGGGCGCGGGATGCGGATAGGCCATTTCTGTGCCATCGTAAGCTTGATTTCCGAGCCGTCCGGCTGTAATAGTGTGATGAGCGGATCGTGGATCGTATATTTTCCGTCTGCCGCGGCATCGAGAACGGTTCCCTCAATTCCGGGGGGGACCATGGGCTTGTGGACGATGGCTCTTGTCTCGGGCACTTCGGCAAAGATAGAACCCTGATACAGCACATCTCCTTTTTTAACGGTAATAAGAGTGTCCCACAATTTACTGCCGTCCAGTGACTCGACACTTACGCCGCGGTCAATATAGGCGCCGCCCGTTTTTTTGATTTCAGACAGGGGCCTTTCAATTCCGTCAAATATATTGGTAAGAATGCCGGGTGCCAGTATGACCGATACGGGCGAGCCGCTTCCCGTGACGGATTCCCCGGGCTTTAAGCCGGAAGTCTCCTCATAAACCTCAATCGTTGTCCGCTCGCTTGTAAGGCCGATTACTTCCCCCACCAGGTTCTCCGTGCCGACATAGACGAGTTCATTCATCTTAAAGCCCGGATCGCCCTTCAGGTAGACAATGGGACCGTTGATACCATAAATAATGCCTGTTCGCTCCATCTTATCTGCCTCCTATCCGGAACTGGAATTTATCAGAGATTTCCGCCAGTTTTGTTTTAAATGAATTATCAATCAGAATATTTTTCGACGGAATGACGGCCTGTATACCGCCCAGAAACGTAGTGTCGCTGAGCTTTATCTCTGCGCCCGTATGCAATGCGATACGGTTTAACTTATCCTCGTCGGATGGATCCAGATAAACGGTCATCGGAGCGTGCTGGGCAAATTCCAGCGCTTTTTTAACCTCCGATTCCAGAAACCGCTGATAGTCGGCTGAATCCATGAAAAGGGCAAGCCGGTTCCTCAGCTCGCTGATCAGCATGGTTTTCAGCTCCTCCTGCTTCTGGCTGTACTCCCGCTTGATATTGATCTGTTCTATCGATAACTGCTTGTTGATTTCGTGTTCAATTTTTTCCACCTCTGCGTCCACCTGCATGTCGGATTGACGCCTGGCATCCCTTTTATGCTCTTCCAGGATAGAACGCAGGGAGGCCGTATAGTCGGCCAGCATTTTATTGCTGCGCTCGGTAGCATCCCCATAGCAGAGGGATTCGAAATGTTCCAGTTTTTCTTCAATGGTCAAGTTATGTTCACCTGCTTTCCAGTACTGCTTTTCAGCTTTTACAGTGGAATTTCTGTTATAGCTTGAGGCCGATTGCCTCGTTCACATAGGCGGTGATAAAGTCCGGCTTGCGGCCGGTGCCGTGACGGTCGGGAATTTCCACAAAAAGAGGAAAATTGTGTTCCAGTCTGACACGGTTGATGAGATCCGGAAAGTCGCGCCCGAATTTTTCGGTCAGCAGAACAATACCTATCTCTTTATCGGCGAGGACTTTATCGAGAGCCTCTTTTACTTCCTGCATTTCATGGACAACAACGCCCTCGACACCTGCCAGGCGCATTCCGGTGAGCGTGTCAATGTTGTCGCTTATCAGGTACATCTTCATTATAACTTACCAAGGATCATGAAGGAGATGATCAGTCCGTAAAGGCAGACACCTTCGGCAAGTCCGGCGAAGATGAGCGATTTTCCGAAAATAGTGGAGTCCTCGCTGATGGCTCCCAAAGCTGCCGAAGCAGCGGCGGAAACAGCGATACCTCCTCCGATACCGGAAAGTCCGGTTGAGAGGGCGGCAGCAATATATCCCATACCGGCTGCCGAGTTTACTGCAGATTCCGCAGCCTCACCTGCGGCATAGGCCTGGCCTGAGAACATGAGGACGGATGCGGTTATCAGTGTGCCGAAAAAGAGCAGTGCGTTGACGCCCAGGGCAGTTTTATATCTGCCCCTGGTCTTTTCGCCGGCGGCGAAAGCGCCGAAGGGAACGGCGATACTCAAAATAAGTGCTGCAGCTAATACGATTTTAACGGTTAATGACATAATAGTAATCCTCCATATCTTTATTCACGTATTTTATATAAAGTTGTGTCATGCCTTTCCATAGGGCTTGAACTCACGTCCGCTGCCTTTATAGAAACGGCTGAATATTTCATAATATTCCAGTCTCAGAACCTGGATCCCGACAATCAGTCCCTCCATTGCACAGACAAACAGGTTGCCGATGATGACAACAGCCCAGTTGAGGGAACCTGATTCTGCGCCTGCCAGCATCATTACGACTTCCATCATGGCTGCATGGCTGACGGCGAAAGCTCCCACACGGACAAAGGACAGGGTGTTGGAGAAATAGCTGAGCAGCATCTCAAACATCTCGAAAAAGCCCTGTACAAAGAACATGACCCGGGAATCGGAATGCTTTCCGGCCTGTTTCTTGACCAGTGAAGCAAGCGGTTCCTTCAGAAAGATAATGACAAGCGGGATGCCGAACATCACGGCAAGCACCCAGGCTGCAGGGAGCGTTTTCCCCATCATGAAGAGAACAACAACAGCCAGTACGCTTCCGTAAAAGACGAGGCCGGCCAGTCCATTGGCATCAAACCAGGATTTCTCAGGGTCATGGAAACGGACGGAATTGACGATGTTTAAAATCATTGTCAGAACGATAATTCCCATTCCCAGCGCAACTGCCACAATAAATACGGTGTTCAGCTTCCCGATAAACGGCAGATTCATCATCTGGGCCGCAGGCCGCAGCCATAGGGGATGGATTACATCTTCAAAGCCGAAGACACTGCCGAACAGGAAACCGAATACGGCTGAGAAAAATCCGCAGCAGGAGATAACCGCAGCCAGATCCATCTTTTTAACCCGGTAAAGAAGGTAGCCTCCCAATAAGAGCAGCAGCCCCTGGCCCACATCTCCAAACATGAAGCCGAAAAGGAAGGAGTAGGTAATGCCAATCAGGATGGTCGGATCAAACTCTCCATAGGCGGGCAGGCCGTACATTTTAATGAACATCTCAAACGGCCGGAACAGCTTTGGATTTCTCAGCTTTGTCGGAGGCGGTGTCAGCAGGTTATTATGATCATCTTCCACAATACAGAACGTCTTGTCGTCCGTCTCAAGCTCTTTCTTAAAGTTTGCGGCATCTGTCTCCGTCATCCACCCGCAGAGAATGTAAAAGGTGTTAACATCATGGTTTGTGCAGGCGGCCAGCTTCCTCACATTAAAATTGGTGTTATAGGAATTCAGCTTTTCGTAGGCAGCCAGGATGTCCCGGCGGTTTTCTTCCAGAATACGGCTGATTTCCGAATTCGTTGACTCCAGTGCAGCCTCGGCTTTCTTAATCTGCTGTTCCAGTGCATCGATCGCCTCCCCGGGAGTGCCGTTATACTCATCCGGCACAATGAAACGTTCAAAATGAAGGGAGGTATAGATTGCATCAATTCGTTTTGATATCACGGCCGGCACAAAGTAAACGATGGAAACGTAATGCTCATCCTCATGACATTTGTAGAGGATTGTATCTAATGATTCGTAGACCACTTTTTCAAATTTGGCGTAATACTCCCGCGGGATCCGGCCGAAGCGGAACCGGATATGCTGGAAATGCAGGATTGACCGGATGTCATAATCCAGCTCCCTGAATGGGACAATCTTGTTGTAGGAAGTCCTGAGGGTATCCAGTTCCTCTTCCAGTTTTCCCTTGCTGTCACGGTAATCTGCCAGTTCCTTGTCTACACGCTGTACGGTTTCAGAGGCCTCTTCGATTGAAATATCCCCGCCGGCCAAAATCCGTATGGACTTATTCCTTCCGGCGGATGTATCTTTGTCCCGGGATGTCTCACTGGCATTGAAAGAATTGGCCAGGCGGGCAGCCCGGGTAAATAATTCTTTATAGGGATTAATCTCAATGTAAGGGCGAAGATCTTTGACAGTTTTTAATTCTGATAAAGCATTTTCAATCTGAATTTCGTATTTGCTGAGATACAGATTGACAACCCGGTCTATATCCTCTTTGGGACCGGTTATGCTTAGAAATTTCATTTTCTCTATCACGGCGTGTTCCCCCCTGACTCTTCTTTTTCTATAATATCCAGTATTTCACCGGCGCCCAGATGATAACGAATCCCCTCGATTACAGTAATAATCTTTCTCAACTCCTCTTCTTTAAAATACAGATACGAGTAGAGAGTGGCTATCGAATATGGATTTCTTCTGGCAGCGGTGCGGTGAATGTGCGCCAGTATCACGCCATACAGAATTTCCAGGTCAGGCTTCTCTTCAAGAGACGCCGCCTTTGTCTGTGCGCCATACCAGGTATCTGAGAGAACGGAAAAAAACTCATCCATGCTTTCCGCGGCAATCAGATGCTCCAGCTGGCTGCTTCGCAGCCGGTAACGGATTGGTATCAGAAGCTTTTTAACTGCTTCTCCGGAAACGGTGTAGTACCGTTTGGTTCTGTAAATCCACTGCAGGTTGAGCAGATCCAGCTTTGTACCAAAGCCCTGCAGGATTGCGTCCTGTTCCCGTCTGGGTATTTTTTTCTTTATTGCTCTCCATGTTACATTGAAATAGTATAAATCAAGCGCCATCTCATAGTCGAAATGGCCTCCGTCGCCGGAATCGCGGATACCTGCGAGCAGCGGGTAATAAATAGTGCCCTCCAGGCTTTCTATGAATTCATCCGTCGTTGCCGCGGTGCCGATGGCAGCAAGGTTGAGCTTCGAATGAGAGCGGAAAAAATCTTCGTATCTGGACAGCCCCACGGGAACCGGCTGATGGGCCGCCGCATTCCTAAGGCAGCTTTTTAATATATCGATCTCAAAGTGCATAAAATACAGTTTGAAAAACTGACGCTGTTTTATCCCGGCAAAACGGTACAGTCTGGCATAATCCCTGTACAGGGCGCCGGCCAGCAGACGTTCGATTGTACCACGGTGAAGATCTTCGCTGTCCATATCCGGGAATATATCGGAGTAGGTGGGAATGGAGCGCAAAAAATCCACAGCTTCAGGTACACTTTCCAGCGCAGCCATAGCGCGGTACTGTTCTTTGGTAAGAAGCTGCCCCTTCATTGCGCGGACCTTTGCCGTAAGTCCGCTGTAGGCCAGAAGTCCTCTCATAAGAATCACGCTCCTGTCATTTCTTTAAACAGCTGTTCCACATAATTTTTGCTCTGACACTTATAATGGTTTTCAAGCTTTTCCAGCATATGATCGGCGCGGCTTTGCTGACAGGCCAGCTTTTTCTTCATCTCAGCCTCCATTGAGGTCCGCACCTCGTCAATGCGTGCGGAAGTTTCCGCCTCAAGTTCCCGGTCAAAGCTTTCTGTTTCCCGGCGGATCTGCTCTGCGATATCCTTTTTCCGGGCTGCCGCGTCATCCATTATTTTAACAGCTTTATTTTCAATTAGTGATATTTTTCCAATAATCCGATCCATGTAGGTTACCTCCTGCGGTGATTGATGAAGTTCATGCCAGAGCGTGTCAGAAAATCTATTCCCGCTGTCTGAACCGATCTTTACAATAGTATACGCATAACGGTGAAAAGTACACTTTCAGAAACAGTACAGAAAGCATGAACTGTTTCCATTTAACGATAGCCTGCACGCTCCGCGCACAGATCACCGCCTTTAATTAAAAGAAACCATAGCAGAATTGGGATATTCCGCTATGGTTTTTGGGCAGTTATAAATAAAGCGATTTCAGCCAATGGAATCCGAACTTCTGTCATTCAATTATTCGGTGACAGGTGTGAGGTATTCCTTTGCAACGTAGGCATCCTGGCCGTTGTATCTGATAATACACCATCTGTCATCATGATCACGCACATATTCAACTTCTGCACCCCGGGCCAGCTGTACGACAATGCGTCCGTCTGTTGCAGGGGTTGCCCGTACGTTCAGTGTATCCGCATTAACTTTGTATTTAACAGTTGCAGCTTCTGTAGTCGGCTCCTCTGCCGGACTTTCACTTTCTGTCGGAACCGGTTCAGTCATTTCTGTTGAGACGGCCGGTGCAGTAGTTTCCGGGACTTTCTCTTTTCCCGGGTGAATCATCTTGATGATAAAGATTAATACTACAATAATTGCGATTAATAGTAAAGGTTTTATAATACTTCCCGCGTCGAAGGAAGGACCGGAAGACTGTACTCTGCGCCTTCTGCTGGAACTTCCCCCTGAGGAGGAGCGCCGGCCCGGTGATTCATCCGTCCTGCGCCGCGCTGATGCAGCCGGTGCAGGTTTACGCCGCCGTTCGTTGTAGTCGTTGGCAAATGTGTAAACCTCCTGTGAGAGAAGATGATGGGCCTGATTGGCATTGTAGGCGCTGTTGTCTTCTTCATGAATAGCCTTATTGCCTATGGTCCTGATCTTGTGATAATGTTCGCAGGTGGTCTTGCTGATGATTCCATCATCATATAGCCCGTCAATCATATCAATCAGGTTGCCTTCCATAACGCCTGATTTCTCACAAAGGCACTTCACCATAAATTCCAGGGTCTGGCGTGCCTTAATCATAGCCATGTTGTACTTTTTCTGTCCGATTAGACGTTCTGTATCTCTAACTCCGCTTTGAATTTTCTCCCAGCTGTTTGTGCCCGGATTGTCTGTATTGTTCATAGGCTGTCTCCTTTGTATCAGTGTTACTCAAACCTTAATTATCCCTATTATAATATATAGGAAAATTTTATGCACCTATATTTTAAAATAAATTTATAAAATTAGGAAAAATGTAATATATATCTTAGAATTGCCGCAGCTATTTGAGAATTTACAGATTAACTTGCATAAAAATCGTTGAAATGGTAAGATAGAAAGATAAAATAAATGGAAAAACCATGAAAAATAAAGGTAAATGTAAAATCAGGAGGACACGGTATGAGACTACGCCATATACCGGGCGCAGAGCAGATGATAGAGGACAGCCCCTACGTAATTCAGAATCCCGAAGAGCGGAAGGGAAAGTGGCATGAGGTTTTCGGAAATCACAATCCGATACGCATAGAAGTAGGTATGGGGAAGGGCAGGTTTATCATGGAACTGGCCAAAGCCAACCCTGAAATAAATTATATCGGCATAGAGCGGTATTCGACCGTACTGCTGAAGGCGATACAGAAGAGAGAACAGCTTGCAATTACGAATATCTGCTTTATGTGTATAGATGCAAAGAATATGGCCGATATTTTTGATATGGGGGAGGTTGACAGAATTTATCTGAATTTCTCCGATCCATGGCCAAAGGACAGGCATGCCAAGAGAAGGCTGACATCACCTCAGTTTATGGAGGTATATGATAAAATCCTGAAGAAAGACGGCACCGTGGAATTTAAGACAGACAACAGGGGGCTTTTTGATTATTCCCTGGAATCGGTACCGGAGGCAGGATGGAATATTTTAGAATATACATTTGACCTTCATCACAGTGAAATGGCGGAGGGGAATGTAATGACGGAGTATGAGACAAAGTTTGCGGCAGAGGGAAAGCCGATCTGCAAACTTGTGGCCGCCAGAGAGATTGCGGCAGACGGAAAATAAAAAGCCGCATGGCCCGTCGGGTATCTGTACATGTGCGATAAGCATATAATGTGGAAAACAGCAGACAGCAGGTGTGCAGATATGAGCATGAAAGCCAGAATTACCCGTGAATTGTCGAAAGCGACAAGTGATAAGGCGGAACTAAACAAAACCGTTCTGAAATGGAAAAAGCATTTTGACGAAGCGGGAAAGGTGATCGGTGCTGACAGAAAAAAGAAGAAGTAGGAGGAGTTGCGAATGGAGAAGAGATTTACGAGCGAGAATTTTGAAACGGAAGTTTTGAAATCAGATGTACCGGTACTGGTAGATTTTTATGCCGACTGGTGCGGTCCGTGCAAACGAATGGCACCCATCGTAGAACAGCTGGCTTCCGAGTATGAAGGTAAGATTACGGTCGGAAAGGTAAATATAGACGACAGTACGGATCTTGCCATTAAATACGGCGTTATGTCAATACCGACTCTGATCGTATTCCGAAGAGGAGAAGTGTTCAGAAAAGAAGTGGGAGTACAGACGAAGGCGACGGTGGCGAAGGCGATCAACCAGGCCATTTAATAATTAATTAACTTGAAGCGTGAATGCAGGGGGGATCCGGCTTTTGCCGGAGCCCTCTTTTACGAATAAAACCGGGATAGTTTTAATAAAATATATACTTTGGATATATTTTTTACAAAACTTTAAAAAAAAGGTTGACAATTGGAGATGATTGAGATAAAATAATCCATGCGTCACGAAAAATGACGAAAGAAAATATTCTCAGCGCCTTTAGCTCAGTTGGTAGAGCAGTAGACTCTTAATCTATTTGTCCAGGGTTCGAGTCCCTGAAGGCGCACTGATAAGTACTGATTTTGCAGACTGAGAGCTGTGGGGTCGGTGCTTTTTTTTGCGTGAGAAAGGCCCCGGGGGTTCCGGAGCCTTATTTTGTATCTCAATTTTTTATGCAGCGGTTCCCGGCCGGAGACGGATGCGGTGAAGCGTGAGATACATTTTAATATCCTGCTTTGAAAAATAATGGATCTAACTGGTAAATATCGGTGTGTAATATTAGATACTGACTGGCTAAATGCAAATAAAGTCTTGTTACGGCATAATCGTAATGCCCCAGGAGCAGCCGGAGCTGTTCAAGATTCCCCCCACCCATGATAAAACTGGTTGCGAAAGTATGTCTAAGTAAATGCGGATGGATTCGGTCGATATTAGTATTCCGCTTAATACGGAGAAACATAGACTTTATAACATCCTCGTTTATACCCTTGTTTTCAGTTAACTTCCGGAAAAGAGTACCGGACGGCTTATATAACCGAACATATTCACGGAGATTTTCTTCAAGCTTAGGAGCCATCGGTACAACACGGGATTTATCAAACTTTGAGCGGTTAATCGTAATGGCATGTGAATCGAAAATTAAATCCGATGGAGTCAGTGCAATCACCTCGCAGGAGCGCAATCCGGCATCCAGCATTAAATGAATCATACACCAATTACGAAGATCGTTATTTTGCGAGCCATCAAAAACAGAATCAATAGCAACAACTTCCTGAGCCAATAACGGTACAATAATATCATCGTCCTTCCTGGGGAGCTTTACGTCTTCAGTTAATTTAATAGCGATATGCCCATTCTTATATAGCCAGTTCAAAAAGGTTCTTGTTGCTCGTGAATAGGTACATACTGTATTGGATTTGATGCAGCCATTGACATTCATACTATTCCGAAGCGGATGCCCTGCATACTTTTCCTTTGCTCTTAGATAAACAACATATTCTGCATAAAGTGTGTCTGGCAGTTCCGACACTGGCAGTTCCGGCGCACACCGTGTATTATAAAATTGCAAAAAGTAACCTATATTTTTTCGATAATACAATAATGTACGAGGAGCCCAGTAAGAACTGCCAAAATCCATAAAAGCATAAAAGGCTTCAAAAATCGTCATTGAAAACACCTCCATCTTGAAAATCACTCAGGAATGTGCTATCATCATAAAAAGCACCAGAAGACTTATCAAACAAGACAAAATCGTGCGTAAGATTTTCTTCGACCATTCCCGTGAGTTCATTCGGGTTGAATTCACGGGACTTTTTATTTTTATATCTCAGTGCATTCATTAAG
Organism: [Clostridium] symbiosum ATCC 14940; assembly: GCF_000466485.1. GTDB lineage: Bacteria > Bacillota > Clostridia > Lachnospirales > Lachnospiraceae > Otoolea > Otoolea symbiosa. Next base: position 5,491 of record NZ_KE992800.1, on the reverse strand, counting down.
TCATTGTCATTCATCTTAAGCAGTGCGTCCATAGCATCCTGCATCACTCCATCATTATTGATTCCCTTTGTATAAATTCCAAACACTATCGCTTTATTTAACAAGCTGCGCTTCATTACATCTTTATTCAATTGTCGGTTATAGATACGTATCAGCCGGAGCTGCTCCGGGAGCTGCCGCATATCTACCAGCTTCGTATTACGGAGTGCAGACCAAAAGCCGCAGTAGTCACGACGACTTTTATTGCTGTCACCGGACGGCTGCACCAGGCGCAGGATATCATGTGTCAGATAGTTGATAATGAGAGGTCGATTATCTAAATAATCATAAACACGTTTTGCGGCGCCTTTAAGCCGGTTATCTGAGACGGGCAACAAACAGTAGGACTTTGTTCCTTTTCGCATTGTCTGGTACTCTACATTTGTTACCAGATGTATTTTGGGAGTCAGAAAGTCGGCAAATGCAATCATAGCATCAGAAACCTTCCGGGATAAATCATATTGCTTCATATAAGCTCGGCAGCTCCGCTTAAAGTCTTCACATGCCCCAAACTCAAGATAAAATTCCAAGCGGGCAATCGTCATATACTTCCAGCTCCGCTGTACATAAGCCTTTTCATAACAATACAGGTCATATCGATTAATCAATCCGTTAAAATACCAGAGCTTAAAAAAGAATGCCTTGTAACCCTGCTCAACCACCTCTTTACTTTTCAGGTAAATCCGAACAAAACATTTCCCACCACGATTACCAAGGGAAACATAATCAATTTCATAGTCTTCGCTTCCGACTTTCGCTGTATGATAATTTGCTCCCCGGTATCGGTCAACTCGCATTTTGTAGAAGTTCTCGATAGAAAAGAACTTTTCCGGATTGACAAGATAATTGCTATGCCAGCAGTAATCAATCCGGTTTTCCTGAACAAAGGAAATGTCAAATCCGAACTGGTCTACAATCGCCTGTACGTATCGTAATGATTCTTCGAAAGCTGCATGGATACCGTACATCCAGAGCATATAGCTGCGCAGCTGCACAATGATCTCACAGGTAACCGAATTAAAGCCAGAAGCAGACGGAGGTACTTTAGATGCAATAAAAACATGAAAGTATTCCGGACACTCCAAACACACATTATAGTATTTGCCATAAGACAAATTCAGCAAATTCATATTTTCGCCGATGGTATCCAGATAGAACGGTATTGAATCGTTGTATCCCATCTTATCCCGCAGCCGTTCTGTAGTCTTACGAAAATGTAATACAGCGGCATCCTCAGTATTAATAGTGAAATCATTTATTAACTTCACACTGTAGTAAAATGTATCGATATTATGTAAAAATTTTTGTTGTTTAATATCAAACCAAAATGGACGCTCATCCATTGGTATTTCATTTGCAATGATGGAGTCCATTAAATACTTGTCAATAGCCATAATACCCCCTATTTTGTATCTCAAATCTCATTTTGTGGAAAAACTAGGCAAAAGGCAATTTGCCTAGTGATGTTATCCACCGAATTTCCTTGTATCCATGCGGATTCAGCCCTGTATCTCAGTGTATTTTGAGACCACCTATTAGAAGACGGTGGTAGGGGCGCCGGAAGGCCAAAACGGGCGGCTTTCGCTCCGCTCAATCCGTCCCGTCTTCGGCCTCTTCCGGCTGCCCAAACAACAAATTAAATGCTGCCTGCCGTTTATCCTGTTCCTCCTGTGCTTTCGCCGTCATCCGATCCACCTGACGCAGCGTATCATATAGGGCATATAAATGATCATCGGCTACATAAGTTCGAATGAATTCTGCTCGTTTACGTTTTCCGGAAAATTTATCCTCATAGTCACTTTTCGAGAAGTAGTAATTCAGGAAATAGCGATCCAAGCCCAGCAAATTTTTACAGATTACCGTATAATTTGCTATATCACGGACTTTTTTAGGAATCCGATCATAAATCTGACTGCTGCATAAAAACTGCATCCCATATTTACGATTAAAGGACAACAAGGCAAGCAGCTCCGGAGGGAACGACTTCCAATCACTGGCATCGAACGTTGTATGTATTTCGTCCAGAGCAATGACGGAATGCATATGATGTGTATTTGCATACTTACTTGCTTTAATCAGATCAGTCCAATGGTCAATTGCCATGTTTTCATTCACATAACAAAAATTTGTCGCTATGAAGACATGATCCGGACCAAGCTCTTTTCGAACACGTTCCATCTGCGCTACCATAGATAGTGTTTTACCTTCGCCGGGCAAAGCAACAAATTGATAAATTCCCCAAAATTTACGAGGTTTCGCGCGAAGGAAATCAACAATGACCCAACGAATAGCAGATAGAATCTGAAACGGAATCCGAAGACGAACTAAAAACGAGATAAACTTTCGAAGCCTTAACCGAAAGCAAAGATCACGGCGATGGATTTTATACCACCACTTTAAACGGCGTGATCTGCGCCTACTTGAAGCAAGATACCGCGCTTTGCGTTCCAGAACTGGTAGCTGAGGGTTCTTCTTTTTCTTTCTTTTTATCTTTTTCATTATAACCTCCTTTTGTATCTCATGCCTCTCGCCCATCGGCTCCGGCCGGGAACCGCAGCAAAATTTTTTGAGATACATATTTAAGGGATAATATCAGCAATACGCCTGATAACCCAGTTAACGATAAATAAAGTAAACTTTGCAAGTTTAATTCCATACACGATAGAGAAGATGGTTAAAATTGTTGGAAGAGGGATAAAGAAGTTTACCTGCGCAATAAACTGTATCATCGTTTCAAATGAGCTTGATATCGTCCCAAGCTGACTGGAACCCACACTTAAATCCGGAAAATGGTCAACTATGAGGTTTGTAAAAAACTGTAGCACAGAACAAATAATATCTGTCATAAGACCTCCAATCTATCCAACATGGAATTGAACATCAAACTGGTCTAACACCCATTTCCCAAAAGCGACCCACAAGACAGCTGATAAAATTGTACGGCACCAATAAAAGGCGTCCGCATACTTGGTCAGATCCATAATGACGATGGTATCAGACTGAACCGCCTGTTTCAGTGCATCCGGCGTCTGCATTGTAAATACAGGCGGAGTGTCCGAAAAGGAATAATTCGTTTTATCAAAGATATCAATAATCTGATTAATGGCGGAAAGTTTGGCCTTTAAAGCGTTTGTCATATCTGAGTAGGAATTATTAATCCGAGTCGTGTCAATTGCAAAGAAGGCAGATATCTCTGCGGCAATCGATTTTGGCACTGCAATCACCTGGTCTTTAATATCGGCCAATGCTCCAGGAATGGTTTGCAGCCAGTCACCGAGCTTTGCCAGCTCTTTACCAATGTTGTCCGGGATTGAAATTATTTTATCCCTAATATCCGCCAGAACGGACGGAATAGCATCTATTTTTGTACCGATATTAACAAGAGCTGAATCAAATGCGGATGCTATATTGCCGGGAAGAGCAAGAATACCGTTAAATATTTTTTGAAGCCAAGCTGCAATCCCGGTAAGAGTAACGTCACCTTCGCCAGTTCCGGAAGACTCCGACTCATCCGGGAACGCTGGGTCTGTCGGAACCACTATTTCACCGTTTGCTGTCAAAGTTTTACCAATATATTCATCAAGGCTGGCTGCCGCATTTTGATTATCAATTGTTTTTCCTATATCAGCCGTTCCATTCCATGTTACAGCTCCGGCTCCAGCATAGGGAACGTCAACAGATGGAGAAGATGAATAAGTAACAGAGAGCGGAAAGCGTAAATTTAAAAATGAATAATTACCAGGAAAACTTATTGGAGGAACCTCGCCATGAGGATATACAGCAGATTTATAATTACCAAGACAATGTTGAAAAGATGTAACGGAACCAACAACGCTAGAAGTATCTAAAACGTCACGACTCACATAACAAATTCCATTATCTGCAACAGTGCCACCATCAAATGTATAAGAACCAGAAAAACCCGTCGTACGTTCAATCATTACTGTTGTTCCAGGCGTTGCATAATAACGATATGAATCCCACCAAAGAGAGCCAGTATAAGATACCGTCATGTCTTTATAACTACCAGAATGACGCAATGTTTCAAATGAATAATAATAAGCCATTGCATCAACCATGATAGAAGTATTAGGAGCAGAGCCATCCACCGCACTAATATTTAACTCCGATATTGCAAACGCCTGGGCCGCCTGAATAAATTCCTCCGGCAGGTCAGACAAACTATCAATTTTATCGTCTGCTTGATGTGCAATTCCCCAGTCAGCCGCAGAAACCATCTTCTCTTTTGTAATTACAACCTCTTTATCCCGAGTATCTTCTTTTGCTTTATAACCAAAACGCAACTGTTGCTTTAAGTAATCTGGATTTTCAGCAGCCTCTTCTAAAATTTCCACTCGCCGTTTCTCGTAAAAATCACTAAAGGACACGACCGCAGATGCAGCCTGAACATACCCGGAAAATTTACATCCAAAACTAAACAGCACATCACAAACCACAGATAAAAAACCTTCGCCAAACTCCAATGCAACAGACGCAGCATAGACTTCCAACGGCCGGATATAAAAAGACGTAACCATTGTCGAAGAAAAGATAAACACTGCACATATCAAAGACAGAACTTTTCTTGTAAATACTCTAATTTTCATAATGCCTTCTTTCCTTTGTATCTCAATTTACCAGCTGCAGCCTGGCGTCACCCGGGAGTAATGAGATACAAATTTTCCGGATTTTTGTATCTCATTTCTACTGGAGCTACGGATGCTCGAGAACCATTTTTGAGATACAAACCTAATTTTGGATACAAAAAAGGAAGGGCATGAGCTGCCCTCCCTGTAATCTGCCATCAGCCCGCCTTAGATAACACACCTTTAATCTTTTTGATGACAAAGTTCGCTGCCGCAGATGCTCCAACAACCGCCAGCGCAGCAACAACAACCAAACCGATGACCTGAATGCCAGTGAACTGTATGTCTGCAATACCCTGCTGCACGTTTGTAAGCAGTTCACCGGAAAGAAGACTTTTTCCTGAAACACCGCCGCTTTCAGATGCAAACGCCTGCATAGACGGTACAATTGTCATTGCCGTAGTAGTTGCAGTTACGCAGATAAGTGTCTTCTTTGACTTCACGTCAGATAATACAGTAGCTAATTTCTTTCTCATAGAAACCTCCTTAAATAAATATTTTTGTTATAAGCGAACGAATAAAGCGAATCACAAAGAAGGCAATGATTAAAAAGTATACAACTAAGTTCACAGCCAATGAATAAGTGAGAAGCTGATTCGTTATAACCAACTGTTCAAATACAGGATCGTCTCCTGCATAGGAAGAGGTATACAGTTCCCCTTCTTCCTCTTCCGGTGAATTAAAAAAAGCATCATATTCAGCAGCCTGCCAGGATTCTTCAAGAGCTGGATCGTCAAACTGGTAATAAATCATCCCTGTTCTCAAAATGTACATCAACCTGCTCCTAATATATAAGTGTAGGGTTT
>NZ_KE992799.1:25303-104630 GCF_000466485.1 [Clostridium] symbiosum ATCC 14940 | reverse complement strand
TACCGGCGGCGTCCTCACCTGCTTAACTAAATCTAAAAACCCACACATAGCGGCGCGCTATAAACAATAACCTATTCAGAAACATGTTCGGAAACACCAGATTCCCATTCTATCCGCTTTTCCTTCTCCTCCTGCGCCCTCCTGTTCTCCTCCAGAGCCATCTCCTGAACCAGTTCTTTTACCCTGGTTTCCAGCTGTGACATCTTAATTGACATATGGAACATTTTTACAATCAGCAGGAAAATCACCGACAGGAAAATAAAGTTCGCTGTCGTATATGTCCCCGCCAGCCGGGCCAGAATCGCCGGTAACTGCGGAAATATACTGAACAAAATCAGTATGAAGGAAAAACCAATCCAGAAGATGGAATCCTCTATCTGAAGTTTGGACTGGCGGATCCGCCTCATAATAAGAATCGTGGTCGCCACAGAAACAACAATTAAAACAATCCGAAGCATAAGCGTCATCATCCGTCACCCTCTCTTCCTGAAATTCTGTATCAGCAGGATTGATATCAGCATTTTGATCATATACCGGGATGCATTGACCGGGGTCAGGTAGCTGGCTCCCAACAGGCGCTCATCCATAATAACGGGAACCTCCGCGATTCTTGCCCCCTGTTTAATGAGATAGGAAACTGTATCCGGCTCCGGTCCGTAATTCAGTCCTTTGGCGAACTCCTCTATCATCCTGCTGCTGAACATTCTCATTCCGGAGGTCGGATCCTTGATATCCACACCGGTTGTCATCCGGATTGCTTTCTCAATCAGGTTGCTACCAAGCATCCTCATCGTAAATGGTTTCTTCTGGCCGACAAAGCGGGAGCCGATTACTATCTCGTAGCCCTCGTCCATTTTTTCTTTCATCGCCGCAATATATTCCGGCCTGTGCTGTCCGTCTCCGTCCAGTTGAACCGCATAACGGTATCCATACCGGGCCGCATACTTAAGCCCTGCCTGAAAACCGCCTGCAAGTCCCAGATTAACCGGCAGATCCAAAAGGTTATAGCCATTGCGCCTGCAGATAGCCGCCGTCTCATCCCTGGAACCGTCGTTTACAATCACGTAGTCATACTGCGGAAACTCTTTTATGAGCCGGTTTACTACGCGTTCAATATTTTCTGCCTCATTATAAGCGGGTATTACAATTAGCAGCTCTGCCATTTTTTCCTCCGTCAATGTAACGCTTATTATTATTCGCAGCTTTGCTGGAAAGCGCGGTTCTTCGAACAGTAACCAACAATTATTCCCAGTACGACTGGTTCATTGTAAGCTTTTTAATCAGCCGGACCGGAAGTTTTTTATATGCTTTTCCCAGCCGGTATCCAATATATTTAAATCCGCTTTGGAGCACAAGCTCCGGAAGCAGATACCATTTCCCATTCTTTAACAGCCATCCGGCCGTTGTCCTGACAAGACGCATCCCTTCCCCTTCGGAGGGAAGTCCGCCGAATACTTCCGGATGATCCGCCTGGGAAACTGCCAGATCAAAGTTCCGGTGAAGCTGTTCCATTGCTTTATAATTATGGGAATGAATCACCTCCGCGTTTGCCGCATAGGCTATTTTATATCCCGCCTTTACGGCTGTGGCCGCGTAAATCATATCTTCATTAAATACTGTCTTCGCCGTAAAGCCTCCCAGTTTCAGATAGATGTCACGTTTATAAGCGGCGCAGACATTGGAACAGAAATACGTCTTAATGCCAAGTATTTCTAAGTCTTCCTTCCCCTTTACCCGGCTGATACCCGGATAATTAAAATCTCTGGTAAAACGCTCAATCACTCCGCAGTCCGCCGCTGGAAGCTGTCTCGCATAGGATGCCGCAATATCTTCCCCGGCCATCAGGGCCGAAACCAGATTTTTTACCAGCTCCCTGTTATGGGGTATGGCGTCCTGGGTCATACAGATGCAGATTTCAGCATCCGATTCAAGAATCCCCCTGTGTCTGGTACCCCCGTGATCAAAATCCTCCTGAGCCAGATGGATTAAGGTCAGTTCTGTCTCACTGCCCTCAAACAGCGGCTCGTAACGCTCTGCATTCCAATACTGGCGTTCCGTATTCATGATAATGATCCTGTTTGGACGCCAGGTCTGCTTTTGCAGCCGCTTCAGAAGCTGCTCCAGCTTGTCACCCGGCCTGAAAGCAGGAATGATCACATCTATTTTTATTCTTCCGTTTTCCGGTACTTCTGCCGAACTCATCTCGTCCTCCCGGCGCTTTGCCATCCCGTACTTATTGTACTAATTTTTAGACCTGTCTGAACTGTTACAGCATTCGGCTAATTGAAATCGCTTCGCGATGAGCCGAATGCCTGCTGCCACTATCTTTTCGCACGTTCAGCGCAGCCAGTACGCAGACCTGTCTCAACTGTTACCGTATTCGTCATAGGCCTTCACGTAAAAATGCATCAGAATCTTCACAAGCCATCCGGGCCACATTTTCTCGAACATGGCCATCTCGTCCTTTGTCCGCCTGTTGTCTTCAATGCAGGCTTTCGTCGTCGCCCCCTCATGGACTCTGTATGCAATCAGCGGTTTTTCCACGCAGATAAATCTGCCCTTTTGTCCTGCAAGCTCATAAAGATTATCCCAATCCAGAGCAAAATCATACCTGGAACGGAACATCTCTTCCCCCGCCAGCTCCTTCTGATACGTACAGGCCGGACAGCAGAGCGAATTGCCGAAGATAACGCTGCTTCGTTTTACCGGCCGCAGACCTGACAGCAATTTCAGCCGGAGCGGCATCCGAAGTATCTTCTTCACCAGCCATACCTTGTTGAAGCACTCGGTCTTCATCCCTCTTTCCGTCATCTTTAACGTCATGTAATCACTGACAAAAACCGACATGTCGGGGTATTTCGCAAACGCCTGATAAAGCTCCTTTGTATAATCGCTTCTGTAAACGTCGTCCTGATGGGCAATCGTCACCAGACGGCCACCGGCTTTATGCCAGGCAAACAGCCAGTCCTCCCTGATGTTGCTCTCTCCCTCCCTCACATAGAGAGGAACCGCATATTTCTTTGTAATTTTTTCGATGTAAGGGCTCGGAGTGGAGGTACAGCAAATCACATCTGTCTTTACCTGCTGCTCCGTAAGGGAGCGGATGCAGGCCTCCAGATAAGGCGAATCCTTATAGGCACAGACTGCAAAGGTATGCAACGGCTGTCCTTCTTTGTCTGCGCCGGTTATAATGCCGGACTTAACCAAACCTCGTTTCTGTATCTTCATCCTGCCACTTCCTTTCAATTTAAATGTTACAGACAGAACTTCTGCAGCACATTCACATAATACTCTGACAAAAGAATTCCTCCTGCCAGCGCAAGCACCACTGCGTAGTAATCCTGATTTTTAAGGTGTACGGTAATCCATTTCGGGTTAAACACCAGCCATACCAGGAACAGAAGCGGAATGTAGTAACGCCCCTGCACGCCGTCAATATAAGTATTGCCCGGTGTTGTAAAAACAAGATACATAGATGTCCAGACAAGGACAACTGCCGCCGATGCGAGGACGAATATCCACAATTTCTGCTTCCAGTCAAGACGTTTTCCACAGGAAGACTGTCCACCCGTGAGGATAACTGCCGCAGAGCCTGCATAAATCAGCCAGGGAAACGCTGCCTCTCCCTGATGTCCCAGCAGTCCCAGCGATTTTTCGCCCATTACATAAGAAGGCAGGGTATTAAAGATATTTTGGAGCAATATCTTTGCATAAGCGACTGGATGTCCAAGTATATAGGACATCTGTCCTGCCTCGCTGGTATTCTCCCCCCTCAAATCTCCTGTCTCGCTGGGTGAAAAGATTGCCGGCAGTGCAAAAGAGGCCATCAGTCCAAGGCACAAGGCTATCATTCCGCCCTTCATAATAAGACGCTCTTTCCGGCTTCTGAAATGATCCGCAGGTATTAACAGGCCAACCAGGAGCAGCGGCGCATATACCGCCTTGATTCGGCATCCCCAGAAGAATGCCAGCATCATCACGGCATAGTCCGTACAGGTTATCTTTTTCTCCGTATCTAAAATGGCCCGGAGGATGCAGGCAAAGGATAAATACATAAAAGCCGTCACAGTCGGGTCGTAGGAATATACCCCGGCCAGCATCATCGGCTCCGGCATCAGCCCGAGGAAGGCCATAATCCCTTTTCCGACCGGTGTTTTCCTGATGGCCAGACAGAGGATGATACAGTAAATATAAAGGTTGCCCAGCCTTCCCAGCTTATATACGAGGGAGAAGGGCAGACGAAACATCTGTCCCGCTTTCAGGAATAATGCCTCGCCGGCATATCCGGTAAAAATTGTTTTATTTAAATCAGCGCTCCAGGTAATTCCCCCGTTCCGGTAATCGCCCGCAGTGTCCAGATAATTGTCAAGCTCTCTCTGTTCTTCCACTGTTCCCGGCTGATTATAAGGCCAGGTGTCAATCCCGGCAATAAACTCCTGGGTGACGGCAGGGGAAACCGATACCGGCGTTCTGTAGTTGGACAGCCAGAAGCTCTGTGAAAAATGAACCTCCTCATCCCAGCTCACCTTATTGGCCGGCAGGGACAGGGAGAAAAGCGTCCCGATGGTGACGGAAATAACCAGGAATCCCACTTCAATCCGTTTTCCAAAATAATCCCGGAAGAAAATCAGCATGGCGGCAATTCCAAGGGCGCACCAGAAGAAGCACAGCCTGTACCAGTTGACGGCAGGGATTGTGACTGCCTCAAAACCTGAGATTTTTAACGGAAAACCGGAAAAATCAATATAAGACAGCCCTGGCTCGTCAAGAGCATCCCGGAAAATATAGATTTCCGCATACTCCGCCCTCTTTCCCACAGGAATCCAGGAAGTTTTTATATTCTTGCTGTTTCTGTCTTCCACCGTTAGGATGTCACGCTCCCGCAGCTCGCCGTACTCATTATAAACTCCCACCTTCATCGTGGCATTCAGCAGCCCCTCATATTCGTAGGAATAACAGAACTTGTCCACATAACGTCCGCTAAGCGGCACGCGTATCTTGCCGCCGTTCCCGTCAAATACCAGTTTTCCTCCGTCTTCATGGAATCCCTCATAAGTAGTCTGACTTATGTCAACTGAAAAACTGCCCTGGTTTTTCCCGGAGTTCGCCCGGATCAGCGGAAGATTACAGAATATTTCGAGAAAAATGCCTGCAATAAGAACAGCCAGCACGGTCAGAGCCAGCTTCTTCTGGTTTTTTATAATTTCTTTTTGAACGTTCTCTTTCAAAGTCCACACCTGCCTGCTCTATTTATCGGGTAAGCTATTACAGTTCAGCCTTTGGCCAAACTGCAATAAACGATGCACAGAAACGGGAAAACACCTCGCGGAATACATCATGACTGAATTGTTACGGTATACTATCTCACGATTTTTTCCACGCCTCTGTGTTCCAGAATCCGCTCGTAATCCTCGATATAATCTACTTCCGCCCAAAAATGTCCGTCCACGTCCTCCACATAGACCGGCATCTCTTTTGTCAGTCCGTAAATCACATTCTCCCACCAGACGGAATGCTCCTGCCGGTTAATCATCGCTTCCATCCTGCCGCAAAATTCGGGAAGGAACGCTCTGGCAAACCGGCCGATTCCGATATATTCACCTGTAATATCGCTGCCCTCCAGCTCTTTCCCGTATTTTTTTTAAATCCCGTCTTCATAGAAAAATTTATAATCGGCCGTCTCTTTCCGGCTCTCATCGGCAAACATCACCGGACTCTTCTTCTCCGCCAGGATCCGGTCCAGAAGACGGTCTTCCAGGTAAACATCCCCATTCATAATCAGCAGATCGTCTCCTTCGAGAAAATCCCTGGCAAACCAGGCGGAAACAATGCTGTTGGTTACATCGTAGAACGGGTTATAGAAAAATGAAACCTCCCGGCCCTCAAGAACGTCGCGTATCACCTGGCTCTTATATCCCAGAACAATCCCGATATCGCGGATTCCCCTGGATTTCAGCAGATCCACCGTATACTGGATCAGACATTTTCCTTCCCCGATATCCACCGTACATTTCGGGTTTCCGGAAAGATAACGCGATATTCTCGTCCCTCGTCCTGCCGCTAAAATCAGTGTTTTCACAAAAGCCCCCTGTTCTGCATGTCTTTCAATGCATCAATCAGTTTTTTATTATCTTCTGCCGTAAGATGCCCTATATGGCCCACGCGGAAAACCTTCTCTGCCAGTTCACCGCCGCAGGGGCATACAAAGATCCCGTATTCGTCTTTCAGTATCTCAAAAATCCGGTAAGCCGATACCGGACTTCCGTCGGGAAGCGTTCCGGTGGGATGAAGGGGCGTTTCCGCCGCAGACAGCGATTCGGATACAATTTCAAACGGCATACCGGAAATCTGGCGCCGGAAATCTGATGCCAATGATTCTATCTGCTCCCTCTCCCTTTCCATTCCCTTTTCGTCTATCATTTTAAGCCTGCGGTTCATCTGGATCAGGATTCCGACAGCCGGGGTAAACGGAGTCTGTCCTCGTTCCCCGTCTCTTAAACAGTCCTTCAGGTTAAAATAGAGCGACCTGGGTTCTGCCTTTTCCACCCGTTTAACTGCTCTTTCATTCATCACAACCGCGGCAATCCCCGGAGGCAGGGCCAAAGCCTTCTGTGATCCGGTCAGCACCAGATCCACGCCCCATTCCTCCATCCTGAAGTCATCGGCCAGAAAAGAGCTGATGGCATCCACCACAAGCCACATCCCGTTTTTCCTGCAGAAACGGCTGATTAAGTCCATATCATAGAGAACTCCGGTGGAAGTTTCATGGACATTGACGAGAAAACCCGTATATCCCTGGCCTGCATAGGGCATTAGATGCCCGGCCGTTAATTTCCGGCCGCTCTCCAGTTTTATTTCATCATAAGGAATCCCATGGACGGCACAGATTTTCACAAAACGCGCGCCGAAGCTGCCGCCATTCACCACCAAAAGCCGGTCATCCGGGGTAAAAAGGTTGATTACCGCCGCCTCCATGGCCCCTGAGCCGGAGGCTGTCAGAAACACTGTTCTGGCCTTATCACCGGCCTTCATAAAACGGGTCATCAGGGATTCATTTTCCTTCATCAGTGCGGAGAATTCCGGCGTGCGGAAATACGGTATCTCTTCTGCGCCGATTTCCCGTATCTCTTTCTCCATCTGAACGGGTCCAACTGTAAAATTAATCATTTCGCCATTTTCCTCCCATTTCGGTTTTCTTTCCTGTAAAAATAGAGGGCCGTCAGCCCAAAGCAGACTGTCAGCGCAAACATCAGCATCAGGTAGGACAACGCTCCTCCCAGAATTCCCATCCACCTCACAAACGGAGAGGAAATCAGGAAGGCGGCCCCTGCCACCAGGGCATATATGACAAATATGTGCCTGCGCTTCTGCATAATAATCAGTGAATAATAGAACAGGTTAATATAGGCGTTAAACGCTCCTCCCAAAATGATCAGAAGCAGTGGCAGACGGCTGTCTGCAATCGCATATCCTATCTTCGGATACAGCATGCTCAGCACCGGTATTCCCAGGAACCATGCTCCGCCTAAAGCCAGCACCGTAAGTCCGGCAATGATGGCAGCCAGACGGCCGACCACCTTCGCGAAATTCGCAAATTCGCGGTTTTCCCAGACCAGGGACAGCTTTGTAATATAAGGCCTGATTACGAAACCGGCCACCAGGTTAATGACGCTGGTCGGCATAAAGATAGCTCCGAAAATGGCCTGATCTTTGTTCAGCATATTTCCCTCAATTGCATATTTGGATGCGGAAAATACATAGAAATCAATAATCGCCGAGAGAAACAGCAGGAAGTTTTCCTGAAACAGCAGCGAACATCTGCCTTTCCGGCAGCTCCAGTCCACCTGGGGAAGCTCTCCGATTATGGATATATTAAATATCAGGACGCCCAGAATCTGTGCAATCACAGAAACCATACAGGACAGCACCAGGTTATGGCTCATAACAAGGCAGGCGATAAAGCTGCCCGCTGAAAAGAGCGTCCGGAACGTATTGGACTTTCCTGTCAGATAAAGGCGGCCGTCTCTCTGAAACTCGGCTTCGTATACATCGGCAAAGCCGTCTATCACCTTATAACAAACCATTAAAATCACCGTCATGGTCTTTACGTAAGTATAAGTATCCTGGTTAAAGTATACATACAGCAGGCCAAAAACAAGCGCTCCGCCGCAGGTTACAAAACGCAGGCGCAGATATTCTCCAAAGGTGTAACGCCTTCCTATATCCGTAATATGAAAGGGACGCATTCCGAAATAGGCGACCATAAACATATGCTGTCCGAATGCGGAAAAGGCGAAGCTGAATATTCCACCTTCGTCCTCTCCCACTACCTGAATCACCACGATAGACAGAACCATCGATGCGAACGCATAGAGCAAGCTTCCCAGCATGTTCCAGACCATATTCCGTTTTTCCAGATTATCATCTCCGCCAATCAGGAGTGTTCTGAGTAGATTCATCACGGTTACCTGTCTTTCATTTGTTGTCATATTTTTCACGGCGACGTACCTTATACCCCGGGATTCTCTCCGCCGGAAAAGGACAGTTTATAAGGATAATGCGTTTTTCGTTTTTCCGCAGGAGGAAGCTCCATGAAGTCTCCGTACATGTTGATGAGCATCTCTTCTATATTGCCGGGAAAATTAATCCTTCTTCCCTCAAATTCTATTTTTCTGAGAGGATGGTATTTCCGCTTGTCCACCAGATTCCAATAGGGGCTGGTGTCGGGAAGGAATGCCATCCGGTCCGTATCTATCTTCTCATACCGCCTGCATACCGCCTCGCACCGCCTTCTCAGGCCTTCCGGCGAAATGCAAAGCAGTTTCATGCTGCTGTAAACCAGGCCGCAGACCGACCAGATCAGCTTTGCCTTCCATCCCTTCTGTGCCAGTGTGGGTTTCGGAATGGCCCGCAGGATCATGAGCTTGCTGAAAAACCATGCCGTCCAGGACTGCACCTGATACATAACCGGGTTGTCGGAAACATTGTCCAGCACATAGAGATCCAGAAAAATCCCGAACGGGCAGTCAACGTCCTTCATCACTTCCTCAATAAATACGGTTCCCCGTTTTACAAGCCGGGTCGTCATCAGAGGATATGCCGGGCATGTTTTTGCATTCAGAACAAGATATTTATCTCCCATTTTCTTCTGCACAATCTTCAGAAACTTCTCAAAGTCTTTTCTGGGCATGGCAATATCGATGTCATCATCCCAGGGGATAAACCCCTTATGTCTGATGGCACCGATTCCCGTTCCGGCAATGCCGAAATATTCCAGATGGTACGTTTCACAGATTAGCAGAAAATCATCAAGGATTGAGAGGATTTCCTGCTGCAGGCGGCTTAGGATTTCCGGTTCGTAGAACCTGCCCTGTGCCTGCGGATGCGGCTCAGCAGCGGGCCGGCCGGCCGGTATCTGCCCGTGGGTTACAGTTTTATTACTGCTCATCTCCAAATTCCTCTTTCGCACGTTTCAGCGCAGATTCTATTACCTTATCCATGTCATAGTACTTATACTCTGCCAGGCGGCCGCCGAAAATCACATTTTCCTCACCGGCTGCAAGTCCGGCATATTTGCCGTAAAGCTCCTGGTTCTTCTCATCGTTTACCGGATAATACGGCTCCATGCCCATCTTCCAGTCTTCGGGATATTCCCTGGTAATGACAGTCTTTGGCTGTGTTCCGAATTCAAAATGTTTATGCTCGATGATTCGCGTAAACGGAGTTTCCCTGTCGGTATAATTGACGACAGCCACTCCCTGGTAATTGTCGGTGTCCAAAAGCTCCGATTCAAACCGCAGGCTTCTGTACTCCAGATTGCCGAAGCGGTAATCGTAATACGCATCTATCATTCCGGTGTAAACAATCTTTTCTGCTATCCCGTCGTAATCTTCCCGGTTCTCCAGATAGTCTGTTCCGGTCCTGATTTCGCAGCCCTCAAAAAGCTTTTCTATAATAGCATTATAACCATCTTTCGGGATTCCCTGATAAGGATCGTTAAAATAATTGTTATCATAGGTAAAACGCACCGGCAGACGGCGGATAATGAAAGCGGGAAGCTCCCTGCAATCACGTCCCCACTGCTTTTCCGTATAGCCCTTTACCAGTTTTTTATAGATATCCGTACCGACCAGCTTGATCGCCTGCTCCTCCAGGTTCTCCGGCTCTCCGGGAACGGCTTTTTTCTGCTCCTCTATAATGGCTTTCGCCTCTTCCGGCTTGGAAATGCCCCACATTTTACTGAATGTGTTCATGTTGAACGGCATATTGTACATCTCGCCGTTATAATTTGCGACCGGACTGTTGGTATAACGGTTAAACTCCGTGAATTGATTGACAAAATCCCATACTTCCCGGTTGGAGGTATGGAAGATATGGGCGCCGTACTGATGTACCCGGATCCCTTCCGTTTCTTCACAGTAAATATTGCCTCCAATATGCTCTCTCTTTTCTATCACAAGACATCTCTTCCCGTGTTTTCCGGCCATCCAGGCAAATACGGCCGCATACAGGCCGCTTCCTACCAGAAGATAATCATACTTTTTCATCCGTTAAGAATTCCTCCATTATGATTGCAACAATTACAGCATCAGACGCCCTTTAACGGGTGTCTGCCATTGCATTTTAGTATGGTCGGCACAGTAAGTGTGCAGGCCTGTCTGAATTGTTACTTACTTGTTACTGTCCGCTAAACCGCGTTTTTCAGCGGGGCTGTGAATAGTAACACTTATTTTACTATACTTTAAGGGAAAAGTAAACAAAGGCGTTGTAGCGGCGGCACAAATCAGGTATACTCTAGATAACAGTTCATGCTGTCCGAACTTTACTTACACAATTGTATTCTTATAACGGGTGTGACCTCACCCGCAGCGGAAAGAGGGGAATTTTGAAATGGATATTTTAGACGACCTGTTAATGAAAATGATTAGCTACAACTCCGGCGATCCGAAACGGATTCAGCACCTTATCAAGGTTCACAGCTTCGCGCGTCTGATTGGGCTGTCGGAGAATCTGGAGAGCGATACCCAGTTTATTCTGGAAGCCGCCGCAATTGTACACGATATCGGGATTAAACCTGCCGAAGAAAAGTATGGCTACTGCAACGGCAAGCTGCAGGAACAGGAAGGACCTGAACCCGCTGAAAAACTGCTCCGTTCCCTCGGTTTCCGCGCCTCCGTTGTCGACCGCGTCTGCTATCTGGTCGGTCATCACCACACTTATTCCGATGTGGACGGCCTGGATTACCAGATACTGCTGGAGGCCGATTTCCTGGTAAATCTGTTTGAAGAAGGACTGGAACCGGAGGCTGCCGATGCGGCTTATCATAATATCTTCCAGACGGAGACGGGGAAAAGGATTTGTGAGGAGATGTTTTTTTAAGAGGCTATAAAGTGATACGTTTCATTTATTATGATCCCGGTTGTTCTCTTACTATTATTGAGATTAATAGAAATGAGCTACAAAACAAAGATATTAGCACAAAATTACTAAAGCTCAGAGGGAATTTCTCATTATCTATGCCACCAGACAGAGATACTTATGCAAAAAAGCACGTTCATATTGAGTTAATATGTCAACATATTATGAAAGCACAAGGATTTAGTGATTTGGTTAGAGCTTATAATTTCGATGAACCGAGAATCACTGTTCACGAGAACTATCGGACATTTATAAATAATTATTTTTCGGAAGAAAGCATTACGTCTCTAAGTGCTGCATTAGAAAGTAAGTTTAATAACATACTTGAAAATCTTCATAGTCTAGTTCAATAGCTTTGTAAAACAAACGCAACTACTTATCAAAATAGTTGCGTTTGTTTCTATAATATCTTTGTATAAGCTTATAACGTTCCGCTTAAATAATCTTCAAATATCATTCAACAATACCGTCCAGGCAGCCAGTACTAAAACGTCACCCCTGAAACCAAAATCACATTCGCAAAAGCCGTAGTCTCCCCGGTCCGTATCACGGCCCGACTCTCCTTCATCTTCTCCTTAAACATTTCGTGGGGCACATATTGCACTTTCGCATCCGGAAAGCGTTTCAAAATCCCAGCCTCCATCTCCGGAGACCTCTCACGGATTTCTTCTGCCAGGATAATTCCTTCCACCTGCATCTCACAAAGTACCGCATCCAGTGTCTGTAAAAATCCCGGAACGCCTTTCACAAGCGCTAAATCAATCCGTTTCACGTCCTCCGGTATCGGCAGCCCCGCATCTCCTATCGTCAGCTGCTGCGTATGGCCAAGCCTGGAAATCACATAACTGATCTCCGAATTCAATAATTCCGTCCGTTTCATTGCCACTTCCCCTTTCCGGCCCCGTGTACCGTTCAGTCTACCACCAGCATATCCGGCCTCTCCAACCGAATCCCATTCACCTCCCAAACCAGCTTCGGGTAAGTTATCGGTCTTGTAATAAAGAGCGGTCCGTCCTTTGTGACCAGGAATGAGTCCTCCGACTTCGTGCCATCTACCACCGGATTATAGCAATATGCCTGATTCTCCTGAATTTTATGGTGGCAATCAGGCGTGATCATATATTCTCTGGGCCAGTACCCCTGACAGCCTCCCTGTCCGTGTTTTTCAAACATTCCAGGATAGCCCCTGTCCAGATATGCCTGCTTCAGCGTCTCATACATATCAAGTTCATCCGCACCGACAGCCGCTTTGGCAGCCGCCATACATTCCATCTCACTGCAATCCCGGTACTGTTCGGTCAGTGATGTATCCGGCCTGCCAAAATGTATCATTCGCGAAACCGTGGTAACCAGTCCCTTGTATCTTCCATTGATGGAGACAATCAGATTATTCTTAAGTGGTTTATCGGTAGGAAGACCATGGCGGAACAGGCAGGCCCTCTCATCAGCCGACACAAGGTGCATGACCTGTTCGATATTGTATTTCCACAATGCTTTTGAAATCCCCCCGGCAATTTCAAGTTCCGTCATTCCCGGCTTTACCCTGGGCAGATATTCTTCCAGAGCCATGGACATGGTATCTCCAAGATAACGGTACCTCCCCATCTCATTTTCCGTCATACAGTACCGGAGCGGACTGATCCATCCGTTTTCTACCACTGCGCTGCCGCAGGGTAAATCGCTCACCACCTTGTCCATGGATGAAACATGCCTGGAAACAAATTCCTCCAGCCTGTTCTCTTCCCACCCATACACGAAAAGTTCAAATCCCAGCTCCGGCAGCAATTCTTCTGTTCTGAGCCGAGGCTCCTCGATAATGTTACAGACAGCGTACATGCTCTGCCTGGTAACAAGGATGGAGACTGCGCCTCCGTCAAAACAATTTGCGACAAAATTCTTGCCGCCGGCCGTAATCCAGCTGAAATTTGGATGTTTCGTCAGCAGTAGAGCTTCCATTCCCCGCTCATCAAGCATCTTGTTTATCCTTTGCTTCTTGACGGATATTTCTAATTTTCTTGCTTCCAGGGATGTATCTTCCTTATATTTAAAAAAATCCATTTCCGTATCCCCCATTATTTTGTTATCGTAATTATTTAATTTTTTCATAATGATTCAATACTTTCATCAATTATTGCTTCGGATCAATAAATATCTCTACTCCCTGACCGCTGCCCAGCAGTTCAATCCCCTTAACCGTATCCTCCAGCGGCAGTGTGTGGGTTATCAGTTCCTGAAGCTTAAGCACTCCGCTCTCCAGCAGTTTCACCGCCTGAGGGAAGGTAGCGTTTGCCAGCCAGGTTCCCTTTACGTCGATTTCATGCTGGGTAATCCGGCTCTGCACAATCTCCGGTCTGGCATTCGCGTTTACACCGAACAGCAGCACCGTGCCGCCTTTTCTCACCGCCTTCACCGCTTCCATCATCTGGCTTCCCACCACATCAATGCCATAATCGGCCCCCATTGGAATCAGCCCGCGGACAAAGGACTCCAAATCCTCTTCTAATGGATTAATCACATAATCAGCCCCTGATTTCCGCGCATATTCCCGCCTGAGTTCACTTGGTTCCGATACAATTACCGGATAAGCTCCTGCTGCCTTTACCATTTGCGTAAACATAAGTCCAATAGTTCCGGCCCCGATCACCACCACGCTCTCACCCGGCATGACTCTGATTTTCTGAAATCCGTTCAGAAGGCAGGCCAGCGGTTCTGCAAAAGCTGCAATTTCAGCCGGTATCTCTCTGCTCACTTTATAAACCACACGTTCTGAAGTTCTGACATATTCCGCAAAACCTCCATCCACGTCGATCCCCATCGCTTTAATGTTCTCACAAAAATTCGGCAGATTATTTTTGCAGTAATCGCAGACGCCGCAATAGTCATTGGGATTTACAACGACACGGTCCCCAACCGCAACCGTTGTCACCTTGTCTCCGGTTTCCACGATTTTCCCCACCAGCTCATGTCCCAGAACGGTGCCGGGAGTTGCTTTGTATCCTGGCGGAATGCTCATTATATGTACATCCGTACCACATATGCTGCAAAGCTCCACCTCTATGATGACGTCATCATCCTTCACAATCTCCGGCCTCGGCACTTCCTTTACTGCCAGTACCCCCTCTTTTTCAAATACTGCCGCTTTCATCGCCAGCACCTCCAATTTTTAATATTTTTTAGTTTCCCTTCTTCCGCTCCCCTTCTCTTCTGTTTCCTCTCTTCCACTGCCTACCTCGCCGCCGCCTGATTTGCCCGTGCAATCTCCTTTTTCTGGCGGTATTTAACAGCCAGGTAATCCAGCAGGATACCTATAATCAGGAGTATTCCATAGGTGGAGGAACGGACAAAGCTGCTGATTCGAAGCAGGTTGAATCCGGAATCCAGCATTTGCAGCGCTGCGACCGACAGCAGAATATTGAATACATTTCCTTTTCCGCCGAGCGGTGAGATTCCGGCAAAGACAGATGCCAGCATTGCCTGCAAAACGTAAGAGGAACCGTAATCGTATTTCGCAGAGTTAGTTCTGGCAAGTATCAGGATACCCGTCAGCGCGCCCAGCATGGATGACATCATATACGTTTTAAATACCGTTTTTACATTGTCAATACCGCAGTAAAAACTGGCGACCCGGTTAGAACCAAATAACTGGGTTTTCAACCCATGCGGCGTTCTGTGGATAATCAGATACACCACCGCCAGAGCGCCCAGGAAAATAATCAGCGGCATGGGCACCAGCCCGAATAATTTGCCGTTTCCAATAAACATGACCTGTTCCGGAAAGACACCGAATACCCCCTGTCCTTTTGTAAGCACCATGCATATCCCGGTAAACAGATTCTGTGTCCCAAGCGTGGCAAGAATCGGGAATATTCCCAACTTCGCTACCAGAAGGCCGTTAATGACTCCGCATACCAGCCCTATCACTGCCGCAAAAGCCAGGCAAAGCAGAAGCCAGCTCCAAACTCCGCTGCCCGTAAGCCCGGCCGGCATATACTGCAGCAGAATAATTCCGTTTACCGTAGCCGTCAGGTTGGCTACGGCCACAATCGAGAGATCGGCTCCCGCCGTCAGCATAGTGATTCCTATCCCAAGAGTCAGAAGGCCCGCTTCCGGAAATTGGAAACACATTGACTCAAAATTGTAGGCCGTAAGAAAGCGCTCCGGCTTAAGTAAGGCAAAAATCAAAAATACGGCCAGATTGATGCCCAGCAATTGTTTTATTTTACCCATGTAATTTCCCTCCTTATCACTGTCTGCCCGGTCTGAAGCGCGTCCGGAATGCCGTCCGTTCATCCCGTTTATTCCGTTCATCCCGAACAAATATGCTTCAGCTGCGTGCCTCTCTCTTTGCCTTCACGGACTGTACCAGCACGGCAAAGATGATCAGCAGGCCAAAGGTAAATTTCTGCCAATAGGAAGGTACATTAATCAGCGCCAGATTATTGTTGATTACATTGGTCAGCATCAGGCCCAGGAAAACACCCAGTACGCTTCCCTTGCCTCCCGAAATACTGGTTCCGCCCATTACTACCGCGGCGATAACCGTAAGCTCTTCCCCCTGAAAGCTCATCGGGTCCGCCATACGGTTATTGCTGACATAAATCAGACCGGCAATCCCGGCTAAAAGTCCGGCATAACCGTAAATGAACATTCGGATCCTGGTCAGGTTATATCCTATTCTCTGCGCACTGGCACTGTCTCCGCCCAGCGCATATACCCCGCGTCCGATTATCGTGTGGCCCAGAATCAGGTGCGTCAAAATCATGATCCCCAGCATAATGAATACAGAAAAATGAAGCCCGTAGCTGGCTCCGGTGGCGTCTACCATGTTGAACCAGTATGTCTTTGAAAATTCGATTGTACAGGCAGGCATTTCTGCGCTGGCCACATATTCATTTCCTACAAAATTCAGCATCAGCCCCCTGATACTCGTTGCCACGCTGAGCGTTACAATAAAAATGGGTATCTCAAACTTATTAACCAGAAACGCATTGAGAAATCCGAAGAGCATCCCTATCACGGCCGAGATTATCATCAGAACCAGGATCGGCCCCTGGAATCCCAGTGACGTAGCAAGGCGCACCGTCATGTAAGCGGAACAGATCGCAATCGCCATAAAGGACATATCGATTCCTCCGTTGATGATAATCATCATGACGCCGCAGGCAAAAATACCTGTTACAATCATCGTACGAAATAAATCAAAGAGATTGCGCAGCGTTAAAAAGGAGGGGTTCAGCACCGAGAACAGCCCCATAACCAGAACCAGGATAATCAGGACAATAAATTCATTGCTCCTGGCATATTTTTTTAATTTAGACTGCATCAAAGCTGCCGCACCTCCTTTCTGTCTGCCGGCGCTGCCGCACTTTCCTCATCACCGGCATTCTGCGTAATCTTTTCGTTTAAAATCCCGGCTGTAAGTCCGGCCGTCTCACCTTCAAAAATCATCCGGCCGCTGTTCATGACGAGAATCCGGTTAGTCGTGCTGAGAAGCTCCCCCACATCGTCTGAAATCATAATGACAGCCATCCCCTTCTGCGCCAGTTCCCTCAAAATACGGTGGATCTCGCTTTTTGATTTAACATCCACGCCAACCGAGGGACCGTTCAGTATCAGAATCTCCGGCCGGCCGGCCAGCCATTTTGCAATAACGACACGCTGCTGGTTTCCGCCCGAGAACGTTCCCGCCTGAACCTCCGTTCCCGCCGCATTAATATTCAGTTCGCTTATTCGCTGCGCCGCTTCTTCCCTCATTCCTTTAAAATCCAGCATCCCGTTTTTCTTTTTTTTGCGGTCTAAAATGGAGGCGCTGATATTATCCGTCAGTGTCCGTTCCATAAAAAGCCCCTCTGTCAGACGATCCTCAGGGACATAACCGATATGATTAGCCAGAGCCGACCGGATATTCTTAAGCGTTTTCTGCTCTCCATGGATTTTGACTGTTCCCACGTGGATCTTCCCGATGCCGAACAATGCCTTTGCAAGCTCCGTCCGCCCGGAACCAAGCTGTCCGGTAATGCCCAGAATCTCCCCTGCGCACAGCTTGAAGCTGATATCATAAAATGATCCGTGCTGGCTGCAGTTTTCAAGCTCCAGCACCGGTTTGTCACTTATTTTCCTGTACTGGAAAGGAGTTACCTCTATCTCCTGTCCTGTCATATAATAGACCAGCTTATCGCGCTCAAACTCTTTTGCCTGCTTATCCACAATCATATTTCCGTTCCTTATGACAGCGATGCGCTGGCAGACCGTAAATACTTCGTCCAGCTTATGGCTGACGAAAATAACCGCGATTCCCTTTTCCGACAGGCCGTAGATAATTTGGTACAGGCGTTCTATCTCTTTTTTTGTCAGGGCCGTCGTAGGCTCATCCATTATAATGAGCTTAGCATTTTGCAGTATGGCCCGTGAAATGGCAATAATCTGCTTCTGGGCCACCGCCAGCCGGCTCACCTCCTCGTCCAAATCCATATCCACACCGATCATGTCAAGAGCTTCCCCGGCCTGTTTTCTCATCCGTTTCCAATTCACAAGACGGTTCCCCCCCACAAGCTGGGTCCCCAGTGAGATGTTCTCTGCCACTGTCAGATTTGGGAAAACGGAAAAGTCCTGATAAATAACCTGCACTCCTTCTTTAATTGATGTGGCAGGCAGGAGTTCCGTGTAACTGCGTCCATTCAGTTCAATACTCCCGGAATCAGCCCGGTAAACGCCTGAGATAATCTTAATCAGCGTAGACTTTCCGCAACCGTTTTCCCCCACCAGGCAAAGCCGTTCACCGGGGTAAATTGTCAGGTCGATGTCTTTTAGTACCCGGTGACCTGAAAACGATTTATTAATACCCGATACCTTCAATACTGGAGTTTTCATAGAGCACACCTCTTTTGCTGTTGTATAAACAATGAAAGCCGCGCACTGCCGGCTTTTCACCGCCAGTGAATGCCAAAGGGGACCGTCTCAAACCCGACATTGAGACAGCCCCCTTTCAGAATAAATGTGTAACGGTTCAATAGTGCCGAACAGTCACATAAATGTTTAGAAATCGTTATCTGCCAGAGTATCCTTTGTCACATCTCTCCATGCCTCACCGATAATCACATTACCGTCCAGCTTAATGGAGTGGTACCCTTCAATTCCTAAATCCATCCCATCCGTGATTGCGCCTCCGCTCTTTAAAATCTCGCCCACCCTGGCCATAATGTAGCCGCTGTCTGCGGGATCCCAGCATCCTAAGAAGGTAAGGGCGCCCGATTCAATATAATCTTTATTGGCGCTCGGAAGGCCGTTGCCGACTACCGCAATTGTCCCCTGTTTGCTTGCTTCTTCCACTGCCAGTGCATAGCCGGGAAGATCCGTGGCTGAGGTCACAAACATTCCCTTCAGGTCCGGATAAGTTTTCATAAGCTCAGCCGCCTTCTCCTGGGAAGCTTTCTGATTGTAGTTTGTCTCCACGAAAGCATCCTCATTGACACAGATCATATTCGGATAAGCTTCCTTCTGACGGGCAACCGCGCCGTCTGCCCATGCCATATGAGATTTTGCGGTAAGAGAACCGACGCACATTACGTACTCTCCCTCTTCCCCCATGGCCTCTGCCATCTTGTCCATCAGATGAGCTCCGTATGCCGGCCCGTCAAACGCCTCCACATCATAATCCACGTTGACAATCCCCTGAGCCTCATGTGATATAACAATAATTCCCTGCTCCCTGGCTTTTTTAAGAACCGGTTCCAGAGCCTCCGGAGACACAGGCACAATTGTCAATACATCGACGCCCTGTGTGATCAGATTCTCAACTTCTTTCACCTGTAATGCGGCATCTCCCTTGTCCGCCCCTGTCTGGAACGCCTCATTCCCCGTATCCTGCCCATATTTTTCAATACCTACCGCCATACGGTTAAACCATGCTCCGCCAACGGATTTCGGCAGATTCGCTACGACAATTTTTTCACCGGACTGAGCTGCTGCCTCAGTTTTGGCCTCACCGCCTCCTTCTGCTGCCTCTGCCGTTCCTGAACCGCTCTGCTCAGCAGCAGGTGCCGTTGTCTCAGGCGCGCTGCTTCCTGAACCTGAACATCCGGTCAGAGCACCGACCGTTAAACATGTCCCCATAAGAATTGCCAGCATTTTTTTCATAGACATCTTCCTCCTTTTACGTTTCCTTCTCCTTGTTTAAATAAACACTTTGTTTTGCTTGTAGCTTAATTATAACATTTCACAGTTAAAGGTCAATACCATTCTATTTAATTGTATACAATTTGTTAAAACTGTCTACTTTTTAATTATTTTTTTGTTCATCTGGTACAGAAAAATCCATATTATGTTCTATTTTTCATTTAATTTTTACATTTTTATTTAAGCATACAAAAAGGGCCTTCTTAAGCAATATGCTAAAAGGCCCTTACCGTATTATGGATTAATAAAAAAATCGACCGGAAAATCTTTTTCCAGGTTATGGAAATGCATATTATGACGTGTCAGAAGCTGAATAACCTCTTTCTCATTGCGGTCTGTCAGCGCCGTCACTATTTCTTCATGCTGCCTGTACTGTTCCTGGGGATTTTCCAGAAAATCCCCCCTCCAGGACTGTAAAAATTCTATTTTTAAATATATCTTCTTCTGAAATTCTATCAGCTGCCTGTTCCTTGCTATCATGCTGAGTTCCAGATGAAAGGCACAATCCTCTTTTATCTTCAGCGCGACATCATCATCCAGCGCTGCCTTAAGACATATTTTGGCATGCTCCATCATGCGGTTAAAATCTGCATTGCTGCCATAAAAGATCGCCAGCTTTGCCGCCAGGTTATCGAGATGGGCGCGCGTTATTCCTATCTCTTTTATCAGGTCTTCATCCCAGTTTGCAACTTCAGCAAAGCGGTTCGGATAAATATTCAGTATGCCGTCATTGGCCAGCTGCTTCATCGCATCACGGATCGGAGTTCTGCTGATCCCGAACTGAGTGGCAATCCTGGCCTCCGGAATTCGATCTCCCGGCTTGATTTTCATGGATAAAATCATATCCAGTAAATAATGATATACCATTTCACTTAAGTTATTTCCCTGATCCGCTTTCATACAATCCCCTCCCTGTTTTTTCCTATCTTTCAGTATACATTAAGCAATAAAATTGTCAACAATTCATTATAATTAAATACAGTTTTCCTCCGCAACCACTCCGATATAATCATATTTATTATGGAAACCTTTATATTTCAGCACAAAAGAAGTAATAAAAAAGTAAAAAGCGGCAACCGGACATATGGTAAAATAACGATAACCTGCACGTTCCGCGCACATCAGAAAGGAGAATCTTTTTGAAACATATTAACAAATTATCACCATATAAAATTTTACCGGTTCTGCTCCCCGTAATAGCGCTGGCCGGTGTGATGCTCACGGCCTGCGGCCGTCAGAAAAGTTCCTCCCCTGACGCCATGTCCCCCATGGAAATAAGCGAGATGCCCCTGTCCGACAGGGAACGTGACCTGATTTCCCTTGTGGACACCCATTCTTCCAGCCGGATTTTCAGATATAAAGCAGATGATAAGCTGAAAAAGCTTATTTTTTCTGTTGAGGAATTTAAAGATGGCGAAATGGTCTCCCTGGCCCGGACAGGCGGACCTGCTCCCTCCGAGGGCAGTTTATCCGTCCTGATGGATCCGGACGAGATTACTGTCTCCTGGGATGGCGGGAGATACTCCTGCCTGATTAATTCCACTTCGGGATACCGATCCAGCATCACCAGCCATCTCAGCACCCTCTCCTCCTTCCACTATAATGAGAAAGAGGTTCTGGCCATGGTGGCGAACACTCAGTCAGATACCATCACAAGCGGTAATGTGACGGATTACCATAATCTTCCCGACCTTGAAAAGCGGGGGTATGACCGGGTTCTCTTCGTCACCGTCACCTTCTCCGACACTGATACCCCTTCGGAGGATGGTTCCGGCGACAGTTTGGAATATGACGGCGGGTCACAAAATAACAATACCAAAGCCCCTTCTCTGTCGGAACAGGCAGACAGTGAATTTGAGAACAGGATACTTTTTGCAGACGGGGCAATCTATTACGGCACCTCGGAAATCGGCCCCATGGGCGATTCAGGCAGTGTGGACGGGTATATCTCATCCTCTCTGGAGCCTGAAGCAATTCCGGGTGAGGAAGGACAGTCCAACTTCGGCTGTATAGGCAGCCCATACACCTGGGACTCCGGGGACGGCAGAATCATGGTACTGTCAGAGGATAAAGAATGGCATATCTTCCAACGACGGAAAGAAGCAAAGCCCTCCGGCTCCTATTGCGCGTTTATCAGGCGGATGGACAACGATAACCTGTGGGTGGATATGGCGGAATGGATAACACCGGAAGACAAGGAAAAAGTCCGCTCCCTTAAACTGACGGAACACGATATGCCGGACGGATATTATATCCATAATCCCAGCCGGTCCCGGACCATACTCAAGCTGACAGCCGACACACAATACCGTTTCATCGACTGGGGGCGCAGCTTCTCCGACTCTGATGAA
Source organism: [Clostridium] symbiosum ATCC 14940 (assembly GCF_000466485.1). GTDB lineage: Bacteria > Bacillota > Clostridia > Lachnospirales > Lachnospiraceae > Otoolea > Otoolea symbiosa. The sequence goes on along the minus strand of NZ_KE992799.1, from coordinate 82,686 downwards.
TCGGAAATGCCGTTTTTCATCGAGGTGGAAAACGGGGCTGTGACATTGATCGAGGAAAAACCGATCGCCTGATGCATATCGGTTCCTTCCGCAGCGAACCAGTCATAAGAAAGGCTCCGGAGACAATGCCGGCTTTCATACGGACGGCGGACAACGATAACCTGCACGCTCCGCGCACGGTCACCGTCATCAATAAAAGCCTTTCCCGGCGCCGCTCTATGAGGCGGCACCTGGAAAAGGCTTTTTACACTGCTGTTTACCTGTTTACAACTCGCTTAACTTCCCGGAGCGGGATTGAATTTTCAGGCACGCTGCGAACTCTTTTTATCCCTTATTTATAAAATAATCTGTTTACAGCGCTGAATATACCGCGGATCGATGCCCGCGTAATATTGGAGCTGATTCCGACTCCGTATGTCGCTTCTCCGGTTTCCACATTCATCAGGTGAATATAGGAAGCCGCCTGCGCACCCGAACCGGAGCGGAGTGCATGCTCGTCGTAATCCAGAACACGGATCTGTATGCCGAGTGCATCTTCGAGTCCTCTTTGAATGGCATCAATCGGGCCGTTTCCTACGCCGTCAACCTCCCGCTCTTCGCCGTGATCCGTGAAGATAAGGTGGGCAACCGTGGCAAATCCGCCTCCCTCGTACTCCCGGTCCGTAATCTGGCATTTTTTGAAATGCATTGGTTCCTTGCGATCCAGATAATTGATGCGGAACTCGTCCATAATCTGTTCCGGCGCAACCTCGCCCTGTTTCTCCGCAATCCTCTGGATAATATCTGCAAATTCCTTGTGCATTCCCTTTGGAAGACGGAATCCGTAGAAGCTGTCCATGACAAAGGCAACCCCGCCCTTGCCGGACTGGCTGTTGATGCGCACTACCGGCTCGTATTCCCGGCCGATATCGCTCGGATCGATCGGAAGGTAAGGCACTTCCCATATGCCGTCTGTCCTCTTTGCAAGAGCCTGCATTCCTTTGTTAATGGCATCCTGATGGGAACCGGAGAATGCGGTAAATACCAGCTTTCCTGCATAAGGATGTCTCGGATCCACCGGCATCTTGGTACAGCGCTCGCAGATCTCCGTAATCTCTTTGATATTCTCAATTTCCAATCCGGGATTTATCCCCTGGGAGAACATATTGTATGCAATATTCAAAATATCGACGTTACCGGTACGCTCTCCGTTGCCGAGCAGCGTTCCCTCGATACGTTCCGCCCCGGCCATAAGCGCCAGCTCTGCCGCTGCAATGCCGGTTCCCCTGTCATTGTGGGGGTGTACGCTCAAGATAATGCTGTCGCGGTTTTTGAAGTGCTTATTCATCCACTCAATCTGATCGGCATAGACATTCGGTGTTGTCATCTCAACCGTAGCCGGAAGATTGATAATCATCTTTTTCTCCGGAGTCGGTCCCCATTCATCCTGTACTGCGGTACAGATATCAAGGGCAAAGTCTAATTCCGTGCCGGTAAAACTTTCCGGTGAATATTCCAGAATCACTTCTCCTTCATGGTTGTCCAAATATTTCTTAACCAGTTTGGTTCCTTCAACGGCAATTTCTTTAATTTCGTCACGCTCTTTGTGGAATACGACATCCCTTTGAAGTGTCGATGTGGAATTGTAAATATGTACAATTGCTTTCTTGATTCCCTGAATAGATTCGAAGGTACGGCGTATCAGATGCTCACGGCACTGAGTGAGAACCTGCACTACCACGTCGTCCGGAATCAGTTTTCGCTCAACTAATTGTCTTAAAAAATCAAATTCAATCTGGGAGGCAGCCGGAAATCCTATCTCAATCTCCTTAAATCCCATTCTGACAAGAAGATTAAACATCTCAATCTTCTCCTCCACCACCATCGGCTCAATCAGAGCCTGGTTGCCGTCGCGCAAATCCACGCTGCACCATACGGGAGCTTTTTTAATCTCCTTATTCGGCCATTCCCTCCGGGGGAAATCAACTACCGGTACACGCTTATACTTTTTATAATTCATCATCTTTCTTCTCCTACAATACTTACAAAGTGATTTTTATCTAATCCAGCCACCGCTCACTCCGGCGTTGGAATCGGTAAATCACACCACAAAATGCAGCCTGCAAACAATTATTAAAAATTATATCATTTTGCCTTCCGGATATCAAGTATAAACCGCTGCCAGTAACCAGCTGCAATACTCAGGCCGGCGGTTTCTGTTCCTGCAGCGCCTGATGAATTCTGATATGATCACCGATCATAAGACACCTGGAATCGCTTCCGTGACCAATCTGAAATGTTTTTGCCACGGAAAGTTCCGGGCGGATCATCCGAAGCAGTTGTTCTTCCACCGTAGGATGCAGTCCTCTGCTTTCCATTCTAGAAAACGTTCCGAGCAAAATCCCGGATATCTGACAAAATACCCCGATCTGGCTCAACTGGTTTAAATACGCCACAATCTGCGGAACTTCTCCGCCATTACATTCAAGGAACAGAAGTTTCCCGGTAAAATCGGGCCAGTACTGTGTTCCTGCCAGTTTCAGCAGGCAGCGGATGTTTCCGCCCAGCACTGTTCCCTCCATCCTGGTTCCCCTAAGAAAATGAAAAGAGAAGTTGTTCAGCATACTTCCGCCCTCCATCAATGTTTCCCTGAATTGGGAGAACTGCTCCTGCCAGCAGGGGCCCGTCAGGTTGCGCAGCTGGTACAGCCCCGACTTTTTTCCCGTCTTCGTATAAATAGCGTTAATCACCGTCGTCAAATCACTGTATCCGAAAAATATCTTATCGGAGGCGCTGATCATTTCGAAATCCAAATCAGTCAGTACCTCATTAGCCATATCTCCACCCGAAACGTCAAAAACGGCTTTTACGGTCTCATCCCGGTAAAAATCCATCAGCGCATGCGCTCTCTGTGTCCCGGTTCCGCTGAATGCGGTAACGCCTCTGTACAGGAAAGGACTTTCCACCGTCTCCAGACCAATCAGGGCCAGCCTTTCCTTCAGCAGCTCCAGAGAGCCTTTGTCTGCCTCCAAAAGTCCGTTTGAACAGCAGGACAGTCCCACTCTGTCTCCCCGGCGGAGAATTCCGCCCCCCATATACAAGTTTTCGCCTGGTTCCATTATTTTTATCCTCCGATTACCATTCTCCGGCATTCCCTTTCCGATCGCCCTGCTCCATATTGCTTTTCGCAGCCCCGCTGAAAAACGCGGTTCTGCGGACAGTATCTGTCAGACCACTTTATGAGACATCCATCTCCCGCTCAAAAATCTCCAGGTAAAAATGACGGCGCGGATGGTCCAGTCCGTAAACATGCCAATCCATACGGCCATCGGGCCAAAGCCAAACTGCCTGCACAGGAAAATACAGAGGCTTACCCGGAATGCCCACATTGTGACACAGGAGGTACACATGGAGAACTTCACATCCCCCGCCGCCCTTAGTCCGTAAGCCGGTATAAATGCCAGCGCCCATACAAGGGGCTTGACAAACGTTATCCACCCTACCATATAAAAGCACATATCTGCGCTCTCTTTCTCCATTCCTGCCAGTATCGTGATCGGCTTTGTCAGGGCAAAAACAGCCAGACAGCTTATAATAATTACAATCTCGGCCAGTCCGCTCAGTTTTTTAATATAATAAACCGCCTCCTCCTTCCGGCCTGCTCCCATGCACTGCCCGACGACCGTCATCAGGCCGATGCCGATACCGATAGCCGCGATGCCGTTCAGATTCTCCATAATATTTGTCATAGCCTGCGCTGCAATCGCAATCGTTCCCATTGTGGATACCGTAGACTGGATCGCCAGCTTTCCAAACTGGAACATGGCATTTTCAATTCCATTCGGTATCCCGACAGCCAGAATCATCCTGATTTTATATAAATCCGGCCTGATTTTGAAATAATCCCGGATGACAAGAGTCTGGTCTTTTTTTCTCAAAAAAGCAAATACGATGACAGCGGAAAAAATTCGAGAACCCAGTGTAGCCAAAGCTGCACCGGTGACACCCATTTTAAATCCCCATATTAAAACGGCATTGCCGCAAATGTTAAGCCCGTTGGAAACCACGGCAATTGTCATGGGCAGCTTTGTATTCCCCTGTGCCCGGTAAACCGAAGAGCCCGCATCATAGAGCGCAATAAACGGAAATGATAATGTTGTAAAGAAGAAATAGATCTGGGCCGCATCCATAACGGCCGGCTCCACCTGACCGAAAATCAGCTTCAAAAGAGGCATCCTGAATGCCAGACAAGCCGCGGTAACCGCTGCTGAAATGACCGTAACGACAAAAACCAGCTGATTTGCGGATCGGCCTGCATTTTTATGGTCTCCCTGGCCAATATACTGTGAGCAGATGATGGCTCCCCCGGCCGCCAGCGCATAGAATGCCTGGATAACCAGAATATTGATTGAATCCACCAGTGAAACTGCCGAAATGGCGGCAGGCCCCACATTACTTACCATGATACTGTCCGCTGTTCCCATAAGTGAGTTCAGGATCTGTTCCACTACCAGCGGTATCAGCAGCTTCCTCAGATCCCTGTTGCTGAACATGTGCTTTTTTTCCATCTTAACCTCTGTTCCCCTGCATATGTCTTTTCCTATATCATCATATGCTTTATCTATTCATCATCCCGGTAATGTCTGTCCCTCTTGCTGCAATTGGAAGAATTATATCACCGGAAAATGGATTTCTCAATAGCATGCATAAATTTTACAGTCAAACTTTCGAATATTGGTAATAAAAACGAAAACGGGCAAAAAGATATCATTTTTTTTGACATCTTTTTGCCCTAAGCAGTCTTCAAACCGCTGTTATTTAAGTCCGTTTGCGGCATTCACGTTGATGTTTATGCTAATTCTTTTTCCTTGCCGGCAATACCGTCCGCAGCCTTATCATTCCCAACCAGCTTCTGGATTCCCTGGATGGCAACAATCACGCCGAGAATCAGCAGGAGGACTGCAAACACAAGCTGAAGCGTATTGCCAAAGCTCAGGCCTGTTGTAAAGAAGGCGCTGCCGAGTTTGAATATCGTCATTCCAAGTGCGGTAAATGTCACTGCCATCATAAATACCATAGGAATCCAGAGCATCGCTCCCTGACGGTTTGTCTTCTTTAAGAATACGGCGCAGGCCACCAGAGCTAATACGGATAAGAGCTGGTTTGCCGAACCGAACAGCGGCCATATCTCAGCGTATCCGACCTTTGCCAGCAGATAGGCCAGAATCAGCGTCAGGGCTGTGGCAAAGTATTTATTCGTCATAAGCTTGATAAATGAGCTGGATTCCTTTCCTTCCGTCTCATCTTCCATAAAAAACTCCTGGAATGAAAGTCGTCCCACACGGGCCACGGAGTCAAGGGAGGTGAGGGCAAATGCCGAAACCGCAAGATTAATCAGGGTAAACACGAGGCTGTACGGAAGTCCGGCCGCCGTCAGGAAGTTGGCAATCGCCCCGGCGAAAATCTGAGGCTGAGTCGTAAGTCCGGCTGCCGCCGCTTCCCCGTCGGCAAAGGATGCCACTGCGATCAGCGCGATAATTGCCAGCATGCTTTCCATCAGCATGGCGCCGAAGGACACCGGGAGCATATTTTTCTCATTTTTAATCTGCTTGGACGCGGTACCGGAGGATACCAGAGAGTGGAATCCCGACACCGCTCCGCAGGCAATTGTGACAAAAAGGATTGGGAACATATACTGTCCGTCCACATTAAATCCGTTAAAAGAATTCAGGTTACAGGAAGGATTGGAGATAAACACGCCTGCAATCGCTGCGACTATCATAAATACAAGCAGATAACTGTTTAAATAATCCCTTGGCTGTAACAGGCTCCACACTGGCGCTACCGAAGCGATCAGCACATAAATAAAGATAATAATATGCCAGGTTGGCCTTGTTATGTAAATCGGGAAGCAGAGACCGATTCCCACGGCCGCCACCAGCATTCCGATTGCAATGGCGGTATTGAGCCCCTTGCCCAGTCTGCCGTATTTTAAAATCATTCCCAGTGCCACCGCCTCAATGATAAACAGCATGGAGGTCGTCGCCACCGCGCCGTTGGCCTCAACAGTGGAGGTTACGCCGTCGGCCGTCACAAAACCGTTGAAGGTTCCCGCGACCACGTCAGCAAACGCCGCGACCACGAGAATACAGAACAGCCAGCAAAACAGCAGAAATAATTTCTTGCCCAGCTTGCCGATGTATTCCTCAATAATATAGCCGATTGTACGTCCCTTATTCTTAACTGACGCATACATCGCAGCGAAATCCTGAACCGCTCCAAAGAAGACGCCGCCGATCAGAATCCACAGAAGAACCGGAAGCCAGCCGAACATGGCGGCCTGAATCGGACCGTTGATCGGACCTGCTCCTGCGATGGAAGCAAACTGATGGCCAAAGACAACATTCGTATCGGCCGGAACGTAATCCACACCGTCCTCCATCTCAAAAGCCGGTGTTTTTGCTTTGGGGTCAATCCCCCATTTTTTTTCCAGATAACGGCCATACAGTAAATAGGCTCCGCCTAAGACTACAATGGCCAGTACCATCATTGTAATACCATTCATTTGTTTTCCCTCTTTCTTTTTTATCTCTTTTCCCATTTGCATAAGTACTTGCCGGCCTTATCGCGCATTGCGCTCCTTTGCAGTATGATACTCCGCGGAGCGTTTTATATTTAACAGGAAAACTTTCCTGATAAATATAAAAAGTCCCTGCAGCTTACGCTGCAGAGACGAAATAATTCCGCGGTACCACCCTGCCTTGCCATGTTTATATAAACACAGCCTCTTTTTTGCTGTCTCAGGCCGTATGGTCTCTTTAACAGCATCTTTTTTAACGGTAAGAAACCGTCTTTCCCTATAAACACCGCAGATGTTATATCCGCCAGCGGCATGTTCAGGAAAGCTGCTCAGGGGTGAGATTGTCATGGCGTCCGTATCGCCTTCCAGCAGCCGGCGACTCTCTGAAACGGGCAATTCCATCCAACATTTCCCCATCCATGCATTTTCGTTTAAGACTCGTACATTACTATGCGTTTATTGTTTTATCACTTCATAGCTATAAAGTCAACTGTTTTTTACAAAATTTTAATATTCCGTTTCATCTCATGCCGATGATTATACTACAGTCTTTTTACTGCATCCATAGCCAGCGCCGAGCGTTCGCATTCCTCTGCATTCAGCGTAATCTGCCAGCAGAGAGAACTGCCTTTCATATATTCCGCCGCATAGCTCAGCCCGTTGGTTCTCTCGTCGAGATAGGGCCGGTCAATCTGGTTAGGATCACCGAGAAGTATAATCTTTGTGTTCTTCCCCGCCCTGGTGATGATTCCTTTTACCTGATTCGGCGTCATATTCTGGGCTTCATCGATAATCAGATACGTTTTCACAATGGAACGCCCCCTGATATAATTCAGAGCCTCCGTCTGGATTAGTCCCCTGTCAAATATCTCCTGTATCTTATCACTCAATTCCTTCTCATTGGAATAGCGCTGCTCTTCACTGGAGTCAATGAGCTGTTCCAGATTATCAATAATCGGCCGCATCAGAGGGGAAATTTTCTCCTGCTCATTTCCCGGCAGGAAGCCGATATCCGTGTCAAACTGGGCGTTTGGACGGCTGATCAGAATCCTCCGGTATTCCCCGTTCGGATTATTAACAAGCTTTTCAAGACCAACCGCGAGAGAATAAAAGGTCTTGCTGGTTCCCGCCATTCCCTTGACTATGACAAGCGGGGCCTTATCGGCCGGCTGCATCAGCGCCTCCTGCAGAAAATACTGTCCGGCATTCCTCGGTGTGACACCGTAAGGACGGCTCTTCTTAAAATCCAGTTCCCGGATCCGCCCATTCTCCACTCTCCCCAGCATGGTCTTCTTTGTGGACTGATCCGCCTTTAATATAATAAATTCGTTTTCCTCCAGTTTGAGACCTGAATGCTTTCCGTTCTCGTCTGTTATGTAAACTTCTTTGGTAGAAATTCCTTTTTTCTTAAACTCCTTAAACAGCTCCTCCGGGGCAAATACCTCCGTCCTTCCGATATATTGCTCCGCTTTGTCGGATACCTGTTCGGTTGTGAAATCCTCTGCTCTGATACCGATAATCTGGGCCTTGATGCGGAGCAATATATCTTTTGTTACCAGAATCACCTGGGAGGCTTCTTCCGTCTCCCCGCCTGTTATATGGGCCGCCCTGTTCCCGTCCCGGCAGCTTTCCGCCAGTCCTTTGCATACCTTCAGAATCCTGTTGTCGGCTTTTTCATCGGGAAGATCCCTGGGCAGCTTCACATCGACAAAATTTTTCTCGATCCGGAGCATCCCGCCGCCGGGAAGCCTGACCCCTTCTAAAAGATCTCCTGAGACTCTGAGCTGTTCCAGCAGTCTGATGGCCCGTCTGGCGTTGTTCCCCCGCTCCCCCTCGGCTTTTTTCAGGTTATCCAGCTCTTCCAGCACTACCACCGGAATCACCACCTGATTATCTTCAAAACAATTCAGCGCATATGGCGCCTGGATCAGAACATTCGTATCCACTACATAGGTTTTAATCATTCACAGGCCTCCTTTAAGGCAATTTTTATTACCTGCTCTATCATATGATCGGCAGACATGCCGTTACTCCTCCGAACGCTTTCAGGCGTTTGTCTTAGGGCCGGGATGAAGCATGCAGCATATCCCCTGCTGCTATTATAACGGAACAATGTAAAATCCCATGCAGGCTGCATCGTAAATATATGTAAAATTTGCATTATAATTCAGAAGCGGCAGATGTCCCCCCCAGAAGCCGCTCCGAAAAATTACATTTATTGCCTTCCGGCCTTTCACGATGCATCAGTCGGAAACCATTAATATAATGGGGAAGTAGCCTGTATAACGGCAATGCAGGGAAGCAGGCGGAATTCAGGCCCGATCCGAATCCTCACTTACTTCCCTGCTTATTCCATTTCTTTATTCCTTCCCCTCCCTGCTATCCTGTTCTTTTGCGTCTGCTATGACCTTCCTTTCGTGTCTGTCATTTCTTCTGTTGTATTTTTCCTGCCGTCTTTTCTTCTGCTGATTTTTTCCGTCCCTCTTTCCGCATCTGTCCTTCTTTGCAGTTCTCCCTATCAGCTTCCCAGATAAGCTTTCTGAACCACATCGTTTTCCCGGAGTACCTTTGCATCGTCCTCCAGAATGATATTGCCCGTCTCAATGACATATCCGCGGTTGGCGATCTTAAGGGCTTTATTGGCATTCTGCTCCACAACAAGAACCGTGATGCCAGAGTCATTCAGGTCTTTTATAATCTTGAAGCAGGTATTTACCATGATGGGCATCAGTCCCATCGATACCTCGTCGATCAGCAGAAGACGCGGCTCCAGGACAAGCGCCCTTCCGATTGCCAGCATCTGCTGTTCACCTCCGCTCATTGTCCTGGCCGACTGGTTCTTTCTCTCCTCCAGACGGGGAAACAGTTCATAAACGCGTTTGATACTGGCCCTTTTCCTCACATTGTCCTTTACCTTATAACATCCGGTCAGCAGGTTCTCTTCCACTGTCAGATTGCCGAAGACGCGCCGGCCCTCGGGAACATATCCGATTCCCATATCGGCGCGTTTCCATGCCGGGAGCGCCGTTATATCCTTATCTTCGAAGAAAATGCTGCCTGATGCGGCTTTCTTAAGCCCCATGATAGTGCGGATCAGCGTTGTCTTTCCAGCCCCGTTCGGTCCTATTACGCTGATTAGCTCTCCTTCTTTCACCTCCAGGCTGATTCCCTTGATTACCTGCATTTTTCCGTAATTCACTTCCAGATTAGAGATTTTCAGCATCGCTTTCGTCCTCCTCTCCCAGATATGCTTCAATTACCTGTGGATTCCTCCGTATTTCTTCCGGCACTCCCTCGGCAATTTTCTTACCGTAGCTGAGAACGACGATCCTGTCGCACACCTTCATCGTGATAGGAAGGTTATGTTCAATCAGGATGATGGTTTTCCCCTGCGCCTTCAGCCCCATGATCAGCTCCGTTACCTCGTTGATGGCAAAATTGCTGAGTCCTGCGCACGGTTCATCCAGCATGATGAGAAACGGGTCCGTAGCCAGCGCGCGGGCAATCTCCAGCCGCCTTAAATATCCGAGGCTCACGTCCCTTGCCAGTTTGAACCGGTATTCCTTCAAATCCACCAGTTCCATCAGCTCCTCCGCCCTCTCAAGCATCTCCTTTGTATGGCTCTTTTTAAAAAACGATTTAACGCCTGTATATTCATGTATGCCGAGAGCGGCCACGATATTGTCCTGTATACTCAAATCTCCCAGCGGTTTCGATATCTGGAAGGTTCTGGCAATCCCTTTCCTTGCAATTTCATACGGCAGCTTTCCCTGGATCTCTTCCCCGTTCAGCAGCACTTTTCCGTCCGTCGGTTTATAAACGCCGCAGATTGCGTTAAACAGCGTTGTTTTCCCTGCTCCGTTCGGTCCGATGATTCCAAGCGTCTCTTTATCGTAAACCGACATACTGAAATCATCAATGGCTTTCAGACCGCCGAAATACATCTTAAGTTCTTCCACCTTCAGCATCTCATCCATTCATCTCACCTGCCTTATCTTTCGGAAATAGTTTGTGCAGGCCCCGCAGAATAAAGCTGTCACAGCCAAGCAGCCCCTGCGGCTGGAACCGCATCATCAGCACCAGGATTCCTCCATACAGAATCATCCTGTAATCAGCGGCGAAACGCAGAACCTCGGGAGCCGCCCCCAGAATCAGCGCTCCCAGAAGCGGTCCTCTTATCGTCCCGATTCCTCCTACCACCACCATGGATAAGATACTGATGGAAACGGTAAACGCAAAGCTGCTGGAGAATATGAATGTCATACGGTGCACATAGATGGCCCCCGTAAGCCCTGCGATCGCGGTTCCCAGAATAAACGCCAGGATTTTATACTGGCTTACATTGATACCGAAGGACATGGCTGCGCCCTCGTCATTTCTCAGGCTGGCCAGAGCCAGACCAAACCACGATTTCGTCATCTTGCGCGTCAGCAGACAGGTCAGCACGATTAAAATCAGAAGGAGCACCAGAAAGTGCATCGGCGTCATCTTAGCGCCGAAAAACGTAGGAGGTGTTACCGACATTCCCAGGGATGCCCCGAAGATTTTCATGTTTTGAAAGAGCGCCACCATGACAAAGTTAATACCGATCGTCGTAATGGCCAGAAAGTCATCTCTTACCCTGAGGCTGATTACACCGAGCAGCCCTCCTGCCGCTGCCGTGACCAGCATTGCTGCTGGCAGACTCAGCCAGAAACTGATTCCTGCATTCGTCATCAGCGCAGCCGTATACGCACCGATTCCAAAAAAGGCGGCGTGGCCCATGGCTGACTGTCCCGCATATCCGGTAATGATATTCAGGCTCAGCGCCAGCAGTGCAAAAATAGCTATATTTACCGCAACCGTAATAATATAACTCATTCCATCCCCTCCTTTACGAGAGTTTTTTGCTCACTAAGCCGGAGGGCTTGATAAGCAGTATCAACACCAGTACAATAAACGCAATCGAATCTTTGGGTATGAAAGAACCTATGTACACAGATATCAGAGTTTCCGACAGCCCGACAAAAAGTCCCGCTATCACGGTACCGACCGGGTTTCCAAGACCGCCCAATACAATAATGGCAAGCATTTTATAGGATGGCGTCTCGCCGAGAGCAGGTGTAATGGAGTTATAGAGAATTCCGACCATGATACCCGCGGCAGCGGCAAAACCGTAACCGATGATATAGCTCAAGGCCGTTGCAGAGTTGGTATTGATTCCCACCGCCCTTGCAATCTCCGGCTCCTCTGCCGTGGCTTTCCACGCCAGCCCCAGCGTAGTTTTGTTAAGAATAAACCATAAAATAAGAAACAGGACTGCCGTAAGAACCAGAATCAGGATCCACTCCGGGGCAATGACAATATTATTTCCCAGGTGAACAGCGCCAAATCCCAGCTCTGCGTTGTATGCTTTTGTTCCCGCTCCGCAAATCAGTCTTACAAGATCACCGGTCAGTGTAAAAAGACCGACGCTGGTGATCAGCGGAATAATAGGCAGGATATGCGGCTTCGCCAGGATCGGGCCGTACAGGCATTTGTGGACAAGCACGCCGATAGTACCCGTCAGCCCCATGGACAATATAAAAGCAAGGGGCAGATTTCCTGTCGTAATATAAATGTAGTATCCGATATAAGCTCCCACCACATAAGCTCCGGCATTGGCTATATCAAGAATCCTCATAATTCCATATATCAGGGTGGCGCCCATAGCCGTCAGTGCATAGACGCTTCCGATAATAATTCCGTTGATAATCTGCTGCAATAACATAGAATTCACCGCCTTCTATCTTCAAAGAGATGCCTTAAATAAGGCATCTCTTCTCCCGTACTGGATACGACTGGTTACTTTGTCTCAGGAACAATGATTTCCGGATCATCTATTATATCGTAATAATGATACTTGCCGTCTTTGATAACCTGAATCTGAACCGGCTTTACAGCTTCTCCGTTTTCGGTGTAATATAAAAGTTTTCCCGTAACCGTGTCAATATCCTTCAGCGATGCTATTTTATCTTTAATGGCAGCCGGCTCGGTAGAACCCGCTTCTTCAATCGCTTTAAAGATAACCTGGAATGCATCGTACGCGGAAGCTCCGACCATGTCAGGCTCTTTATTATATGTAGCTCTGTAGTCTTTCATAAATTTCTGTGTATTCTCGTCCTTTGTATCACGGTCCATGTTGGTCGTCAGATAGAGTCCGTCCGCATTCTTTCCCGCCGTCTCCAGGAACTGCCAGGAATCCACGCCCTCCGTGCCGACAACCGGGACATCCAGGCCTAATGTCTTGCACTGTTTCATAACTTCCGATGCATGTGCATAATAATTAGCCATATAAATCAGATCCGGTTTAACGTCCTGTTTTAATTTTGTGATGATGGAGGTGAATTCATTATCGCTCATTGCCACTTTATCATAGGAAACAATCTCTGCGCCATGCGCCTTGGCATACTCCTCAAAGGTTCCCGCAAGCTCTGAACCGTAATCCAGATCAACGGCAATGATGGAAATGCGTTTTGCTCCCAGCTTATCGACAGCCAGAACAGCTCCTGCCTTGCCCTGAACCTGGCCGGGGAAGGACTGTGAAAAGATATAATCTCCTGCATTTACCACGTCAGGATGAACGGCATAAGCAGATACCATCGGAATGCCCGCCGCCTGGATAATCGGAGCCGCCACACGGGTCGGTCCGCTGTAGCTTCCGCTGACGATTGCAACAACACCGTCCTTTGTCGTCAGTTTTTCCGCTATGCTGACCGCCTGGTTCGTGTCGAGAGCGTCATCATAATCCACCAGCTCCACACTTCTTCCCAAGAGCCCGCCCGCAGCATTGATATCAGCCACTGCAAGCTTCGCCGCATTTAAGGTACTTTCTCCGTCCGCAGATGCGGAAGCCGACGTAAGAGGCGAAAAGAATCCTATTTTAATGGGATTACTGCTGTCCGCCGCTGCCTGCGCACCATCTGAAGATTCGCCTGAGGCGGGTGTCTGAGTTTCTGCCGGTTTCGATTCAGGCGCTGCTGATTCTTTACCGCCCGAGCTGCATCCCGTCAGGGAATAAACCATTGCCACACTCATAACGACTGATACAAGTTTTTTCATTTTCTTCATAGCTGTAAACCTCCTTTTTATTTCTTATCATATGGCATGGCCGACACCGGGTAGAACCTTATTTTGTTCCGATTCGGTATTCTTCTGGTTCTGGCAGCAAAATTCCTACTCAAACCGGTAAAAAATGCGCTTTGCGGGCTTTTTACCGCAATCGGCGATGAGAAACGTTTTGTGTACTATTTTCACCGCCAAAAAACAAAAAAGGCCACACCTGCCGTCTTACAGCAGATACGCCTTTGTGCCATTTTCATTGCCATTTATAAGGTTAGGATGATTGTAGACCCGTCCCGTCGATAAAGTGTCGATAAACGAGAAAATCGTTAAGAATGTGTGATTTTGTTAAGGAAAATGAAAGAACCCCTGAAAACATTGCATTTTTTCAAGGGTTCTGATAATTTTCTTATAAAGTCTCTTATTATCTCTTGGATAACTCCGAACGCCGTAAATACGCCATTTTTAAGCTGTTTGTCAGTTACGTGTTAGTTACCCATATACGCTCATATGTGCTCATACTGTCCCCAAACCATATATTATGCTATCTTTTCCACCGCCATCGGTAATTCATACAGTGTGTCCGGGTCAATATCCAGGCACATCGTAACATCGCGATTCTTACCAATGTCCCATGCAAGAGTATCATTCATTACCGTACAAGTATCTATAAAAATATTAATATCACGCAGCGAACGAAATGCCTCTTTCTCAATCATCTTGGACATATCATAAGATACAATTTTCCCATCTTCAAAATATACATAAACAGAGTAATCTTTCATGGGTATCACTTGCACTACCTTCGGAAACATACTGCCACCTCCTTAAATTAATGGATTAATTCTGTTCATCGGCTTTCCGTCTTTGGATAATTCCCAATTCTGCATCAATTCATCCTGATGCAAAACACACCATGCTAAAATCAGCTTTAACTGCTTTGATGGCAAGGCACCTTTTATTACTCTTACTCCATCTATTTCAACTATTGCTTTATTTCCATTGTACTCAGCATGAAAATGAGGTGGATTATGGTCATCATAATACATCGTCACCCTGATTCTCAGTATATCTTTTACAGTATAAGTATACCACAATTATGATCTAAAAAAAACCCGCAAACATAATGTCTGCAGGTTTTTCACGTGTACTATAATATACAATTTCTTATCGTTTGCTGAACTGTGGAGCACGACGAGCTGCTTTGAGACCGTATTTCTTTCTTTCTTTCATTCTTGGATCACGTGTTAAATAACCCGCTTTCTTAAGAACTGGTCTGTAATCAGCGTCAGCCTGAAGAAGAGCTCTTGAAAGGCCGTGGCGGATTGCGCCTGCCTGTCCTGTAAATCCGCCTCCGCGTACTGTTACTAATACGTCGAATTTATCGGCTGTCTCTGTAGCAACGAGCGGCTGACGAACAACTACCTTAAGTGTCTCAAGACCAAAGTAGTTATCGATGTCTCTCTTATTGATTGTAATGTTACCTGTACCCGGTACAATATATACTCTGGCGATAGATTTTTTTCTTCTGCCTGTTCCGTAAAATTTAGCGTTAGCCATTATTGTTTCCTCCTTCCAGCACCTTTAATTAAAATTTGATTTCTAAAACTTCCGGTTTCTGAGCTGCCTGCTCATGCTCTGGACCAGCATAAACATGAAGTTTTGTAAGCATACTTCTTCCTAAAGGTCCTTTTGGAAGCATTCCCTTAACTGCTAACTCAATAACTTTCTCAGGCTTTTTAGCCATCATCTCTTTTAATGTAGTCTCTCTCATACCGCCTACATAGTCAGAGTGATTGTAGTAGATCTTCTGATCTAACTTTTTGCCTGTTACTTTAATATTTTCTGCATTTACCACGATCACGTAATCACCGCAATCCATGTGAGGTGTAAAGATCGGTTTGTTCTTTCCTCTTAAAACCTTTGCTACTTCTGATGCCAGACGACCTAATGTATATCCTGTAGCGTCAACTACGTACCATTTTCTCTCGATTGTTGCTGGACTAGCCATAAAACTCTTCATTGGTTGACCTCCTGTTTTACTATCAGATATTTGAGATTAACTTTATCATGAAATGTCTGTTCCGGGGCATTGGTACAGACGCTTTCTCCTGATGTCACAGTTATACATTATATTACACTCTGCCGGACGTGTCAACCACTTTTTCCTTATAAAATAAGGTTTTCTGCGACATTTCAAGTTTTATCCATCCGCCAAACCGCATTTTCCCTGCAGCACGTCTTCCCGGATAATATGGCACATCTTTTTCGGCTCTTCAAAGCAGGGACTGTGAGCCGAATTTTCAAAGGTATAAAAACCTTTCACCGGCGCTTTTACCGTGTCTGCAAACTCTTTTGCAAGGCTGTAGGATACCTGGTAATCAAACCGGCCCTGAAAAATGTAGACCGGAATCTCCAGACGGGGAACCTGTTTTACAAAATCGGTCTGCATCACAAAGTCCCACAGACATTTGAGCGCCAGACCGCTTCCCATGACGAAGTGAAGCTTATCTTTCAAAGTGTACCCTTTATAGCGCAGCACTATTTTAATACAATCACTCATGGAGTCCAGATGATGCATAATTACGATCCCGAGCTTCATCATCCCCACGCTCCGCACCGCGAGATACTGAAAGCTTACCTCGCCTCCTCTGTCGATTGGGAACTTCTCTAATCTGCGCAGCATCTTCCTGTCGCCTGCGGCAGTAAACTCATTTACCATAAAGGAATAGGCAAGACACTCGGATTTTGACTGGCAAACAACCTGACCAATTCCGATATAGCCATGGAACAGTTCCGGTGATTTCTGAACCGTAAGCACTCCCAGCACGGAACCCCAGGAATGACCTAAAACATATATTTTTTCCTTCCCGAACCTCCGGCGCAGATAATTCGTCACCGCTGTCGCATCCTCTATCATCTGCCCGATTGTCATGGTTTCTTTTGTAACCTTCCGGCTGTAGGAGATACCGCTGCCCCGCTGTTCCCACCAGCAGACAGTAAATAACTGTTCCAGCCCCGTCGGGTAATCCTGAGTGAATGCTATCTCCGGTGACCCGGGTCCTCCATGGAGGTACAGCAGGACCGGATTTTCGGTGTTTTCACTCTGCAAAAACATCCCCTGCCTGATTCCGTTTACTTCAATGAATATCTTTTCATCTAACTGCCTGTTCATCATACCTGCTTTCCTGCCTGTGTCCATACGCCTTTCTTTCTCCTACACTCTACCTGCGGCAGCAGATCCTGTCAAGCTTTTTACAGAGAAAAGGAGAGCTTCCTCCCCGGAACATCTCTCCTTTTCCCGCCGCTTGTTTTGTAATGAACTTTTTTTCCTTATATGATTTAATAAATTTAATAAGGCCGTATTTATTTTTGTTTCTTCGCCTCCAGGAAATCATTCAACTCCGTATTCAGGACATTTGTGATAAACATATGTCCCGGAGCATGGGTAATTACAAGGGGCAGCTTCGCATTCTCGATTGCCGCCTGCGGAGTAACGCCGCAAGCCCAGAATACGGGAATCTCTCCCTCGCGGATTTCAACGCTGTCGCCGTAATCAGGCTTGTTGATATCCATGATTCCGATCGCCTCAGGATTGCCTATCTGCACCGGGCCTCCGTGGACATTCGGGTACTTATCGGTGATTTCTTTGGCCTTCTCTGCATTCTCAGGTGTCATCGGACGCATGCTGACTACCATCGGTCCTTCAAATACCCCTGCGCTCTCACAGGCGATGTTCGTCTTGTACATGGGCACATTGCAGCCCATCGCAATATGGCGCACTTCAATTCCGGCCCTCATGAGCGCTTCCTCGAAGGAGAAGCTGCAGCCAATCAGGAACCCGGTAAAATCATCCTCCCAGTAGGAAGATGCATCGGTCACCTCTTCCGTCCTGACTCCGTCTCTGTAGATGAAATATCTTGGGATGTCCGTTACGATATTAGAGCCTTCTCCCATATCATGAACATCCGGAGTTCCTTCCACCACTTCCAGGATCGGACATGGTTTCGGATTCTTTCTGGCAAATTCTTTAAAATCTTCAGCATATTTTTTCGGCAGAATAACCAGGTTGGCCTGTGCGTATCCCGCGCACATTCCTGCCGTCGGGTAATCAATTTCTCCGGAACGTATCAGTTTCCAGATCTCTTCCGGTGACGTCTTGCTGTAGTCTTTCATGGGTATCTACCTCCCTGTTTGATTTTAAATAGGTGTCTCTAGCGCAGCCCTGTTCTCTCTTCCTGAAGCTCGACAATAAATTCCTCTCCGTCAATCCGAACCTTATACGTTCCGGCGCTTCCCCAGTACTTGGACGCCTCGTGGGCGACCGCCGCCTGGATAACCGCATCCCGCTCAGCGGCAGGCTCCGGCGCTTTTGATAACTTCTCTTTTAATGCCTTGAATTCTTCCACCTGTGCGATGTGTAATTCCTGTGCCTCCTCGATGGAAACCTTACGGAATTTTACCTTATATCCCGGCCTGGACTGGGCCACCTTGGGAAGATCCACGGAAATAACGCTTGCAATCTTTGTATAACCGCCTGTTGTCTGGTGGTCTGCCATCATAATGATTGGCTGTCCGTGAGACGGAACCTGGATTGCTCCAAAAGCAATTCCATCGGTAATAATATCGCCGCCGTTTTTATGCTCAATCACTTCGCCCTCGCACCGGCAGCCCATGCGGTCCGACTCATTGGTGAACGCATACGTTGCGCTCAGGAATGTGTCGAGCCCCTTCTCTGTAAAGTAATCATCCTGGGGACCCATTACCACCCGCAGAACCTGTTCCGTGGCGGTAAAATCATCGGGTTTAATTTTTCTCAGGTGCATATTGGGAAGAGTGGTTTTCGGCGCCGTAAAGGCAATCTCATCTCCTGCACCCAGTTTTCTTCCTTCATAGCCGCCTACCCTGGATTTCAGGTTTGTGGACTTGCTTCCCATGATGACCGGGATATCCAGCCCTCCTGCAAATGCCACATAGGCCCTGCTGCCGCTGAACATGCCGGCAAAGCTTAAGGAATCGCCCTTGTGCACCTGTACCGCCTGGTACATCGGCAGTTCCTTGCCGTTTAACTTCGCCCCGAGATTGGCCCCTGTGACGGCAATGATATTGTCTGCTGTAAACTCCGCCATCGGCCCCATCAGGGTAACCTCCATGACGCCTTCATTTTCATCATTCCCGACAAGGATGTTGGCCAGTGCCGCAGAGCGCTGATCCATGACGCCGGATACGGACATGCCGGACTCCTGATAGCCTGTGCGTCCCATGTCCTGGATTGTCGTGAGGAACCCCCCATTTAAAAATTTAATGCCCATCGTTACACCTCCTTGTCATATACAACGTAACGGTAGCTGCCGTCTTCCACAGCCTTCAGAATTGCGTCGTATTCTTCCGGGGTAACGGACTTAAACTTTATGTACTGTCCGGCTTCCAGAAGCACCGGTTTCTCACGCTCTGCATCATAAAGCTTTAACGGTGTTCTTCCGATTAACTGCCAGCCTCCGGGGGAGTCAACCGGGTAGACACCGGTCTGCTCGCCGGCAATTCCCACCGAACCGCCGTCGATTTTAACCCTGGGGCTTTTTAACCTCGGGGTGGCAATCTCTTTGCTCATTCCTCCCAGATACGGGAAACCGGCTATAAAGCCAATCATATAAATCAGATATTCTTCCGATGTGTGAATCTGAATAACCTCTTCTACCGTCTTACCGTTATGTTCGGCCACGTTCTGGATATCAGGTCCCATCTCCCCGCCATAAAGAACCGGAATTTCAATTACCGTTGGCGGCGGGATTTCGATATTATCAAGGGAACCCATAAGCTCTTCGAACTTTTCCGAGATTTCCCTGAAACTGATAATCTCAGGTTTATAATAGACAAGCAGAGAACGGTACGTTGGAACGGTCTCGACTATCCCTTCGATTCCGCTTTTTTCAACGGCGATTTTAAACGCCCTGATTTTCTTATTGATTTCAGGACTGATTTCATTGCCGAATTCAACACACACGGAGCAGTCGCCTGATACAAGGTATCTTACTTCGCTCATATTTTTTCCTCCAAAACGGTAACAAGCCGCTGTACAGGCTTGTTACCACTAATTACTGTCAATTCATTATCCAAAGATGGTCAGAATCTTCGGAAGCGCCATGATACCTGAATATCCTGTCAGAAGTACAACGCCAAGTCCCAGAACAATCAGAACCATCGGGTGCTTATAATTTTCTCCCACAATATCTTTTCTCCTGCTGGCCAGAAGGATGGTCAGAAGAGTCAGAGGAAGAATCAGGCCGTTTACGGAACCTGCCAGTACCAGCAGAGTTGCAGGCTGGCCTAATAAAGTCATAATTACGGTAGAAACGGCAATAAATCCGATAACGAACCATTTTTCATTTTCCATGATAAATGGATGCAGTGTCTTTAAGAAGGAAACGGAAGTATAAGCCGCACCGATAATAGAGGTACATGCCGCAAAGAAAATAACAAGGCCGAAAATCTTATAGCCGATCACGCCTGCGCCTGCCTGGAATGCTGCCGCGGGAGGACTGGCTACCCATGCATCGCTTCCCACAACTTGCGGCATAGCCGTAACAACGCCCAGAACAGCAAGGAATAATAAGATTCTCATGGTGCCTGACACAGTAATTCCCATAAGAACGGATCTGCGCACTTCCGGAAGATCCTTGGTCCCTGAAAAGCCTGCGTCGAGAAGACGGTGGGCGCCGGAGAAAGTAATATATCCGCCGCAGCTTCCGCCGAGCAGTGTAATCATCGGGAATACCAGTCCCGGAGCTTCTGAAAACTTGAAGACGCTTGTCACTGCCTCGCCAACCGGGGGCTTTGATTTGAATGCCACAAAGAGTACCACAAGAATCATAATGCTTCCCAGATACTTTGTCATCTTATCCATACCGGATTTGGCATCCTTGGACAGGAAAATCAGGATGCCGATGGCTCCGCCGATAATCGTGCCGGCCTTGACCGGAAGTCCGAACATTACGTTCAGTCCCGTGGCGGCTCCGCCCACGTTTCCAATATTAAATACCAGGCCGCCGAGGGCAACCAGGAACGCGATAAAATAACCGAGTCCCGGCAGAACCTTGTTGGCAATATCCTGGCCGCGCATACCGGACACACCGATAATCGACCAGATGTTTAACTGCGTCGTGACATCCAGAAGGATGGTGCAGATGATAACCATTGCAAAAATTGAACCGTACTGGCCTGTAAAAGTGGCTGTCTGTGTCAGAAAGCCGGGTCCGATAGCCGATGTCGCCATCAGGAACGCTGCTCCCAAAAGGACCGTCATATTATTCTTTTTCTTCTCTCCCATATATATCTCCTTCATCGTGAATACTGTCTAAGGTTTTCCCATTCCCATTAAAACAGATTTTTAATACTTACACCCTCCGCGATCAGAGTTTCGCGGATATTTTTTACAAACTCAAGAGCTTTTGGATTGTCACCGTGAACACAGATGGAATCAGCCTTGATATTAATGTCGTTTCCGTTAATGCTCTCCACTTTTCCTTCTTTTACCATTCTGACTACGCGTTTAATAGCCAGGTCTTTATCCTTGATAACCGAACCTTCCAGTTTCCTGGATACCAGAGTTCCGTCGTCATTATATGCCCTGTCTGCAAATACCTCGCTGGCTGCCTTAAGGCCGGCCGCTTCGGCCGCTTCAATCATCTTTGATCCTGCCAGTCCCATGAAAATGATATCCTTATCTACTTCATAAACCGCCTCGCACATTGCCTTCGCCAGCTTTTCATCAACTGCCGCCATATTATAGAGAGCCCCGTGCGGTTTTACATGCTGAATTTTCACACCGTGGCTGTCTGTAAATGCTTTTAAAGCCCCCAGCTGATACTTCACATACGCCTTTGCTTCCTCCGGAGTAACTACCATATTCCTTCTTCCGAATCCCATCAAATCAGGAAATCCGGGATGTGCGCCTACGGCAACGCCGTTATCCTTAGCAACGGCAACCGTCTTTTCCATTACAATCGGATCGCCTGCGTGCCAGCCGCATGCAACGTTTGCGGATGATACATACTTGAGAATTTCCGCATCCATACCGATCGTATAATTGCCGAAGCTCTCTCCCAAATCACTGTTCAAATCCACATAATACATAGTCTTTTCCTCCTTACCTTCACTGTTTATTTGCCCCTCGAACCATATGTAGTTCTGACAGTACTATTTTATCTGACTTTAATATTTTTTTCAATATTTATTTCGATTATTTTTATTTTTATGGCTAATTAACGCAAAAATCGTGCAAAAACGCACGATTTTTGCGTGCGTTTTTGCACGATGTGACTTTTTGCACGGTTTATGGTTCACCGCTCTTTATTCCTCCCTCTCCATTTTCCTCTTGATAGAAAAACGGGTCGTTCCCAGGAGAGCGGCGGCTTTGGTCAGATTATTATTACTGATTTTGAGCGCCTGATTCATATATAATTTTTCCAGCACTAAAACCTCCTGTTCGAGACTGATTGGACCTTTCTCCAAATCTTTCAGATAATAACAGTTCCCATGTCCGCCGGTCTCCGTTTTCTCAACCGGCGTCAGTTCTACGTGCTTCTCCAGGACATTCCCCTGGCTGAACAGGAAGCAGCGTTCAAAGATATTCTTAAGCTCCCGGACGTTCCCCTTCCAGTCATATAAAATCAGCTCCCTCATAAAATCCGGCTCTACCCTCTCAATGTTTTTGGCAAAGGATTTATTATAGTAGTCCAGATAGTAATCACAAAGTGCAGGGATATCTTCCCGCCGCTCCCGGAGCGGAGGAATTACAATCTGCATCACATTGAGGCGGTAGAACAAATCCTCACGGAACTGGCCCTGCGCAATCGCCCTCTCCAGATTCCGGTTGGTCGCGGCAATCACCCGTACATCCAGCTCGATATCTTCCAGACCGCCGATTCGTTTGTATTTCCGGTCGTCCAGAAAAGTCAAAAGCTTTGTCTGCATAGCAAGAGGCAGTTCTCCGATTTCATCCAGGAAGACGGTTCCGCCGTTAGCCAGCTCTATCAGCCCTTTCTTCGTCTTCAGCGCTCCCGCAAATGCGCCCTTCTCGTAACCGAACAGCTCACTTTCCAGGAGATTTTCAGGGATTGCCCCGCAGTTGATTCTGACCATCAGATTTTCTCTCCTGTCACTGCAGTCATGAATCTGTCTGGCCACCACCTCTTTTCCGGTCCCCGTTTCCCCCCTGATCAGGACATTGACAGAGGAATTTTCACCCAGCACCTTGATCTGGGAGCGGATCTGGCAGACAGCCTCACTGATTCCGGTAAAATCCTGGGATTTTCCCTTCAAAAATTCCAGAGAATCACGGCGCTTCATCTGCTCCAGACATCTTTTTATAATAAAATCGATTTCATCCACATCAAACGGTTTCAGAACATAATCGTAGGCCCCTCTTTTGGTCGCCTCCACTGCCTGGGATACGGAGCCGTAGGCCGTCATCAAAATGACCTGGATATCCTCATCCATATTTTTGAAGGTGGCAATCTCATCCATACCCACGCTATGCTCCAGAAGATTATCCAGGATCACGACATTCGGGTGGAATTTCTTTACACACTCTACGGCCTCCTCTATGGTCCCGGCCGATTTGGCGTCATATCCCCTGTCCTTCAGCCCTTCCTCCAGTGTGTAACGGATCAGAAATTCATCATCCACGACTAATATTTTCTTCATAATCTTCCACCCTCCTGTAAAATGTCAGCCTTACGCAGGTCCCCTCCCCGCAGGCACTGGCCATCTCCATCAGGCCGCCGTTTTGTTCCACCAGCTTCTTTACAATAGCAAGACCAATTCCAATTCCGTTAATGCTCTTTGTGTAGAACGGCTCCATGGCGCGCGTCAGCTCTTCCCGCGACATCCCTTTTCCGTTGTCCTGAAACTCAATCAGAGCCTTGTTCCCGCTCTCTCTTCCCGATATCCTGATTCTCCCCTCAATGCCGGGAATAACCGATTTAATGCTGTTGCTGATCAGGTTGTGGGCAATCTGGCGGAATTCATTCTCATTCAGATAGCCCGTCAGTCCTTCCTCCACCGCGGTTTCCATCACGACTCCCTGTCCCTCCGCCCCCTTGGAATAAATCATCGCAATCTCACCAATGACTTTTTCAAAGGATATCAATTCCTTTGGGGATTCCTTCTTTACGGAAAGAGTAAAAAGATTCATAATCAGAGTGGTCACTCTGTCAACCTCTTTAATCATGCTCTCGCATAGCATTTTGTCACTTTCTTTGGCTGCTCTTCCCTTTAAAAGCTGTATCCCTGAACGTATCCCTGCAATCGGGTTTTTTATCTCATGGGCAAGCGTCGCCGACATTTTGCTGGTATACTCCATCTTAGTGTAGTTATCCATGTTACGGAGCAGGCTCTCAAATGTAACAGCCAGCTGGCCTATTTCGTCTTTTCTTTTCACCGATTCGAACCGGTAGCTCCTGTAGTTTCCCTTATTTTTGTTTATTTCCCGGCACGTACTGCTCATACTGCGGATTGGCCTTGTAATGTTATGGGAAATAAAAATACTGGCCTGTATGATGATAAGAAGGGATGCGATGGCCCCGATGACGACATAATTCTGTTTTTCCAGAATTTCTTCCTCAAACATCTTTTCGTCTATCAGAAATTCCAGTTTCCATCCCAGCTTGTTCGCGCCCTCATTCGTTAAAAATACCGTCTTATCCTGAACAGAGCCGTCTTCATAAGTAATAACCTGACCGTCCTTATCCGTAATCCGGACATAGCCTCTCCCATAATACCTGTATTTATCTTTCAGCTCCTTCTCGCTCAGACGGCCGGACAAATACTCAACATCCCTGTTTATTTCCTCAAACATGTAGACGGCCAGGGTTTTCTGGTTATCTCTCTGCATCGTGTAACCGTTGTAATAGGAGATTACCCCAAAACCACAGATTACGACAATTCCGACAAATAAAAACGGGACCAGGATTTCGTTCTCTATCTGAAAAAACCATTTTGACAGCCTGTCGGTCAACTTTTTCATTCTTCAGCCCCCTTTTCCCCTTCAGCGTAACAGTTCCGACAAGGAACTGTTACTGCATCCGGCTAATAAAATCGCTGCGCGATGAGCCGGATGCTCGCTTCCACTACCTTTTCGCACGGTCCGCGCAGCAAACGCGCAGACCTGTCTGATCTGTTACCCTTTAGCACCTGTTTTCCTCTGGAAAAACGGAATTACAAGGTATGCCAGAACAGAACAGGCTGTGGCCGGGAAGGCCCAGTATACCCTGGTGGTCCTGCCCCATAACAGAGCCGCACAGATAATGCCCACGATAAATGAACCGTAGGCCCCGGCCTTTGTTCCTCTCGGATATAACAGCGCCCCGTAGATTAAGGGCGTAAAAATCACTGCAAAAACTCCCCATATATCGGCGCCGAAAAAGAGGATATCCTCAGGGGGATTCAGGGACAGTATCAGAGCCAGGGTACCTCCGATGAATATAAACCACTTGGCGCGCCCCAGCAGCTTGTCCTCCTTCATCCCATTCTTCCCGAACTGCCCCGCCACATCATAAGACAGCATGGAGCCTATCAGCAAAAGCTGCGAATTGGCCGTAGAAAGGCACGCTCCGATTACGCTGATCAGAAAAAAACCGCTGAATCTGCTTTGAAGCAGATAGTTTACCGCATAAATAAAAATATCATCCGTATCATGAAAGGTGTCAAGACGCGGAAAAAGAATTTTAAGCCCCAGCCCTATCTGAGTAAGGGCAAAATAGAACAGAGCCAGAAAAACAATCGCACACAGCAGCATTTTTCTAGCCGTCTTTTTATCTTTTGCGGCGACAATCCGGATCATGTACTGGGGATTTGTCGCCAGTCCCATGCCCCAGCCGAAAAACATGGAGATATACATAAGAGGGGAATAGTCCCGGAACAATCCCGGGTTCTCCACCGCCACTCCGGCTTTCAGTGTTTCTCTCGCCACAGTGCTGTCCGATAAAAGCCATGTGCCTTCCACTTTCCCGACTATAACAAAATAAATCACGCCTACGCTGAGCGCCAGCATCACCAGATTACAGGTATCTGTCTTGATAACCGAGTTAAAGCCGCCGAACGTGGAATATAATATAAAGAGATAGACCAGAAAAACCGCTACCTTATAATCAATATTAAGCAGATTGGAGGCGGCAATGCCAAATCCTTTAATCTGCATGACAAGGTAAAGCACATAACCGCATGACATCAGCAGGGCGGAGGCAATCTGAAGGCCCCGGGAGCCATAACGGTTCCGAATCAGCTGTGGAATCGTAAGGATATCGTTGTCATAAAGCCGGTTGCTGATTGCATACAGCATCAGCGCCCCGATAAACCACGGAATTACCGACATGGAAATTACAGCCACCCCGTTCTGATAGACATTTCCCGTATACCCGAGAATTGTGGCCGCTGAAATCCAGGTTCCCACAAAAGTAAAAAAAAGGCGGCAAAGCCCGATTTTTCTCTCTCCGACAAAGAATTTGGAGATAGAATCACTCTCCCCGAAGGAAGACTTTCCAATAAATAAAATTGCCAGCGAATATACGCCAAAATAAACCAGATACACAAATGTTTTACTCATTTTTCCCCCGTTTTTCCGACGAAATTCTATTCCGGTCCGGCATCCTCCATTTGGAATCCGGTCCCATTCTTCACAACTTTATAAAATCCATAACGGTCTCCGGCCCGGAACCTGTCTTTTTCCGCGTCCGTCACGATAACGCTCCCGGCTCCATTCCGGTAAGCCTGATGTACGACACGTTTCACAAGCCTCTCAAACTCTTCCTCCCCGCAGCGGTAAACCGTCAGCCGGGCGGGGCCTCCGTCTCCTGCCTCCCTCTGATCCAGTACATAATGCCAGTGCCTGTTCTGCCCCTCCAAAAACGGACGAAGCTCCTTTTCATATTCCAGGCTTACAAGCGTAAGACCGACCGCCGGTATGGTCGGCCCTGCTGCCGACCGGTCCCTGGCCTCCAGTATCTCTTCCATATGCTCCGGAGGATATACGCCGAGACCGACCTTCACAAGGGTTCCGGTAATAATCCGCACCATATTATAGAGAAAACCGCTTCCGCTGATCCGAATCGTAATCATATCCCCATCCTTTGAGACATCAAGGCTGTAGATCGTCCTGACCGTCTCCTCTGCCTGGGTGCGGACCGTGCAAAAGCTTTTGAAATCATGTTCGCCCACTAAAAAAGCCGCTGCCTGCTTCATCTTTTCCACGTCCAGGTTGAAATAACAGAAGTGGCTGTAAAGTCGTTCCAGCGGCATGCTGATTTTTCTGTTCAGTATCTTGTATTCATACGTTTTTGTGCAATTGGCTTTTCTCGGATGGAATGAGAGAGGAACCTCTTCCGATGCCTGGACACGGATATCGTCCGGCAGGCGCTGGTTTAATGCAAAGCAAATCTTATCCCCCGGTATTCTGCTCTCCGTATCAAAGACAGCCACATTCCCCCTCGCATGTACGCCGGAGTCGGTACGGCTGGCCCCGATTACGGTAACAGGCTCCTTCAGAAGCCCTGTTAAAGCCTTGTTGAGCACTTCCTCGATTGTCACGCCATTGGGCTGTATCTGCCAGCCGCAGTAGGCCGTGCCATCATATGCCACAGTCAGTTTTATACGTTTCATTCTATTCTTCTCCCGGCATGGTTCTACATAATAATGCGGACCGCGATAACAGCAGCCAGATAGATAATAAATACGGCATAAGCCGCCCTATCCCTCTTCTCATAGTGCAGAGGCTTCATCTTCGTTCTTCCCGCACCGCCCCTGTAACATCTGGCTTCCATTGCCATCGCAAGATCGGTTGCACGGCGGAAGGCGGAGACAAACAGCGGAACAAGAAGCGGTATCATGCTCTTCGCTCTCTGCATCAGGTTGCCCGTCTCAAAGTCGGCTCCCCTTGCCATCTGGGCCTTCATAATCTTATCCGTCTCCTCAATCAGAATCGGAATAAAACGCAGCGCAATCGACATCATCATTGAGACCTCATGAACCGGCACATGAAGCCTGTTCATAAATCCGAGGCTCTTTTCCAGGCCGTCCGTGAGCTGGTTCGGCGTCGTCGTCAGCGTCATGATCGATGAGCCAAGCACCAGGTACATCAGACGCAGGCCCATAAAAAAGGCCAGACTCAGGCCCTCGGCCGTGATTTTCAGAAATCCGAGCCGGAAAATCTCCCGGCCGTCCGTCAGAAACAGGTTAAAGCTGACGCTGATAAGCAGCAGGAAAACAATTGCTTTCAGCCCCTTCACAATGAATTTGAAAGGCACCTTCGAAAGTCTGACTACCAGGGTCAAAAACAGTGTGGCAATCAGGTAGCACCACAGATTATCGGCAAAAAACAGTGAAATAATGTATATCATCGTACCAAACAGCTTCGTTCTCGGATCCAGGCGGTGGATCGGTGAATCTACCGGATAGTACTGTCCGATTGTAATATCCCTAATCATAATGTGAGCCTCCCCTTTTCCCGAAGGAGGTTAAGAATCGCATCCCTTGCCTCTTCCACGGTCGTAATTGTATCATCCACAGGGATCCCATGCTCCCGCAGCTCCTGGACCACATAGGTAATCTGAGGCGCCGCCAGTCCCATGTCTTCCAGTTCCTTATAATGTTTAAATACTTCCTTCGGGGTATCGTCAAAGACCTTCTCCCCGTGGTTCATAACCATAATCCGGTCAACATAGCGGGCCACATCCTCCATACTGTGGGAGACAAGGAGAATGGTAAGGCCGTACCGGCGGTTCAGCCGCTCAATCTGATCCAGGATTTCATCCCGGCCTTGGGGATCCAGACCGGCCGTAGGCTCATCCAGTATCATCATCTCAGGCCGCATCGCAAGGACTCCCGCTATCGCCACCCTTCTTTTCTGCCCGCCCGACAATTCAAATGGCGACTGTTCATAGAAGCTCTCATCCATTCCCACCAGATCCAGGGCATGGCGCGCCCTCTTCTCGGTCTCTTCCTTAGAACAGCCCAGGTTCTTCGGTCCAAAGCAGACATCGGAAAATACATCAGCTTCAAAAAGCTGATGCTCCGGGTACTGAAATACAAGACCGACCTTGCTGCGCAGCTCCTTCATCTTATAACCGTCGCTGTATATGCTGGTCCCGTGATACAGGATATCTCCGCCCGTAGGCCGGATCAGGCCGTTCAGATGCTGGATTAAAGTAGATTTGCCGGAACCGGTATGGCCGATCAGACCGACAAATTCACCGTCATTTATCTCAAAATTCACATGCTTAAGGGCATGCTGCTCAAAGGCAGTCCCCGCCCCATATGTGTAATTCAAATCTATAACCTTGATTGACATATCTTATTCCTCTTTTAAGAGCGGAAGCAGCGCTTCCATCAGCTCTTCTTTCCTGAGTATTCCATCCGGCAGCATGGCTCCGCCCTTTTTTAACTCGTAGGCCAGTTCCGTCACCTGGGGAACGTCCAGACGGTAGCTCTTAAGCTCGTCCACCCTTGAAAAAATCTCTTTTGGCGTCCCATCCATAACCACTTTACCGCCGTCCATAACGATCACGCGGTCTGCGTCTATAACTTCCTCCATATAATGAGTAATCAAAAGTATGGTGATCCCCTCAGCCCGGTTCAGCTCCTGAACGGTTCTGATAACATCCTTGCGGCCGTTCGGATCGAGCATGGCGGTCGGTTCATCCAGAACGATACACTGGGGCTTCATCGCCATCACGCCGGCGATCGCCACCCTCTGCTTCTGTCCTCCCGACAAACGGTTTGGGGACTTCTTCCTGTACGCCGTCATCCCAACAGCCTGAAGGCTCTTATCCACCCGTTCCCAAATCTCCTCGGTAGGGACTGCGATATTCTCCGGCCCGAACCCCACATCCTCCTCAACTACGTTGCCGATAATCTGGTTATCCGGATTTTGGAACACCATCCCGGCAGTTTTTCTCACTTCCCACAGCAGATCGTCGTCCGCCGTATCCATCTCAGATACCCAGACCGTTCCTTCCGTCGGAATTAAAATGCCATTGATATGCTTTGCAAATGTGGACTTTCCGGAGCCATTGTGTCCCAGTACAGCCACAAAACTCCCCTTCTCAATCTCCACATCCACATGATCAATCGCACGGTTTACTTCTTCCACTTTATCTTCTTCGTCCCGTCTGATATAGTCAAAAACGAGATTTGCCGCTTTAATTATATTCATATTCAAGCCCTTCATAACCGCAGCTTATCACTGCATATTTGTGTAAATTGTAGAGCAATTGTACCCCGGAGTCAAGTAGTATTTTGTTTCTAAAAATCCCATCCAAAATATCGGTTCCCGGCAGCGGCAGAAACTGCGGCAGCCGGGCAATAAAAAACCGGTCCGGCAGATACCGGATCGGTCTTTTAAAAGGGATTATGTATTTGGGGTAAATTTCACCTCCTTTCATTTAAAAAGGGCCGTAATTAATCAAGGTTGCTATCGTTAAAAGAATAAAGGAAATAATCCACCACAGCGCAAAACAGGGTAAAAAAAACTTCAGCCACTTCTTATAAGGTATATTGCACATGGCAATGCCGGCCATCAGCTTTGCTCCAGCCGGTGTAACCATATTTGACAGCGAATCACCGAACTGAAAAGCCAGTACATTCACCTGGCGGTTTATCCCCAACAAGTCTCCCAGCGGTATCATTAACGGCATCGTAACCGCAGCTTGTCCCGAGCCGGAGGGAATTACGAAATTGATTACATCCTGGACGGCAAACATAGCACAGGCGGCAACTGTACGGGGAAGGCCGTGAAGCAGGCTTGCCAGGGCATTAATTATTGTATCAATGATGTTTGCTTCCGTAAGGATATTAGTCACTCCTTTACAAAGCCCCATAACAAGACCAACCCATAAAAGACTTTTCGTTCCTTCCACAAATTCATTGCATATCTGATTTCCGTTCAGGCCGCCGACCACTCCGGCCGTCACTGTCATAATCATAAACACCGCTCCCATTTCTGTAAGATAAAATCCCCTGGTAAGAATCCCCCACACCATCGATACGATTCCAAGAATGAAAGTCAGCAGCACCAGCTTGTGCCGCATAGTCATAGGCGGAATATCGGATAAATCAAGAGCTGTCCGGTACTGGCTGTCAATTTCATACATCAGGCTTTTCTCCGGATTTTTACGGATTTTATTTGCATAGGTGCAAAGCCATATCATGCTGACAATTTCAAATACAATGAAAGCAACCGCCCTGTAGCCGATTCCCGAAAACATGGGAAGCTCGGCAATCGTCTGGGATACACCAACCGTATATGCATTCGTCATGCCGCCGCAGTACCCGATGGAGGATGAGCCAAGTACCAGAAATGCAGCAATCAGAGAGTCAAATCCAAGTCCCAGGCAAACCATATATATCAGCGGCATAAATGCCAGAAATTCCTCACTGGTGGCGGCAAAGCAGGACAGCAGGCCAAATGTCAGGAGAATGGCAATCAAAAGCAGATTTTCTTTTCCTGCAAATTTCTTAATTAAATTTTTCAGGCCTATATCAATCGCCCCCGTCGCCTGAATAACCTGCAGCGCCCCGCCTACAATTAAAATAAAGAAAATTAAGTTACCGGAGCTGGCAAGCCCATTAGGAACCGCCATGAAAAAATCAAATATTTTTATCGGATTCTGTGCCACATGACGGTAACTGTCCGGATCGACTATCGAATAGCCTGTTATCTCATTTTCAAAACGGTCAAATGAGCCTGCCGGCACCAAATAAGTCGCAATTGCCGCAATTACCAGAAATGCAACCAGTATGAGCATCGGATTAATAGCTTTTACCCGTTTCGGTACGGTTCTCCCCTTTTTCTTGTACATATCTTCCCCTTCTTTCAAAATTATCAACAGCCTGCTCCTGCAGCAGAGAGCGGAAGCAGAACGGGGCCGCCTTAGTCAAAACCGGCAGCTCCGTTTACTGATATAAAACAGCTTACATATACCCCATAAGCATCATGATTCCGCGCATCCCAAGCATTCCCGCCAGGCTGAGAAGAATCGGCAGCCCCAAAAGATGCGACCTGTATTTCGGATTTGTCCCTGCTACAAGAACAATTCTTGCATAATGTCCTACTAACGTTCCCATCAGCATACAGGGTACAACCAGAATCGTTGCCTGAGCCGCATTAATTGTTCCGGCCGCATATAAATTCGCCGCCGTAGCCGCTCCCGCCGCTTTTGCAAAAAACGCCGACATTAACACAATTGCCGCCTCTCCCGGCAGGCCAAAAATTCCCATTACCGGAGCAAATACCTTTCCAATCAGATTTACGAGGCCCGTAAGTTCAAGGAACCTGATTATAACGTAGCCCAATACCATAGCCGGTAATATATTTTCAATCCCGATATAGAACCCTTCCTTAGCCCCATCCATGAAAGAGGTAACTATCGACTTTTTCTGTTTTTTCTCTTCCTGATTATTATCAGTGCCGGCCTCTTCTGTTTTAATTTCTTCGCTCATCTAAACAGCACCTCCTTCTGCTTCTTTTTTTACTACCAGCCGCATAATATTAGCTCCCAGAACTTTAAATATCCACAAATATACGATTACAGGACCTACCGCGAGCTTAATGATCGGGAGCAGCGGAGCCTGCGTGGAAATCGTGTTAATAATAACAGCCGAAGCCGCATATTGATAAGCCACGAATATTGTCCTTTCCCTATCGGTTATCTCCCCCTGCTGATATGCTTTTTTCGTCATAAAAGACGCAACATCAGAACTGGTGAAGGACGCTACGAAAGCAATCCCGCTGGTTCCGGGAATTCCCATCAAAGGTCTGAGTAGAGGTGTAAAAAACTTTCGTGCTGCTTCCATGGCCCCCATATCTTCACAGACATGTACAAATCCTACCGAAACACAGGTTGTGGGAATCAGTGTCAATGCAAACATGAACCCCTCTCTCGCTCCGACTCCTCCCTGTCCTTCAAAATTCAGACCATCGGCAATGATTCCAAAGCTTCCAATCAGATTGCTTAAATCAAAAGCCTTTAAAAAGTTCCCGGAATTAGTAAATATCCCGGAAAAAAGGATAATAAGCAAGAATAACGAGCCCCAGCCTTTTATCCCTATACGGTGCTCCTGCTCTCTGTTTTTTTCTTCTTTTCTCATTATTCGGCCTCCCCCTTATAGCTGTCCAGCCGGCTCAGAATACTTAAAAGCATTTTTGCTCTTTCAGCCATCGTAGCTACTATTGCAAACTCTTTCCCCGTATGATTTCCCTGTCCAATCACGCCGCAGGAACAGATGACCGGTGTCCCGGCTATATTGATGTATGCTGCATCTGAGTTTCCGCCCAGTACGGTTGACTTCAACGGTTCTTCCCCGCAGTCCTGAAGTGCCTGACTGCAAAAATCAAAGAGCTTTTTAACAGAATTGGTCGTTTCAAATGCATTAATAATGCTTAAAACCTTGTATGTAGTTTGTGTACCCGGTATATGAGTCTCATCGAGGGCAGCATAGAGGTCATGTTCCAGTTTTTCCATTTGGGACGGCTTTATAAACCGTGCGTCTATCTCAATACGGCAGCTGCCTGGAATGGAGTTAGAAACTGTGCCTCCTTTTATGGTTCCTACACTGACAGTTATTCCCTCCGATAAATTTGTTATCTCACGTAGCCTGCAAATTTTATATGCCATCTCTTCGATTGCATTCCTGCCTGTCTCAAAACTGTTTCCGGCATGAGCTTCTACCCCGGTGACTTCCGCCGATATAGTTATTCCGCCTTTTCGTCCAACACACAGCGAACCGTCCGGAAGCCCTGTTTCCATATTAAAAGCAAATTCACAGTTTTTAGCTTCTTCCACCAGAGTTTCTGCAGTTGTAGAATTTTCATGGGCAATTTCTTCATCACCGGCAAATAATATTTTAATCGGACGCTCTGTAAAACCCAGGCTGTTCAACGCCTTAATAACATAATATGCAATTATAATGCCCCCTTTCATATCCAGGACGCCCGGTCCATATGCCCTTCCGTTTTCGATACGGAATGGATTGTCTGCCAGTGTTCCCTTTGGAAAAACCGTATCATAATGTCCGGAAAATAAAATCGGCTTTCCTTCCCTCTCCCTGCCTAATATCCCTGTTAATGTCTTCCCCGCAGCCCCTGTATCAATCAGGTCACACCTAAACCCGATGCCCTCAAACATTGCCTTAAGTGTATCGGCTGCCTCCTCAAGTCCCTCTTTATCAAAAGAGCCCGTTTCTATTTCTACCAACCGCTTCCAGTCTTTCACCATATTATCCGTATTTGCGTCTATAAATTGGCCGCATTGTTCCCTATTAATCATAACCTTCTCCTTCTTAGACTTATTATTAATAAAATTTCAGCCATGTGGCCGCGGGTATGCCAAAAGGGGAGCGCGCTTCTTCCGAATCCGTCAGGCATAGACACAGGCCACCGGTTATGTTAAGATTATTTATGTGCACTAAACAATATTTAACTATGAATTCATTGTAACATCACACTATTGTCATGTAAAATATTGATATAAAATAGAATTTATTCATTTCTTGTATAAATGGGGGATTTATATGGATCTAAAGCAGTTACAGTATTTTTTAACAATTGTAGAAGAAGGCTCTATTACTGCCGCAGCCGCCAGGCTGCACGTCACGCAGCCGCCGCTTAGCCAGCAGTTAAAAAAGCTGGAGAAAGAATTTAATGTTGTTTTATTCGAACGTGATTCCCGTAATTTACAGCTGACAGCCGTAGGCCAGATGTTTGCAGACCGTGCCAGGCAGCTTCTTGCTCTAAGTAACGTGATACAAAAAGAAATTGTGGATTTTTCCAGCGGTTATAAGGGAAATTTATACATTGGCATAACCCCTACCGCAGTACCGCTTGTATTATCGCCTAAAATAGCGGAATTTCATCAGAATTATCCGATGATTAATTTTGAATTTTTTGAGGGAAATAGCGCTTATATCCATGATTTGGTGCAAAAAGGCATCATCGATATTGGCATTATCCGTTCCCCCTTCCATCTTCAGGGTATCAAATATTTGAAAAAAGAGCCTGAGCCTATGGTTGCGGTCATGTCTCCGGAATATAACTGGTCTGACTGTGTAAGCTGCTCCGTCGATGAACTGGATGGAAAACAGTTGATTATATACCGCCGTTATGAATCAATCTTAAATGAAGTATTTAATTTACATAATGTCTTGCCCAGGATTATATGTAAAGCGGAGCGTTCTTCATCCGCTTTGCGTGCGGCAGAATCCGGACTCGGAATTGCCCTTCTGCCTTCGGGAGCGACACAGATGGCACAGGAAAAAATTGTACAGAAAATATTGGCTGACGATTGTCTTTATACAAGTCCCATGGCAATCTGGGCATATGACCATTATCTGAATAAGTCTGCAATGGCTTTTTTAGATTATTTCCGTTCATTATAAAACGGTGACCTGCACGCTCCGCGCACAGGTCACCTTCACAACAGCTCTACTTCTATCCCGCGCCTTACTGCATCTTTCCGTCTCCGCCTATCATGTATCCGTCTATCACCGTATTCACCGCCATGCTTCCGTCTTCATAGAAATAATACCACTCCGACGGCGAAATCTGATACCAGCCGACTGCCATAGCGCCCGTTGAATCCGTATAGTACCACTTGTCATTCAGGTTCAGCCAGCCGGTCTGCATTTTACATTCCGAATTCATAAAGTACCATTTTCCATTGATTAAACGCCAGCCTGTGGCTGCATAACCGTTCTCATCAAAATAATACCATGTACCCTGAATATAACGCCAGCCATTGTTGGCTTCCACTCCGTTCTCATCCGTATAGCGGTAGCCTGTGCGATCCTGGCGCCAGCGTCCCCCTACCTCACCCAGGTTGTCTACAAATGAATCCTCGGAGGTTACATAATCTCCGGTTCTTCTGTAGCCGGCATCTGTGCTGTTCTTCGAGGTTGCTCTGACTTCATAGAAATAGTTGGCCTCTTTTGTGATATACTCCGTCAGGTCAACATTCGTACCCTCCAGCGTCAACGTAGTCACATACTCATCGTCTCCCCGGTAGAGGCGGAGCTGATATGCGGTTGCATATGGGACCTTTTTCCAGACTGCTTTTGTCCTTGTCGAATCACTCCAGCCGGCTTTCTCCGTCTGTCCAAGCTGAACTACCGGATAATAGTTTACCTTTACCACCAGGTTGCCGTCTTCATTCCGTTTGGCAGAGACAAAATCCGCTCCGCTTATGGTAGTCTTTTTAGAAGAATAGGAACTCGCAAAAGCTTTCCCGCTGCCGGGAACCAGTGTAACCGAAGCCGTTATTTTGGAACCCGGATTCCATTTCTCCAGAGCCTTGCTCCAGGAAATATCCTCCACCTCGTAGCCGCTTCCTGTAGTCACGGTTGGCTCCAGAATCTGACCTTCCTCTTTATCATAATTATTTTTAAATGTCACTCTGATATTGGCAATCGTCGTATCCGCATATGCTGTAAAAGCGCTGCCCGCTATGAGCATTGCCGCCGCTATGCAGATCCATAAGCCCCGTGTTCTTCTCCCAAACATACCACTACCTCACTTTTCTAGAATTTATGCCGCTGCTCCTTACCGGCGCCACACACCGTCGGCACCTACATAAAATGTGCTGATAGTCGTGTTAACAGCCATGCTTCCGTCACCCGGATAGAAATAATACCAGTTTCCTGCCACCTGGGTCCAGCCCTCGCACATTACGCCGTTTTCTCCCAGATAATATCTCTTGCCGTTGCTGTCCAGCCACTGGTTCTTAAACATCGCTCCCTCTGTGCCCTCAGGTCCCGGATTCAGATAATACCAGCCGTTGGCCGCCTGTACCCAGCCCTTTCTCATTGCTCCGTTGTTGTCCAGATAATACCAGTTTCCGTTCTTCTCCTGCCATCCCGTCAGCATCCAGCCGTCTTTGTCAAACAGATACCAGATATTGTTGACCAGCAGCCAGGAATCCTTCTGGAAGGTTCCGTCCGGATAGCGGTACCACCAGCGGCTCCCATCCTGGATCCAGCCGACCTGCGACGTGGAATTATTGGCAGCGCTGTTTGTATTGTTGTAATCAATCTTGCCGGAACCATTGGACACCGATTCCTTGGCAATATACAGCTCATCCGACTCCGTCCAGTCGCTGCTGTCGGCGTAGTCCTTCTGGCTGTCGCCCGACGGTGCGGAACGCACCTTAAAGGTATAAGTACCCGCACTCGTCATGTATGGATAAAAATTGATCGACGTGCCCTTGTACGCCTTCACCTTATATATGGCGCTGCTGCCTTTATAAAGGTTTATATCATAGGCGTCCACTCCGTTCACTTTATCCCACTTCGCGTGGCCCAGCTGATTCTCTTTCCATTCGGCGTCCTCAGGGGCGTCATATTCGCCCTTTACCGGCTTCGTCTTAACCGTGACTACCAGAGTATCGTATCCCTTTCTGGAAGCCGACACAAAGGTGCCGCCTTTTACCGTGACATTGCTGGATTTATAGGTCCCGACAAAGCCATAGGAATCCGGATCCTCCGCTTCCAGCCACACTTTTAACGTATAGGTGCTGCCAATCTTCACATCCTTCGATGTGGAGCTCACCCACTGCGCCTCAGTTGCCGTATACCGCTCGTTTCCTGCCCTTACATTAAACCCGCTGTCTTTTCCCGCTTCCAGATCCGGCAGGCTCTCGCCCGCTTCCAATTCCAGGTCCAGATTAATCGTTACCTTGCTGATTGTCTTTCTGGACGAAGCGGCATAGGAAACCATTGCCCCTCCAAACGCCATACAGGTCACCAGGCATATAGAAACAAGCGGACCAATCCACCTGTTTTTTCTCTTCATATCCCTCATCCTCTCCGGCGGAAAACATTTTTCTTGCTGTTTTTTCCGCTGTTTTTATAATTTAATTATAAAGCGTTCCACTATTACAGTCAACTTACGATATTCTTGCGGCATAGATGGATAAAAAAGAAATACTTCTAATTCCATTTCTCATATAAAGCCGCTATGTTATGGATCCGGCGCTTCATCTCCCTGCAGACATGTACCGGCCCCAAACACTCGCATTTATCCCCAAAGCTTAAAAGAATATTGTAATAGTATTCATTCTCTATGAAGGGGAGAGTGACAATGTAATGCTCGTCACCATCCGGAGTAAAATGATCATACGAACAAAAATCAAGTACCCTGTCCATGACAGATTTATGAATACGAATTTTGATTTTTATCTGCATGGTTGTATAAATATCAGTAAAATCCAACTGGGGTTTTTGATAATCCCGCGGTGTAAAAGCTTCTTCCAGCATTTCCAGGTTTGATATACGGGATAATCTGAATAAACGGTAATCATTTCTTTTATGGCAATACCCCTGCCAATACCAGTGATTACTTTTTAATATGAGCTGGTACGGCTCGGCTGTCCGTTTAGAAAAATTTCCGTATCTGTCAATATACTCAAATGAAAGCAGCCTGCTTTCCTGTAAAGCTGTTTTAATAATTTCCAAATATGGCTGCATATTCCTGTTACCCATCCACGGATTTAAATCAATACATATCTGGTTTACTTTTAATTCAATGTCTTTCGCTCTGTCGGCAGGGATAAAACTTTTGACTTTTGCAAGGGCATGTACCAGTTCGTCCCCCCGTATCATACCGGAAAGACTGGAAAGCCCCATTAGGAGGGCGGAAAGCTCGGAAGTCGAAAAAACCTTTTTATCAAGCTTGTAATCCTGCATGATTTCAAAGCCGCCGCCCACCCCGGATGCCCCCCGGACAGGAATACCCGCCATGTTGATCGCCTCTATGTCGCGGTAGATTGTGCGGGGGGAAACTTCAAACATATCCGCCAGTTCCTGCGCGCCTATGCGCTTTTTATCAAGGAGTATCATAATTATGCTAACAAGCCTGTCAACTTTCATCTGTCGGGCACCTTCCAATTTTTTTATCATTATAGATTGTTGCCATACAGTTGTCAACAATTGCAGAGTATAATAAAAAGGCAGGCAAATCAACTGCCTGTCAGGTGGAAATAATATGAAAATGGAGGAAACTTATGTTCACAATCTATGTTTACGTTCTTGATGCTTTGGCCGACTGGGAGCTTGGCTATGTTATTTCAGAGGTGAATTCCGGCCGGTTTTTCAAAAAGGACGCTCAGCGCGTATCGCTCAAAACCGTCAGTTATTCCGGGAAGCCAATCAAGACAATGGGCGGTCTGACAATCATGCCCGACTGCCTGATTGATGATATTGCTGTGAGTGAGACAAGCGTTCTGCTATTACCGGGCGCAGACACATGGAATGATTTAAAGCACGGGGCTGTTATTAAAAAAGCAGAAGAGCTTCTCTCGTCAGGCGCTTTGGTGTGTGCCATCTGCGGGGCTACCGCTGCGCTTGCCGGAGCCGGACTGCTGGATAACCGCCCCCATACCAGCAACGGGCCGGGATTTCTTGAAATGTTTTCTCCCGGTTATAAAGGCCAGGATTTTTACATTGACAAGCCCTCTGTGGCGGATAACAACCTAATTACCGCCGGCTCTGCCGGAGCTTTACTGTGGGCGAAACAGATTATTGGGCATTTA
Organism: [Clostridium] symbiosum ATCC 14940; assembly: GCF_000466485.1. Lineage (GTDB taxonomy): Bacteria > Bacillota > Clostridia > Lachnospirales > Lachnospiraceae > Otoolea > Otoolea symbiosa. The sequence goes on along the minus strand of NZ_KE992799.1, from coordinate 43,476 downwards.
AACGTTTTTCAGCCGGACACGCTGGAATCCTGGTATGCATATTTCACCACCGGTAAGCCTGAACATTTCTTTGCCCTCATGCAGACTTTACCGTCCGGCAAGGAAAGCTGAGGACCGTTAAACGATAACCTGCACGCTCCGCGCACACGTCACCGCCGTAAATTAAAACGACTCCAGCCACTCTGCATGGCTGGAGTCGTTTATTAACGGGCAGTGAAATGTTTACAAAGCAAACGTTTCACCGCTTTGTTTACTGATTAAACAAGCTCTAATAAAACTTCCAAAGCGCCGTCGCCCTTACGCTGTCCGATCTTAACGATTCTTGTGTATCCACCGTTGCGGTTTACGTATTTAGGAGCAATCTCATCAAAGAGTTTTGCCGGCATATCTACTTCTTTTGTATTTTTCTTTCTGCCTGCTTTTGCAGCCGGAACTTCTGTTACATCATAGAGAACCTTTAACATCTGTCTTCTAGCATGAAGTCTGGATGGTTTGTCTTTCTTGATCTCTTTCTCTACTTCGTCATAAACGGTAACTTTCTTTCCGTCAACAACTTCTTTTACTCTCTTGCCGTCTTTATCTTTACGTGCAACCTTTGCAGTAACTTTTACGGTCTCGAAGTTGTCTTTTTCCTTAACTGCCATGGCAATTAAGCCCTCAGCAATCTTCTTTACTTCTTTGGCTCTGGCCTCAGTTGTAACGATCTTGCCGTGGTATAACAGATTGGTAACCTGGTTTCTCAGTAATGCTTTTCTCTGGCTGGAAGTCTTTCCCAGCTTTCTATATCCTGCCATGATTTAATCCTCCATATTTGTGGAAGCCGGCGTCCACGCTTCATTGGTCTTACTGTCCGCCTGCTTTATTCGTAAACGCCCGGCTGTGCCCTTTGGTCTTATCTGCCGGGTGCTCAAACATTCGTTAAAATTAAGCTTCTTCGCTCGGATTGAGCTGTAAGCCTAACTCTTTTAATTTGGCAAGTACCTCTTCCAAAGATTTGCGGCCCAGGTTTCTGACCTTCATCATATCTTCCGGAGTCCTGTTGCACAGTTCCTCCACGGTGTTGATACCTGCTCTCTTTAAACAGTTGTATGAACGAACGGATAACTCCAGTTCATCAATGTTCATCTCAAGCACTTTTTCTTTCTCGTTGTCTTCCTTCTCTACCATAACTTCTGCAGTTCTGGCATTCTCAGAAAGGTCGATGAAAAGGTTCAAATGCTCGCTCAGAACTTTAGCTGCCAGGCTGACTGCCTCATCAGGAGCAAGAGTTCCGTTTGTGAATACATCCAGTGTCAGCTTATCAAAGTCGGTAACCTGGCCCACACGGGTATTCTCAACGGTCATATTGACACGCTCTACCGGTGTGTAGATGGAATCCACAGCGATCATTCCGATTGGAAGCTCGTCGTTCTTGTTCTTGTCTGCGCTGATATAACCACGGCCTTTTGTGATGTTCAGTTCCATATAGAACTTACTGTCCGTGCCGCCGCTTAATGTGGCAATTACCTGCTCAGGATTTAAAATCTCAATGTCAGAATCCACCTGGATATCAGCGGCTGTTACGACGCCTTCTCCCTCGAATTCGATATAAGCTGTCTTTGGCTCATTCGTTTCGCTCAGATTCTTAATTGCCAAACTCTTGATGTTCATAATAATCTCAGTTACGTCTTCCTTTACTCCGGGAATCGAACTGAATTCATGCAAAACGCCATCGATTTTCACTTGACTTACTGCTGCGCCAGGCAAAGAAGAGAGCATAATTCTTCTTAAAGAATTTCCTAAAGTAGTTCCGTAGCCTCTTTCGAGCGGTTCAACTACAAACTTGCCATATCTTTTGTCTTCTGAAATCTCAGCAATTTCAATTTTCGGTTTTTCAAAATCGAACACTATAGCCCCTCCTTTTGGGAACTTTTATTGAGGGTCTGTCATACTCTTATAAAATAAGAGAAGAACTTTCGCTGCGGGTAACGGCAAAAGACGCGGTTCACATCCGTTACCGCCAACCGGCGATTTTGCCGCTGTCCGGCCCGTGAAGGGCCGGACAGCAACAAAAAATTTAGTCAACTCTTAATTATTTGGAGTATAACTCGACGATAAGCACTTCATTTACAGGAACATCAATTTCGTCTCTGGTTGGTAACTCTTTAACAACGCCTTTCAAGTTTTCCATATCAGCCTCTAACCATGCTGGTACCATTCTTCCGGCGGTTACCTCTAAGATATTTTTATATCTCTGTGAAGATTTGTATTTCTCTTTGATCTCGATTGTGTCACCAGCTTTAACGCGGTAAGACGGAATGTTTACAGGTTTTCCGTTAACCAGTACATGCTTGTGATCTACGATCTGTCTTGTCTCTTTTCTCGTACGGCCAAAGCCCATTCTGAATAATACATTATCCAGTCTGCATTCCAGAAGGATCATAAGGTTGGTACCAACCTGTCCGGACATTTTGGAAGCTTTCGCATAATAATTTCTAAAAGGTTTCTCTAACACACCATAGATGAATTTGGCTTTCTGCTTTTCTCTTAACTGCAGACCATATTCACTCATCTTTCTATTGGCTCTTTTTAACTCTCTCTTGGATTTCTTGTCGATTCCTAAATAAATCGGATCCAGGTCAAGAGATCTACATCTTTTAAGTACAGGAACTCTATCTACTGCCACTTTACTTGCACCTCCTAATTAGACTCTTCTACGTTTTGGCGGACGGCATCCGTTGTGCGGAACCGGAGTTACGTCCTTAATGCTGGTTACTTCAAGACCACATGCCTGAAGGGCACGGATTGCTGCTTCACGGCCTGATCCCGGACCTTTTACCATAACGTCTACTGACTTTAAGCCATGGATGAGAGCTGCCTTTGTAGCAGTTTCTGCAGCCATCTGAGCTGCATATGGAGTAGATTTCCTTGAACCTCTAAATCCCAGACCGCCTGCACTTGCCCATGATAATGCATTACCCTGTGCATCTGTTAAGGTAACGATCGTGTTATTAAAAGATGACTGGATGTGCGCCTGTCCGCGTTCAACGTTTTTCTTTACACGCTTTTTTGTCACTTTTTTACCAGTTGACATTTTTTTAGCCATTTTAAACTAACCTACTTTCTTCGATTACTTGAATCCTGTTACTTACTAACCTGATTCACAACTTATTTGTTACCAAATGAATTATTTCTTCTTGTTTGCTACTGTCTTTCTCGGACCCTTACGTGTTCTTGCATTTGTCTTGGTCTTCTGACCACGGACAGGCAGGCTCTTTCTATGACGAATTCCTCTGTAGCATCCAATCTCCTGAAGTCTCTTGATGTTCATAGCGATTTCTCTACGTAAATCACCTTCAACAGTCTGACTTTCAGCGATGACACCAGCGATTCTCTTTACTTCGTCATCCGTTAAATCCTTAACACGTGTGTCAGGATTAACGCCAGCCTCTGCAAGAATACGGGTTGAACTTGTTCTACCGATACCGTAGATGTAAGTTAATCCGATCTCGACGCGTTTTTCTCTTGGTAAATCAACACCTGAAATACGAGCCATGTGTGTAGTACACCTCCATTAGTTTTTTTCTTTCTTCATTGAGTTGAGTTAAAATAATGATGTATTATGCCAATCCATATACCAGCAGGAATTCATGCTTCAAGGACGAAAATCCTGAGCAGCTATGAACAACTTATCCTGGTGGTTCATATAGAAAGCCGTGCGAAAAAATCAGGCAGACAAATGCTTATCAGCCCTGTCTTTGTTTGTGCTTTGGATTTTCACAGATTACTCTGATACTGCCTTTTCTTTTAATGATCTTGCACTTTTCGCAAATTGGTTTAACCGATGATCTAACCTTCACAGTAATTCTCCTTTCCGTAACAGTCCTTACACAGGACATACAATATTGATAACACCCATTGCAGTCCTTACATGCCGGACTTACAGGTACAGCAGGCGTCTCTTTCCTTTAAAAGCCCGGGTTCCGGCAAAAGGGCGGATCTCACATGTTGCTTCAACAAAGTTCGCTAGAGCATTATAACACTAATTTCTATATAATGCAAGCATAATTTCCCGGTATTTCTAATCCCCGGTAACAGTCGTAACCGTTCAGCCATGATGTATTCCGCGAGGTGTTTTCGCTGTTTTTTGCGAAAATCCCGAGTTGTGCGGCGCGAAACGACGTTTTTTGCCGTTTCTGTGCATCATTTGTTACGGTTTAGCCGAAGGCTGAACTGTAACTAACAGTCCGTTACTGTTCACCCACCGCAAAAAGCGGTGTGCTGCGAACAATAACACGCTCTGCAATGGCGGACCGGATAGCTGTCCGGATGCTGAGTACAGCCCATAAGCCTCAACGCCAGCCCGTTCTCCCGCAATGTGAGGACTATGGGCTGTACTCAGCGCAGGCCCAACGGGAAGACTCGATGTATCTACCCTCTTCCCCGGCCCGCTCAGGGGACAGCGTTCAGTCCCCTTTGACGTTTCCATGTATCATTTGCCGCAGTTTCGCCGTAAGCTGAGCTGCAGCTTATTTATCTCTCCAGATAATTCTTCCCTTGGACAGATCATATGGAGACATCTCCATCGTAACCTTGTCGCCCGGCAGAATCCTGATATAATTCATGCGGAGTTTTCCGCTGATTGTTGCAAGTACGATATGCTTGTTCTCCAGCTCCACTTTAAACATGGCATTCGGTAATTTTTCCACCACAACGCCTTCAATTTCAATTACATCTGCTTTTGACATAAACTTTTATACCTCCCTGGTTATGTGAATTTCACCGGTTTTCATCCGGCGTCTCTAAATGATTCGCCCTGTACTGTTTGATGAAGTATTTAATCTCTTCATCGGTAACGGTGCTGCCGCTCATAAGCTTATCGCAAAGCTTTTCATCGCGGATGCGGGATGCCTGAACGTGTTTCTTCTTCTTGCGTTTCGGTTTTCCCACGGTCCGGAGTCTTCCGTCCGCCAGGTAAACATATTCCGCATCTTCTTTTATTATGATAAATATGCCTTCTTTGTCATGACCGGCCAAAGACCAGGCCAGACAGCCTGTTTCATATCCTGCCATCTTACCACCTCGAATCAGAGCATTGACAAAATCTCTGGTCCATCCTCGGTAATGAGAATGGTATTTTCATAATGAGCCGACAGAGAACCATCATCCGTCACTACGGTCCAGTCGTCATCCAGCCAGACTACATCATAAGTTCCCGCATTGATCATAGGTTCCACAGCCAGCGTCATACCGGGCTGCAGAAGAATGCCTTTTCTTCTTCTGGCGAAGTTGGGCACCTCCGGATCCTCATGCAGATGAGTTCCGATTCCATGACCTACCAGGTCTCTTACTACCCCGTAGCCGAAACTTTCGGCATATTTCTGGATAGCTGCGGAAATATCATTTAGATGATTGCCAGGTTTGGCAAATTTAATCCCCTCAAAGAAACTTTGCCTTGTAACTTCTATGAGTTTCTGCGCATCCTCGCTGATTTCTCCGATTCCGTGGGTCCTGGCCGCGTCGGAATGATATCCTTTATAGATAACTCCCGCATCCAGACTTACAATATCGCCTTCCTTCAGATAATGCTCCCTGTGCGGAATCCCGTGTACCACCTCGTCATTGACCGATACACAGATTGACGCAGGGTAGCCGTTGTAATTCTTAAAGGAAGGGATACACCCATAGCTTCGTATGATCTCTTCACCCATATGGTCAATATCCCATGTGGACATGCCAGGCTTCAGGTTCTTTGCAAGCTCGTCATGAGTTTTGGCAAGGATCTTCCCCGCCTCCCTCATCAGCTCGATCTCTCTGGGAGATTTAATCGTTACTGCCATACTGTTATGCTCCTAAAATTTCAGTGATGCTTTGGAAAACTTCTTCCATATCTTTTGTTCCGTCTACGGAATGCAGCACGCCTTTTTCCTTATAATAGTCAATCAGCGGCTGTGTCTGCTCATGGTAAACTGCAAGGCGTTTCTGAACCGTCTCAGGCTTATCGTCATCCCTGAGCACCAGTTCTGCTCCGCATACATCGCAGATGCCCTCTTTTGCAGGAGGCGCGAACGTCACATGATAGGTCGCACCGCAAGTTAAACATGCCCGGCGGCCTGACATTCTGTTTACGATATTCTCATCGGGAACATCCACGTCAATTGCATAGTCAATAGCCTCTCCCATATCGGAAAGCGCTTTCGTCAGGCTCTCTGCCTGCGGAATGGTTCTTGGAAAACCGTCCAGTACGTATCCCTTCTCACAGTCGTCCTGGTGAATGCGATCCAGCAGCATTCCAATCGTAACCTCATCCGGTACCAGAAGTCCCTGATCCATGAACTGCTTTGCCTTCATGCCCAGTTCGGTACCTTCCTTAATATTTGATCTGAATATATCTCCTGTGGAGATATGCGGGATCAGATATTTCTCTGCAATTCTTTTGGCCTGCGTACCTTTGCCGGCCCCCGGTGCTCCTAACATAATAATCTTCATAGGCTTACCTCCCCGATAAAACGATAACGGTAACTTTTCAGTACCCTCAAAAACAAGCTTCCTGCAAATACAACGATAACCTGCACGCTACGCGAACAGGTCACCGACTTCAACAGAAACGCCCCTATGCAGGATCAGCCCGGCTCCGGATCGTCCGGCCTCCAGGAGCTCCTGCTTAGAAAGCGAATTGTTTTAATCGTTTAAAAATCCTCTATAATTACGAACAAGCATCTGTGCCTCAACCGCTTTAATTGTCTCAAGGACAACTCCGACGATAATGATAAGGGATGTTCCGCCGAAAGACAGGCTTCCTACGGAGAAAATTCCCGACACCATAATCGGAATCAGGCATACGACGATCAGGCCGCAGGCCCCGATAAATACGATATAATTTAAAATGTTGTTCAGGTAATCAGATGTTGGCTTACCTGGACGGATGCCCGGGATAAAGCCGCCGGATTTCTTCATATTGTTGGCAACCTCTAATGGATTAAATGTGATGGATGTGTAGAAATACGCAAACACCACGATCAAAGCAATATAGACCACCATACCAATTGAATAAACCGGATATTCCGCATGGAACCAGGAACCGGAGTTAAGAGCTCTTAAGATTTTTCCGCCGAATGTAGCGTAATCCACCTGGAAAAACTCCGCGATAACTACCGGAAAAGACATCAGGGAAGAAGCAAAAATAACAGGGATAACACCTGCCGTATTTACTTTCAGAGGAATATTTGTAGACTGTCCGCCTACCATCTTCCTGCCCTGCATCTTCTTGGAATACTGAACGGGAATTCTCCGCTCTCCATCCTGCAGTACGATAACGAATACTACCATGGCAAGAATAATTGCCAGAATGATAATCAGGGATACGGTCGCCACCGGCACGTTCTTTCCGACAAGGAACCTCTCGTACAGGGTAATCATATCACTCGGCAGTGTGGAAATGATGTTGAACAGAAGGACGATGGAAATTCCGTTTCCTACGCCGCGCTCCGTAATCCGCTCACCAATCCACATAAGCATTGCACTACCTGATGTCATTGTCGCAATCGCCACGATAACACTGACCGCATTGAAGTCGATAAGAAGACCTCTTCCGCCAAATCCTACGGACATGGCTATAGACTGCATCAGAGCGAGGCCTACGGTCAGATAACGTGTGTATTCTGCAATTTTCTTTCTTCCATCCTCGCCTTCACGCTGCATCTCTTCCAGTTTTGGAATCGCGATCGTTAAAAGCTGCATGATAATGGAAGATGTGATATATGGCGTGATGCTCAAGGCGAATACTGACATGTTCGTAAACGAACCGCCAGTAATCGTATTGAAAAATCCAAATGCATCGCTGGACTGTCTTGCGAACAGTTCAGCAAAGAACGTTGTTTTTACTCCCGGGATCGGCAGCTGTGAACCGAGACGAATCACAACCAGCATAAAGAAAGTGTAGAGAAGTTTTTCCCTTATTTCCTTTATCTTAAAAGCGTTCTGGAGTGTTTTTAACATATTAGATCACCTCGCAGGTTCCGCCAACTGCTTCAATTTTGGCTTTTGCTCCTTCACTAACAGCATCTGCTTTCACAGTGAGTTTCTTGGTCAGCTCTCCGTTACCAAGAATTTTAACGCCATCGCGTGGGTTTTTAACGATACCTGCTTCGATTAATGTTTCTACTGTAACGACTGAGTCGTTGTCAAATCTCTCTAATTCGCTTACATTGATACCAATGATTGTCTTAGAGTTTCTATTTGTGAATCCTCTCTTCGGGATACGTCTGTATAAAGGCATCTGGCCGCCTTCAAATCCCGGTCTTGTTGCGCCGGAACGTGCTTTCTGGCCTTTGTGACCTTTACCAGCAGTCTTACCATTACCTGAAGCGTGTCCACGGCCTCTTCTGAAGCTGTCGCTGTGTTTTGAACCTACAGCCGGCTGTAAATTAGATAAATCCATGACTGCACCTCCTACGTGGATTTTAGATTTCTTCAACTTTTACCAAGTGTCTTACACACTGAATCATGCCCCTGACCGCGCTGTTGTCCGGCATTTCAACTGTTTTGTTTAATTTCTTTAAGCCTAAAGCTTCAACAGTTGCTTTGTGCTTCGGAACGGCACCGATAGGAGATTTTACTAAAGTGATTTTTAATTTCTCTGCCATTTTAATACCCTCCTATTAGTTCAGAATCTCTTCTACAGATTTACCACGGAGTTTTGCAACTTCTTCAGGTGTCTTGATTTCGCATAATCCTGCAAGAGTAGCTAAAACAACGTTTGTCTTGTTGTTAGAACCCAGGGATTTTGTACGGATATTCTTGTATCCTGCAAGCTCCAGTACGGAACGTGCCGGGCCTCCTGCGATGATACCTGTACCTTCAGGAGCCTTCTTGAGAAGTACATTTGCACTTCCGAATTTTCCAATGAAGTCATGTGGAATACTGTTATTGTCATCAAATGGAACAGCTACCAGGTTTCTTGCTGCAGCTTCTTTTCCTTTACGGATTGCTTCCGGAACTTCAGCGGCTTTACCCATACCTGCACCAACGTGTCCGTTTTTGTCACCAACTACTACTAATGCGGAGAATCTCATTGTACGTCCGCCTTTAACAGTTTTGGATACACGTTTGATTGCCACTACCTTATCTTCTAACTCGAACTGGCTGGCATCAATTTTTGTACGTTTCATGTGTATGTTCTCCTTCCTACTAGAATTCCAGACCAGCTTCTCTAGCTGCATCTGCTAATGCCTGAACTTTACCGTGATATATGAATCCGCCTCTGTCAAAGACAACTTCTTTAATACCTTTTTCGATTGCTCTCTTTGCGATTACAGTACCAACGTAAGCAGCTGCGTCTACGTTGTTTGTCTTTTCAAGCTCTGCTTTGATTGCTTTCTCTGCTGTTGAAGCTGCAACTAAAGTATTGCCAACTGTATCGTCAATAATCTGAGCATACATATGATTATTACTTCTGAACACTGCTAAACGCGGTCTCTGTGCTGTTCCAGAATAACGATTACGTAATCTAGCGTGTTTCTTTACGCGAACTTCGCTTCTTGACTGTTTGCTAACCATCTTTACACTCTCCTTAAATTATTTCTTACCAGTCTTACCAACTTTACGTCTGATAACTTCATCAGCATATTTAATACCTTTGCCCTTGTACGGCTCAGGTCTTCTCTTGTCTCTGATTTCAGCAGCGTATTGGCCAACTTTTTCTTTACTGATACCTTTTACAGTGATCTTGTTCTGTCCTTCAAGGACTGTCTCGATGCCTTCCGGATCTTCCATCTCAACCGGATGGGAATAACCAAGGCTGAGAACCAGTTTCTTGCCCTGTTTTGCGGCTCTGTAACCTACGCCGTTAACTTCCAGAACTTTCTCATACCCTTCGGTAACACCATGAACCATGTTGCTGATTAAGGTTCTTGTCAGACCGTGTAAAGATTTCATCTTCTTTAAGTCGTTAGGTCTTGTAACGATAATATGACCATCTTCTTCTTTGATTGTCATTTCTACTGGCAACTCTCTCTCGAGTGTACCCTTAGGACCTTTTACAGTCACTAAATTATTCTCTGCGATTGTAACAGTTACTCCTGCCGGAACCGCGATTGGCATTCTTCCGATACGTGACATGCCGATTACCTCCTACTTAGATTCTCGGAGAAGCCATTGGCGGCTTCTCTGTTTTCAGTTCTACTACTTTTTCTAGACCACCACACGTCCACTCAACTAAGTTCGTCTGCCGCCTTCGGCTCGGACTCGCTAAGGTTCGGGACGGGCTTTCACACTAAACTCGAAAACACCTCGTTAAGTGTTCAATGCCTACCAAACAAATGCCAGAACTTCTCCGCCTACGCCGAGCTCTCTTGCCTGTCTGTCAGTGATAACACCCTGGTTGGTAGAGATGATAGCCACACCTAAACCACCGAGTACTTTCGGCATTTCGTCTTTGTTTGCATAAACACGAAGACCTGGTTTGGAAATTCTCTTGATACCGGAAATGATTTTCTCATTTTTGTCTTTTCCGTATTTTAATTCCATACGGATTGTTTTGAAACTGCCATCTTCTACGATGTCATATTTTCTGATGTAGCCCTCTTTTACAAGAATGTCAGCGATAGCTAATTTCATCTTGGAAGACGGAACATCAACTGTATCATGTTTAGCAGTATTGGCATTACGGATTCTCGTAAGCATATCTGCGATTGGATCGCTCATTGTCATGTGAGTTTTGCCTCCTTATAATTTCATCCTGCCACTTCGGTGAGTGGGGGTTCTCCTGCCACTACACGTCCACTCAACTAAGTTCGTCTTTCGCCTACGGCTCGGACTCACTAAGTTTCGCGAACGGCCTCGCGCTAAGCTCGAAAATACCTCGCTAAGCTGCTTTCGGTCACCAGCTTGCTTTTCTTACGCCCGGAATCTCGCCTTTGTAAGCTAATTCACGGAAACAGATACGGCAGATACCATATTTTCTCAAGTATGCGTGTGGACGGCCACAAATTCTGCAGCGGTTATATTCTCTGGTGGAGAATTTTGCCGGACGCTGCTGTTTAATCTTCATTGAAGTCTTAGCCATTGATAAATCCTCCTATTATTTTGCAAATGGCATGTTGAACAGTGTTAAAAGTTCACGTGCTTCTTCGTCTGTCTTAGCAGTTGTTACGAAAATAATATCCATACCTCTGACTTTATCAACCTTATCGTACTCAACTTCCGGGAAGATAAGCTGCTCTTTGATACCGAGTGCATAGTTTCCTCTGCCGTCAAATGCGTTTGGATTAACACCTCTAAAGTCACGAACTCGAGGAAGTGCAAGGTTGATTAAACGATCAGCGAACTCATACATCTTCTCACCGCGCAGTGTTACCTTACAACCAATTGCCATACCTTCTCTGAGCTTGAAGTTAGCGACTGATTTCTTTGCTTTTGTCAGTACTGCCTTCTGTCCTGTGATAATTTCCATATCTCTTACAGCAGAGTCCAGAACTTTAGCATTTTCTTTTGCTTCACCAACGCCCATGTTGACAACAATTTTGTCTAACTTCGGCACTTCCATGACATTTTTATATCCGAATTTTTTGATCATGGCTTCTGTAATTTCACCACGATACATTTCTTTTAATCTAGCCAACTTAAATGTTCCTCCTCTCTGTATTAGTCAATCACTTTACCGGTTGCTTTTGCAACACGGACTTTTTTGCCATCTTTAACTTCAAAACCAACTCTTGTTGCTTTTCCATCAACGACAAGCATTACGTTGGAAATGTCGATAGGACCTTCCTGATGGATAATGCCGCCCTGCTGGTTCGCTGCTGATGGTTTGGAATGCTTGGTAACCATGTTGCATCCTTCAACCAGAACAGTGTTTTTCTTTGTATTAACGGAAAGAATTTTTCCTGTTTTGTCTTTATCTTTGCCTGCAATAATCTTTACCAGGTCATCTTTTTTAATTTTATGCACAGTTGATACCTCCTACAGTACTTCTGGAGCCAGGGAAACAATCTTCATAAACTGCTTCTCTCTTAACTCTCTCGCTACTGGCCCAAAGATACGTGTACCTTTCGGGTTCTTGTCATCTTTGATAATAACTGCTGCGTTCTCATCGAATTTGATATAAGAACCGTCTTTACGGCGTGCGCCTTTTACAGTACGTACGACAACGGCTTTTACAACGTCGCCTTTTTTTACAACACCGCCTGGTGTTGCATCTTTAACGGTGGCAACGATAATATCACCAATATTTGCATATCTTCTAGTGGATCCGCCCATAACACGGATACAGAGTAATTCTTTAGCACCGGTATTGTCGGCAACCCTCAATCTGGTTTCCTGCTGAATCATGCCCAATACTCCTTTCTGATATTAAAATTATCTTGCTTTCTCGATAATCTCAACAAGTCTCCATCTTTTGTCTTTGGAGATCGGTCTTGTTTCCATTACTTTTACGGTATCACCGATAGTACACTCATTGTTCTCATCGTGTGCTTTTAATTTATATGTCTTTTTAACGATCTTACCGATTAAAGGATGTTTTACATGGTTTACGATAGCAACTACGATTGTCTTATCCATCTTGTTGCTTACTACTTTACCAGTACGTGTTTTTCTAAGATTTCTTTCCACGGTAGATATCTCCTTTCCTTGTTCTAGGAATCTATTGTCCAGTCAAATTTACCGCAACCACTGCTTGTTCAGTTATGCGTTTGCTTTTTCTGTAATAACAGTCTGAATTCTGGCGATGTTCTTGCGAACCTCTTTAATTCTGCTTGTATTATCTAACTGATTTGTTGCGTTCTGGAATCTTAAGTTGAAAAGTTCCTTTTTAGCAGCTACTAATTCTTCATTTAATTCTGCAGCTGATTTGACTTTTAAATCTTCTACATACTTATTAATTTTCACTGTTATCACCGCCTTCTAAATCTGCTTTAGAAGCAATTTTGCACTTGCAAGGAAGTTTATGCATTGCAAGACGTAACGCTTCTCTGGCTGTCTCTTCTGGTACACCCGCGATTTCAAATAATACACGGCCTGGTTTAACTACTGCCACCCAGTATTCAAGTGCGCCCTTACCGGAACCCATACGAGTCTCTGCCGGTTTTGCGGTAACTGGTTTATCCGGGAAAATCTTAATCCATACTTTACCGCCACGTTTGATGTAACGGGTCATGGCAACACGGGCTGCCTCTATCTGATTGGATCTGATCCAGCATGGTTCTGTAGAGACTAAACCGAATTCTCCGTAGCAAATAACATTGCCTCTTGTAGCTTTACCTGCCATAGAACCACGGAACTGTTTACGACGTTTTACTCTTTTAGGCATTAACATTATTTATCGCTCCCTTCCTTGTTTCCTTTAGCAGGAAGTACTTCGCCTTTGTAGATCCAAACCTTAACGCCTGTCTTGCCGTAGGTTGTATCTGCCTCAGCGAAACCATAGTCAATATCTGCTCTTAATGTCTGAAGCGGGATTGTACCCTCGCTGTAGAATTCTGTACGGGCCATATCTGCACCGCCAAGACGGCCGGATACGGATGCTTTGATACCTTTAGCTCCTGCCTTCATGGATCTGCCCATTGCAGACTTCATGGCACGGCGGAAAGATACACGGTTCTGTAACTGCTGTGCGATATTCTCAGCTACTAACTGAGCGTCTCTGTCGGCTCTCTTAACTTCCTTGATGTCTACGAAGACTCTCTTGTCAGTTAATTTCTGAATCTCTTTTTTAGTTTTCTCGATCTCTGCGCCGCCTTTACCGATTACAACACCCGGCTTAGCTGTGTAGATGACGATTTTCACTTTATCAGATGCACGCTCGATTTCAATTTTGGAAATACCGGCGCTGTATAATTTCTTTTTCAGATATGTTCTGATCTTGTGATCTTCTACAAGGTTGTCAGCAAAATCAGCTTCAGCATACCATTTTGAGTCCCAGTCTTTAATAACACCGACTCTTAAGCCGTGTGGATTAACTTTCTGTCCCATATTTGCCTCCTTTTATCTCTCATCAAGCACGATCGTGATGTGGCTCATTCTCTTTTCGATTCTGTACGCCCTGCCCTGTGCTCTCGGTTTAACTCTCTTCATTGTCGGTCCCTTGTTCGCGTAGCACTCAGCCACATACAGGTTCTCCGGATTCATCTGGTTGTTATTCTCAGCATTGGCAATTGCTGATTCGAGTAATTTCTTTATTAAAGTAGAAGCATATCTGGAATTGTAAGTTACAATACCGAGTGCAGTCTGCACATCTTTGCCTCTAATGGCATCTAATACGAAACATGCTTTCTGAACAGATACTCTGGCATAAGACAGCTTTGCTGACGGTCTGGTATCCTTCTGTGCATTTCTCTCTCTCTTAATTTGGGATCTATGTCCTTTAGCCATTGGTGAAACCTCCTTTCAAAAGCGTAAAATTACTTACGGCCTGCTTTCTTTTCGTCTTTTCCGTGGCCTCTGTAAGTTCTTGTAGCTACAAACTCTCCGAGTTTATGTCCAACCATATCCTCTGTAACATATACCGGAACGTGTTTCCTGCCATCATGAACTGCGATTGTATGACCTACCATCTGCGGGAAGATTGTAGAACGGCGGGACCAGGTTTTGATAACCTGCTTCTGGCCTGCTGCGTTCATATCATCCACTTTCTTTAAAAGATGAGCGTCTGCAAATGGTCCTTTTTTAAGTGAACGACCCATTGAATTACCTCCTTGATAACTACTGTTTACCGTTTCTTCTTCTTACGATTAACTTGTTAGACTGTTTGTTTTTCTTTCTTGTCTTGAGACCAAGTGCTGGTTTGCCCCATGGTGTACATGGACCTGGACGGCCGATACCGGTCTTGCCTTCACCACCGCCGTGTGGATGGTCATTCGGGTTCATAACGGAACCGCGTACGGTAGGTCTGAAGCCCATATGGCGTTTTCTACCAGCTTTACCGATGTTAATCAGGTTGTGATCTCCGTTTCCTACAACGCCGATTGTAGCGCGGCAGATAATCGGAACCATTCTCATCTCACCGGAAGGTAATCTAAGGGTTGCGTATTTTCCTTCTTTAGCCATTAACTGTGCGGAGTTTCCTGCGGAACGAACTAACTGTCCGCCTTTTCCCGGGTAAAGCTCGATGTTATGAATCTGAGCACCAACCGGAATCGCGCTGAGTGGTAAGCAGTTGCCGACTTTCGCTTCTGCCTGCGCGCCGCTCATAACTTTAGTTCCAACCTGTAATCCGGCCGGAGCAAGGATATATGCCTTCTCGCCGTCTGCATAGCAGATTAAAGCGATGTTTGCTGTTCTGTTCGGATCGTATTCAATTGATAATACTGTTGCCGGAATACCGTCTTTTGCATTTCTCTTGAAATCGATGATTCTGTATTTTCTCTTAGCACCGCCTCCGCGATGTCTAACTGTAATTTTACCCTGATTATTACGGCCGGCATTCTTTTTGCCTAATGCTACTACTAATGACTTCTCCGGTGTTGATTTAGTAATCTCAGAGAAATCAGAGCCGGTCATCTGTCTTCTGGAAGGTGTATATGGGCTGTATGTTTTAATTCCCATGACTCTAACTCCTTTCGTTCAACGCCCCCTGGCGTTTTCTAAATTTGCGCGTCAGCAATGAGCAGGGTTCATGTGAAGCAGAAAACCTGTGTTGTGCTCGCACATAAGCAGGTTTTTTGATTCGCAGGAACAGGGCGAATGCCCGCGACTGAGGAAATGCGTTTTCTGCATTTCCGAAGTGCCCCTTCGGACTTCCGTTTTTCTCCGTCCGTCCCTTTTGCAGACTCCATTCTTATCACGACATAGTGTTCGTCGTATAGTTACCTGCAGCCAAGCTGCATTCGACTTATAAGCCAGTAAAGATTTCGATCTCTTTGCTGTCTTCTGTCAGCTGAACGATTGCTTTCTTTGTCTTAGCTGTCTTGCCGAAGGTCATACCTCTTCTCTTTGTCTTACCATCGAGATTCATTGTATTGACGCTCTTTACTTTTGTTCCCGGGAACATTTTTTCAACAGCCTCTTTAATCATAGACTTGTTTGCTTCTGTATGAACTAAGAAAGTATATTTCTTCTCGCTCATAGCGTTCATGCTTTTCTCAGTTACCACTGGTTTGAGGATTACGTCATAGTACTGTACGTTTGCCATTATGCATACACCTCCTCGATAGAAGCTACAGCAGCCTTTGTTGCCACTACTGTGTTGTATTTTAAGATATCATATACATTAATTGTGTTTACGGATGCAGTCTTAACTGTAGGAATGTTTCTTGCAGATAATACTGTATTGCCGCATGTGTCATCTAAAACAACCAGAGCTTTGTTCACTTTCAGGTTGTTCATAACAGACTGGAATTTCTTTGTCTTGATTTCATCGAAATTCATAGCGTCCACTACGATGAATTTATTCTCATTTACTCTGCTTGTTAATGCAGATTTAAGAGCAGCTCTCTTCTCTTTCTTGTTTAACCGGATTGTGTAATCACGTGGTGTTGGTGCAAATACAACGCCGCCGCCTGTCCACTGAGGAGATCTTGTAGAACCCTGTCTTGCATGACCGGTTCCTTTCTGTCTCCACGGTTTTCTACCGCCTCCGGAAACTTCGGAACGTGTTTTAGCTTTCTGTGTTCCCTGACGTTTGTTAGCTAACTGAGCCACAACTGCAAGGTGTACTAAGTGCTCATTCACTTCTACGCCGAATACAGAATCGTTTAACTCTAATGTGCCAACTTCGTTGCCTTCAATATTGTAAACAGATACGTTTGCCATCTGTGTGTTCCTCCTTTCCTGTAAAGCTTATTTACCAGCTTTTACCGTTTCTTTAACTGTTACTAAGGATTTCTTAGGTCCTGGCACTGCGCCTTTAACAAGGATTAAGTTGCTGTCTGCATCTACTCTGACAACTTCCAGATTCTGGATGGTAACTTTTACGCTTCCCATATGTCCTGGCATTCCTTTGCCCTTGAATACGCGGCCTGGAGTGGTTGCGGAACCGTTGGAACCCTGATGACGATGGAACTTGGAGCCGTGAGCCATAGGTCCTCTGTGCTGGCCATATCTCTTGATAGCACCCTGGAATCCTTTACCCTTGGAAACAGCTGTAACATCAATCTTATCGCCTGCTGCGAAGATTTCTGCCTTGATTTCATCTTTTACAGAATACTCTTCTGCGTTCTCAAAACGGAATTCTCTTACAAATCTCTTGTAAGCAACGCCTGCTTTGTCAAAGTGTCCCTTTACTGGCTTTGTAACAAGTTTTTCTCTCTTGTCAACGAAACCAACCTGTACTGCTTTGTAACCGTCGTTCTCTACTGTCTTAACCTGTGTAACAACACATGGTCCGGCCTGAAGAACAGTTACGGGAGTTAAAACTCCGTCTTCGTTGAAGATTTGAGTCATTCCGACTTTTGTCGCTAAAATCGCTTTCTTCATTATTTGACCTCCTGTCTTTTTCTACAGCGGAACGCAGTAAGCTTTGCTCGCCGCGTTCATCCTAGAACAGTCCAGAAATCTATCTAAATCTGTTAGGATATGCATTGAATTGAATGCTTTGCTGCTGATTTTGCAGCTTATTTTGTTTTCATCTTTACGTCGATGTAAACGCCAGCCGGCATTTCCAGTCTCTGCAGTGCATCAACTGTCTTCTGGCTTGGAGCAATGATGTCGATGAGTCTCTTGTGAGTTCTCTGCTCGAACTGCTCTCTGGAATCTTTGTACTTATGAACAGCCCTTAAAATTGTTACTACTTCCTTCTTTGTCGGTAACGGCACCGGTCCGCTCACCTTTGATCCGTTTTTCTTTACAGTCTCGATGATTTTTGCAGCGGATGTGTCAACCAGCTGATGATCATAAGCTTTTAATGTGATTCTCATTACTTGACTTGCCATAAAAAAAGTCGCCTCCTTTTCGTACTATTTAAGCACGACAAGCGGTGACTGTACACATGCCCGGGTGTGTCATCTTAGACCTCACACGGAATCCTTCTTTATTTTCGGGATATTTCTGTAGTTGTACAGTGACTTGTCGCCAGTTTCTTCGACTTGACATTCGCTCCACGGAAAACCTGCCCTGTTTCAGGCAGCAACCTCACGCTTCATAGCTATCATGCCACAGCTTTGATAGCATATCATACATTTACAGGGATTGCAAGGATTTTTTTCATATTTTTTTGTATTATTGGGATTTAATTATGCAGGTGAGGACGCCGCCGGTAC